>NZ_LR743509.1:1200000-1500000 GCF_902712875.1 Hyphomicrobium sp. ghe19 | reverse complement strand
TCAGGACCGGCGCGAGCCCTGTCGCGCGTCGAAGACTTGTACAAAGAACTCGGTTACGTCGACCACCATCCGCAGGCGACGCTTGTCATCGAGGGCGATAAGGCGCCGCCTTCGGCAGTCATCGCGAAACTGTCGACAGGCTGCGGCATCGATCCGACCGGCTTGACCATCATGTACGCGACGACCTGGAGCCTTGCAGGCACCGTACAGATCGCAGCCCGCGTTCTCGAGGTCGCGATCCATAAAGCCCACGCTCTGCACTTCCCTCTCGAGAATATCCTCGACGGCACGGGCACGACGCCGATCGCGCCGCCGATTCCCGATTTCGTCAAGGCGATGGGGCGCACCAACGATGCGATCATCTATGGTGGCCGCATCCATCTCTTCGTCAAAGGTCCCGACACCGATGCGAAGCGGCTTGCAGAGAACCTGCCGTCGAGCACGTGCGGCGCCTATGGCAAACCGTTCGCCGAGATCTTCGCCGACGTTAACGGCGACTTCTATAAGATCGACCCGATGCTGTTCTCACCCGCTCAGGTGATCGTCTCTAACGTCGAGACGGGCAATTCCTTCCGCGCAGGCGAGCTGGCGCCGGAGATCGTCGATGCGAGCTTCCGCTGAGGCAAAGCCTGATCCTTTGCCAGGCCCAGGCGATGGGCTTCACCTCGCCCTTCTGATCGAGGAAGGGCGGGGCGAATGGCACGCGCGCCGCATCGTGCGCTCGCTCGAAGCCATGGGCGCGCGCGTCACGGTTTCCTCGCTTCCCCATTGCGCCTTCGACACCGGGCTCGAAAGCGGCATCGATATTCCGGGCTTCAAAGGCCGCTTGCCCGACGGCGTTTTCGTCCGCTCGATCTCGGCGGGCACGCTGGAACAGATCACCTTCCGGTTGGGCCTCTTGCATGCGCTGCGCGAAAGCGGCGTACGCGTCTGGAACGATGCGCGCGCCATCGAGCGCTGCGTGGATAAATCGCAAACCACGTTTCTTCTGCACAAGAACGGCATCCCGACACCGCGCACGCGCGTCTGCGAAACGCTTCCTCATGCGCTCGAATACACCGAAGGGCTCGACCGCCCGCTCGTCGTGAAGCCGATCTTCGGCAGCCAGGGCAAAGGCATCGGCAAAATCGAGCAGCAGAGCGAATTGCCTGCGCCCGAGACTGTCGATCAGATGTACTACATGCAGGATTACGTCGCGCCGAAGGATGGCCTTTTCGAAGATTGGCGCGTTCTCGCGACGAGGCATCGCGTTGTCGCGGCGATGACGCGCCGCGGCACCAATTGGGTGACGAACATTCATCAAGGAGGCAAGGCCCGCGTCCATCTCCCCGACGCCGAAATGACCAGCATCTCGATGGCGGCGATGCGCGCCGTCGATGCCGATTACGCCGGCATCGATCTCATTCGAACGGCCGATGGCGAGCTGCAGGTGTTGGAAGTCAATTCCAATCCAGCATGGCGCGGCCTGCAAGGCGTGGCCGACGTCAACATCGCATGGGCCATCGCCGAGGACTTCTTGAACACCGTCCTCGCGCACCGCGCGGCGTCGGGTATTCCCGTCGCTGTTGAAACATGAGCGGGCCGCGTCAACCGGCCGAGATAACCGCGGCCTTCCTCGACGCTTGCCACGCCGAACTCAACGCGTTGAAGCCCGGCAATGTCCATCGCCATTCCGCCGGGCACGGCATGGAGGTGTTCCATTTCGAGCAGGCGGCGAAAGCCGCAGCGGGTCCGATAGCCGATCCCGCACTGAGCGTCGGCAAGCGCATCCTCCGCGCGACTGAGGCGAGCGTTGCCGCGACCGGCATGAATACCAACCTCGGCATCGTGCTTCTTTGCGCGCCGCTCGCAAAGGCTGCGAGCGAAACGACGTTCGACGTCGGTCTGCGCCGCCGCCTCGGCAATATTCTTTCAGCCCTCGATGTAGCGGACGCCGACGACGCGTTCGAAGCAATCCGCATCGCCAATCCCGCGGGCCTCGGCGCAGTCAGTGAGGGCGACGTTCGCGCTGAAGCAAACCGGCTCACTCTTATTGCCGCAATGCACATTGCCGCCGAACGCGATCGCATCGCGAACGCCTATGTGAACGTCTTCGCAGACGTTTTCGATTTCGCTTTGCCCGCGCTCCACGCGGCGCGCGCAGCACCAGGAGCCGACCCGGCCCTTTCGATAACGACGTTGCATATGTCGTTGCTGGCCGAGGTCCCCGATACGCACATCACGCGGAAATACGGTCTTGAAACCGCTCTCGATGTGCAGCGCGAAGCACACGCGCTCAAGTCGAGCTGGTTTCCTGTTGCAACTGCGAAATCACTGTCCGCCCTTCTGGATTTTGACGCAAAGTTGAAACAGAGCCGTCTCAATCCGGGTACCACTGCTGATTTTGTAGTCACGACCCTTTTCGCCGACGCGTTAATCGAGCGGAAACACTCCTGAATGCCGCCGCGCCCCATTTTAAGGGCTTGTCTCGCTCGTTGACCTAGGGCAATACAGGCGCCGTGTCCGCATTCGATGCGGGCCGATCCATTGTGCCTGACGCTGGTACTCATGACACCAGGGCGCCGACGTGCTTGGATATCATCGCCAGAGCAACACAGCGAATTCCCGACTTTTGACGGGGGAGCGTTGGTGCTCATATCGTTTATTTCGTGGGAGGAACCCCCCTAATGGCCAAAATCAATAAAGTCATGGTCGGCGAGTCGCTCGTCGGTGACGGCAACGAAGTCGCTCACATCGACCTCATCATCGGACCGCGCGGTTCGGCTGCTGAGACGGCGTTCTGCAACGCCCTGACGAACAACAAGGACGGCTTCACGACGCTTCTCGCCGTGATCGCGCCGAACCTCGCCTGCAAGCCGAACACGATCCTTTACAACAAGGTCACGATCAAGGACGCCCGCCAGGCCGTTCAGATGTTCGGACCGGCTCAGTACGGCGTTGCAAAGGCCGTTCAGGACTCGGTTGCTGAAGGCGTCATCCCGGCTGCTGAAGCTGATGATCTCTACATCTGCGTTGGCGTGTTCATCCACTGGGAAGCTGCCGACGACGCCAAGATCCAGGACTACAACTACCGCGCCGTGAAGGAATCGATCGCACGCGCTGTTGCAGGCAAGCCGACGGCTGCCGAAGCAACCGCTCAGCGTAACTCGGCTCAGCATCCGTTCGCTGCGAAGGCTTGAAGCGGAAACCGTCCTCAGCAGGTCGAAAACAAAAATAATACTGCCCCTCCCATGAAGGGGGGTCTGCTGCAGCGATTGGGTAGACTGCTCTCGGGCCGTTACAGCGGTTAGCAACTGAGACGAAGCCGAGGCCGCAACTTGGCTTCGAACTCAGCTGGAGCGGCTGCTGCAATTCCGGACTGGACATCACCGGCCGGCGACTTCCTTGAGGTCGCCGGCCGAAATTTTTCCCGAATGCAATGCCGAAGAGACGAGCGCGCCTTTGACGCCGATCTTTCGGAGCACCTCGAGATCTTCGCGATTTCGAACGCCACCAGCCGCATAGACGCGGCGCCCGCCCGCGCGCGACACGATATCCGTAAGCTTTTGGAAATCGGGACCTGCGTTCGCGCCAACGCGATCGAGCGTCATGACGATGACCCGCGAGGGCCAAAGCGACGAATCGGTCAGCAGCGTCTCCGGCCCCATGAATTCGTCGTGCCTGAAATCAAGAGACAGGATCGTGCGCCCCGGCGCTTCGGCTGCGATGTCGCTCCAGACGCGCGCCGTCTCGACGCTTTCCGAACCGACCACGAGTGTTGAAACAGGTGCGGCAAGCACCGCTCGGGCAGCGCCGCGCGATCCCGTGCCCGCGTCGATCCAGATCTCGACGCCCGGCAGAACATGGCTGAGGGCCTGAACGAGGTGCTTGTCGCGGCCCCGCCCCTCGATGCCGTCGAGATCGGCTAAGTAAAGTCTGCGGAACGTAAAAAGCTTAGCGAGGCCCCGCGCCAGATCTACAGGATCCGATGACGCCGCAATCGGCGTTTCGATGGGCCGATAGGCCGAGCGCTCCCCCTTGACCGCACGAACAACCTGCCCGTGCGCGACATCGATAACCGGAATTACGTCCACTGCTTGCCTCCTCGGGCCCTCAGTGTATCACGAGCAGCGATATTGAAGCGAAGGCCCAAATGACGAAGGTCACAATCGGCTTGGACGTTGGCGGCGCGCACCTCAAGGCCGCACGCTTGGAGGACGGCCGCGTCGTCTCCGTGCGTCAGATCCCCTGCCCGCTTTGGGAAGGTTTGGATCGGCTCGACCAAGCCCTCCACGACGCCGCCACGATCATCGAAGGGCATACCCTCTGCGCGATCACGATGACCGGCGAGCTGACCGAGATTTTCGAAAGTCGCGAAGCCGGTGTTCTCGCGATCGTCGAAAGGCTGCGCGAACGCCTCAACGGAGAGCTTCGCTTTTTCATGGGCCTCAAAGGCTTCGCCGCGCCGCAAGCGGCCATCGGTGATCCGCTATCCGTCGCGTCGGCAAATTTCATTGCAACCGCCGAACTCGTCGCCCGCCTCCGCCCGAAGTCACTTCTCATCGACATGGGATCGACGACGACCGACATCATCGCTTGTGATCGCCCGTTGGGCCTCACCGATGCTGAACGCCTGCAGACAGGCGAACTGGTCTATACGGGACTGACGCGAACACCCGTCGCCTCCATCGCAAACCGCGCGCCGCTCGCGGGCCAGTGGCAAGGTCTCGCACGCGATGGCTTCGCAACGATGGCCGACGTGCGCCGCATCCTCGGTGATCTGCCGGATGACGTCGATCAGCATCCAACGGCTGATGGGCGCGGAAAAACTCAGGAAGAAAGTCTCGTCCGCTTTGCCCGCGGATTCGGTCGCGACGTCGAAATGCGCCACCTGCCGACTTGGCAGGTTTCTGCCGCCTATCTGTCGGAACGGCAGCTGCGATCGATCCACGACGGCGTGCTGCAAGTCCTGTCGCGCCCGAGCGGCGAAGTGCGCTCCGTCGTGCTCGCCGGCATCGGCGCATCGCACGCGGAAAAAATCGCAACCCGATTGCAGCTTCCTGCATTCGCATTCGGCATGCTCATCGATGCCAGAGACGATCAGCGAGAGTGGGCGACGCGCTGCGCACCAGCCGTTGCCGTAGCACTTCTTCTGCACAAATAAATTCGGCCGCAACGGATGCCGTCGCGGCCGAAAAAAATATCAGTGGCGAATGTCTCAGCCGCGGTCGCGACGGAGCCGCACGAGGTCGAACGAACCGCTTTCGAGTTCCAGATCGTAAACGTGCCCGTTCGCGCGCTTGGCATCGTCGATCTTCCAATAGCCATGCGACCAGCGGATTTTGCCCCATTGGACGAAGCCCATGTGCTGCAGCCTCTCCGCAACGACCGCCGGATCTTCGCGGACCTCATCGCGCGCGCTTGCAGGAAGTGCCACGGCCACACTGATAGCGGCAACGGCCGAAGCGAGCCGCACGATACGGGAGACGTCAATCATCGAGTTCTGCCTTCTTTTCATGAATTCACTCTGGGGGTCCCGAGCATCAAACATATGAAGCCCGGATGAGTTCCCTCTATACGCATTCCACGTCAGTGAGCAACAAATGAGGCGTGCAATAAAATCGCAGCGGGAAACTACTCGACATCCTTGAGTTGTGACTCGAGATGTTGCGTCGAAAAACCGGTAGTATTCTTCAACGCCTGATACTGTTCGCGCGCCGATACCCGATCCACGTGAGAAGATCTGACGGCCGCAATCAGAATATTCTTTGACGTATGTTCAGTCGAAACGAATTCGATCAACTTGACTTTATAACCAGACGATTCAAGCAGCAGCGCTCGCGCTGCATCCGTCACGAGATCCGCCTGACGTTGCTTCAGAAGCGGATATTTTATGAGCCCGAGCAACCCTTCGCCCGTGTCTTTGATTTGCGGCGCTATTTCATGCTGGCAGCAAGGCGCGGAGAGAATGAGCGCGGCGTTCCCGCGAACCCCAAGCGCCATTGCGTCATCCGTCGCAGTATCGCAAGCATGCAGCGCGATGATGATATCGATGCCGGCGCGCGAGATCCGCGACGCTTCTTCAGCAACGAACGTCAATCCGCCGAAACCGAGCTCTCGGGCAAGATCATTACAGAACGCGACGAGTTCAGCGCGCATCTCAATACCCGCCATCTCGCAACCGTAGCCGAGTTGCGTCGTCAGATAATCGTAGAACGCGAAAGTCAGATATCCTTTGCCGGAACCGATATCGACGACCTTGAGCGGCGCATCTTTTTTGAGATCGCTTTCCTTGATCAGTTCGTCCGCAATCTCGATGAACCGGCAAATCTGACGATACTTGCCCTGCATCGACGGCTTGATACGGCCCTCGCTGTCCGCGACCTGCAAAGCCTTGAGATACGGCCTGTCGGGCGGAACGAGATATGCCTTCTTGCGATCGTGCGACGCGGGCTCTGCCGCTTTCAGCGTCGCTTTTCCGCTCGCCAAATGCGGGACACCCTTGCGGCTGTAGTCGAGGCGAACGTCCCGCGCCGTCGAGAAGAGCGTGGCGCTCATATAGGTTTCGCCGATCGACGAACCGATCGTTCGCAAGCCCTCGTCGATTTTATAGGTCTTTGTTTCGTCTTTGCGCGGAAAGCTCGTGACGAGCTTCAGATGCGGCACATCCTTCAGCGTCACGATCGTCGCAATCGCTTTGCTTGCTTCGCCTTTTCCCCGAAATTTTCCGAGCGTGAGCTTGGCGAACGATCCGTTCTCGATCGCATCGCCACAAGCCTTGATGAACGCGCCTTTGACGTCGCCGTCGGGCTTCATGACGTCGACTTGTCGAACCGTGCCTGACGCCACGCCGAAACCTTTTCCATCAGCCATTCCCATGCCTCTTCTTCGCGCGGGCCGGCGGTCTTCGAAATTGCGATTTCGAGATACTTCAATTCGCCTTCGATCTTCTCCGGCGGCAACATGTTGAGCCGCGTCGTCAGCACGGCGAGTTCGATGACCGCCGCTTGCGCACGATTGAATCCCTGCCACGCCTTATGCATTTCCTCGTCCACGATGGAGCAAAGAAACCGCGGCCGCTGTTCATCCTCGACGATCTTCTCGACCTTCAGTTCCCAATGCGAGACGCAATCAGCGAGCCTGTCGCCTTTGATGGTTCGCGTCGGCAATAGCGGCCATATTTTGCGTCCCGTCACGGCCCCCGCAAAAACGCGAACGTCGTCCGTATGGCTCGCTGCCGCGACAGGATTGCTGCGGAGATTGTCGAGCGTGGTCGACGGCCGGAACGGCGCAATGATCCAATACGTCCCGTCGTCGATCAGGCCGAGAGGAGCGATATGTGCTTCACCTTCGGCGTTGAAGGTCGTCACGATCGTTTCGACGATACGCGGCATCAGTCGGCTCCTTCGCCAGCCAGGATTGCGGCCAAAGCCGCATCATCCGCCGGCCCGAAAATGGACCACGAAACCCCAGCCCGCGCAACGATATCGGGAAAAAGCGCATCGACCACACCCTTCAGCGCAAGTTCCTCAGCGGAAAGATCTTCCGCAACGTCGACGGACTTCAGCAGAATGAGCGGCGCGTCCAGAAGTTCGGCGAGACGCACTGCGAGACTATCCGAAGTGGCGGACCAGTCGGCTGAGATCGCCTCGTCGTCGCCGATCATGCGAAGTGGCGCCCAGACCGGAATCTGTCCATCCATGATGCAGTCCGAGATTTCGTCGACCGAGTGCGCGACTTTCAAACCCGGGCGCTGAGATACGATCCATTCCGCCATCTGCTCCATGGCAAGCATCGCAAGTCGATGAGCGACAGCGTCCGTGAAGTCGATCTCACGTTGCAAACTGCGCACGGCATCCGCGAACGGGCCGCCCCCGGGCACGATGACGATCGGTATCTGCGCCCCGCTGAGCGTCGCCAGGGTCTCGCCGAGACGCCCCGTCTCCGCAAGGCTTCCGCCGACTTTGATGACGAGCGGGCTAATACCGTTTTTGCGGCCCTCAGCCACGCCCGAACTCGCGCGCGGCGGCTCTCGTCGCCGGCCGAATGATCTCGACGCCTCTCAACGGCCCCCGTTCGAGTTTCTCGAGAACGACGCGAACCGCAACGACACGTCTGTCCGCGAGCACCTGAGCCGCAATGCGCTCGGCAAATGTTTCGACGAGATTGATGTGGCCGCCGCGCGCGAGGGCGACGATCATGTCGATGATGTCGGCATACGACGGAACTTCCGCCATCTCGTCTTCGACGCTGAAGACGTCCTTGTCCAAACGCGCTTCGACCGTGAAGCGAACCTTCTGCGTCACGCCCTGCTCTTCCGCATAGACGCCGACGTTGCAGTCGACGACGTAATCGCGAACGAAGATGGAATCGCCAAGCTCGCGCACGTCTGCAGATGCCTTCTTGAGTGCCACTGAACCAGTCTCGTCGGCCTTTGCAGGCTTCTTATCTTTCATGCCGCTGACGTCTCCGATGATACCTTTGCGAGCCGAGCCTGATCGATAGCGCGCCGCACCTGAACGACCCGCCCCGCTTCGACGGCGCCTTTGCGCCCCGAGGGACACAGCGCGCCGCGGAACCCCAGCATATCGGGTTCGAGCCCTGTGAGCCCGGCGATATCGCTTTCCCTGAGAGATCCCGCGAGTCCGGCGAACAAATCGTTAGCGCGCGCCGCGCGGAGGAATTGCGTCAACTGGCGAACGGAAAGAATCGATGTCAAACTGCCGGCCGCCTTGTCGGCGGTATCGAGCATCACGCCCGAGAACCCGGCACGCCGAAGCACCGGCAGAACGTCGAGGTCTGGAGCGCGATCCGCCATCAGCACGGCAACGAGCTGCGCCCGGGACGAACACGCGGCGCCAGCCGCCGAGATCGCCTCGCGCGGATCCTCGTCTCCGAAGAAGCCGATCTTCACGACGTCGACGCCCGTCTCAGCCATCGCAATCGCCGCCGCGCTCATAACTTGAGGATCGGACGGCAGGTCGCCGACCGTCGCGCTGACCGGAAGCCGGCCGCCGATGCGACTGACGATCTCGCGAACGGTCGAAGCGGGCAGCGCGCCGAGCGCGCCCGACGCCGGGTCCTTGCAATCGATGATGTCCGCGCCGCCAGCCAGCGCGATCTCCGCCTCGTCCGCGTTCGTCACACTGGCGAGAAAGGCGGGTCTGCCTCGTCTCAAACCTTCAATCATTCCGTCATTCCGAGATTGGTCCGCCATCGGCCATTCTAGGCGGCGAAGATGCGGTTCTGCTCCGCAAGCACGGCAGCACGGTCATGGCGCTGCGCCTCGGTCAGATCAATGGTCACATCCTGAACGACACTCGCCTTTCCGGGCGCCAAGCGCAAGATGCGCGTTCCGAGCTGAATTGCCTCGGTCCGGTCGTGGGTAACGAAGATCACGGTCGTCGGATGGCTATGCCAAAGTTCCAGCAACAGATCCCGGAGGCTCTGAGCGGTCTGCTCGTCGAGCGATACAAACGGCTCGTCCATCAGCAGGATTTCCGGTTCCAGGATGAAACCGCGAGCCAGCGCCGCCCGGCGCTGCATCCCGAGCGATAGCCGCTCCGGATAGGCATTCATGGCCTGTCCGAGCCCCACGCGCTCGAGCATGGCTGCGATCCGCGATTGCCTCGGATCGCCGTCAGGGAGTGCCAGGGAAATGTTTTCGTAAACCGTGCGCCAAGGCAAGAGCCGAGGTGTTTGAAAGATGAACGCCAAGCGGTCCCGCGCAGGCCCGAGATCGACGCTGCCGTCGTAATCCCTGTCGAGACCCGCCATGATGTTGAGCAACGTCGACTTCCCGCATCCCGAGGGCCCGGTGATGACCAGGAACGAGCGGGCCGCGACCTCGAATGAAATGTCTTTCAACACCAGCTGCGCAGCGCGATCGCCGACTGGCGGAAAGACCTTGCGGTGGATCGAAACGCTGATCGGCGCCGCGCCGGTGACGCCGATTTCGCGGTTTGCCACGTTCAACGACGCCATGCGCTCACCCGTGCCTGCAATGGTTGCAACAGCAGAAATTCAATGGCCTGCACGATCAGGATGAAAGCCAGCGCATAAGCCAGGATCGTGCTGACATCGAATTCCTGGAAAGCGATGCTCAAACGGTAACCGACACCGCTCGACCGTCCGAACGCTTCGACGACGAGCACGATCTTCCAGACGAGCGAAAGACCGGAACGCGCCGACGCCGCGAAGAACGGCGCAAGTTGCGGCAGCGTCACGTGGCGCAGCGTCTTCCACCAGCCGAATTTGTAGATCTTGGCCATCTCGTCGAGATCTTTGGAAAGGCTACGCGCACCTTCCCGCATGTTCACGGCGACGTTCGGAATTTTATTGAGCGCAACGGCGGTGATCGCGGCGATATCAGTCAGGCCGAACCAGATATAGCAAAGCGTGATCGTCACGAGAGCCGGCAGATTGAGGAAAAGGATCAGCCACGCGTCGAAGAACTTGTCCGCCGTCTTGAAGCGGCCCAGCGCCAGCCCGATCGCGGTCCCAATGAACATCGAAACGACGAAGGCCACGGCGACGCGGGCAAGCGTGGCCGACGTATTGATCCAGAGATCCCCACTCGCGCTCTCGCGCCAGAGAACGTCGAAAACCGCGATCGGCGTCGGCAGGTATTTGTTCTGAACGTAGACCGCGATGAGTTGCCAAAGCACGGCCAGCGCGAACAGCGAGCCCGCCATCCAAGCGAGCCGCTCCAGCGCAGCCGTAAAGCCCAAAGGCGCGGCGATCGGCTTAGGTGTGGAAAAGATTCTGGTCGAAATGGGTGCCATCGCCAACGAGTTCCGTATCGCCGAGTTCAATGAGAAGATCCGTCAGCTTCTTTGCTGCCGCCGTTTCCGCTACTCCCCACGATCCCGTAATGCCCGACCGATAGTAATCCCGGATCGCGATGAGTTCCGCGTCCGATGCGGGCTTGATCAATGGCCGAAGCCGCTGCCAGGCATCATCGGACGAAGCCAACACATGGTTGGCATCCGCTACGGCGGCAAGCAGCTTATCGACCGGAACGCTGTTGTCGCGAACCTGCTTCTCCGACCAGATGAAACCGACGAGCGGCGGCGTCGGCGTGACGTCCAGACCTTTGACGACGTCGGCCATCGTCAGCAGCTGGTGTGCGCCTTCTGCCTGAAGCCGCGCTGCGTAAGTCCAGAAGTTCAAGACCGCATCGAGGCGGCCGTTCCTGAATTCTTCCGTTACCAGCGGAGCCGCCCCGAAGACAGGCTCGGCAATGCTGGCAATGTCTTTGCCGAGCGTCTTGCGCGAGTAAGCGCGCAGCAAGATCCAGCTCTTGTCGATGCCTGTGCCGGCGACGCCTATCTTTTTTCCCTCGAGATCGGCGAGCGATTTGATCGGACCGTCTTCGCGGACCATGACGCTGCCGAGAGCCGACGAATAAGGTGCGAATTTGAGATCACCTCCCTTCGCCCGCTGCCTGAGCGCCCACGTCCAATCGCTGACGATGACGTCCGCGGCGTGCGAGAGGAGCGCGACTGGCGCCGCCTGATTGTTCGAAACCTCGACGACCTGCAAATTGAGATCGTGCTTCTTGTCGATCCCTTCCCACCGAATCGTATCGATCAGCCAGCTCACCGAGCCGAACTTCACCGACGTCAGCCGCACTCGCACCGCAGCGGAAGCGGCGGCGAGCCGCGGCAGCAGCGTCGCGGCGGCGAATGCCGAGCCTGTTGTGAGAACACTGCGGCGAGTGAGCTTCGTCATTTCGGCTGAGCCTCGACGTTGAACCTGTTTCTCCAGAGATAGCGAAGCCCGTGCAGCCAGAGTTCGTCGGTGTTGCCGTTGATCGCAGCCGACATCGTTTTGGTCAGCGCGCCGGTATTCGCGTCGCGCGCGATAATCTGCAAGCTGAGCAATGCATCCGAAACCTTGTCGACGTAACCCGTCACGGCGATGTCTGCGCCCGCGTCTTTGGCAATCGGAACTTCGCAGCCGTTGCACTGATGAAACGGCGACGCGGTGTCGATGGCCTTGGCTTGGGGGGCCAGGTCGATGATCGAATACTTCCCATCCTTCGTCATTAACGCTTTCAGTTCCTCAGCCACGAGCTTGAGCCGCCGCAGATCCTCTGGGTTGTACTGGGGAACGATCTCGCCATCCTGCTGGGCATCATGGAAATCGAAGGGAAAGACAGCTGCTTTCGTCGTATTGGCCGTCGTATTGGCGTAGGCAGGAACGGCGATAAGAACCGGTACGGAAAGGCATAAGATCCACTTAAGCATGCGCATGGACTGTCATTTCCAAGTTATTGAGCGAACTCAGACTTCAAGGTGGATTTTGCGCCCGGCCGAAGCGCATAACCTTAGGTGCCCGTTTCCCCCCAATGATTGCAAGAGGTTCCGGCCCGCTTTGCCACGCACGCCCGGTCACAAACGCGCGAGGCGGGAGCCGCCAGCTTGACAACTGGGGCGGCCACCCCTTTTTAGCAACATAGTAACACTTGCGCCCCGCGCTGACGGGGCGCGGGCTAAACGCCGATCGGAGTTGGAACATTGGCATTCCCATATACCGGCGCCACCACAGCATCCCCGCGCCAAAGGACCTGGAAGGCGGCCTGCGTGGCCCTCGCGCTTACAGCAGCCTTTGCGCTCCCCGCCCGCGCCGAGAACCCCAGCGCGCAAGAGGCGCCTAAGCCGGCGCCTATCCCGATCCCGACGACGCAACCTCAGGGCGTAAATATTAAAATTCTTTACGTTAAAGAGAACCGCCAGAAAGAGCTTCCGCTCTCTCTGCTCGACCAGCCGAATCCCGATGACGGCATCGCCGGCGCCAAGCTTGGCGTCGCGGATAACAACACGACCGGCCGCTTCCTCAATCAGACATTCACGATGGACGTCCTCGAGGGCGACATCGACGAGTTGATCAAGGGCGCCACCGAGAAGCTCTCAGGCGGTGACAGCTTCATTATCGCCGACGTCGAACCCGATTCCTTGCTGAAGTTGTCCGATGCGTTGGCGGGCAAACCCGCTCAGATTTTCAACGTCGGCAACCCCGACGACCGTCTGCGTGAGGAAGACTGCCGGCCCAACGTGATGCACACGGCGCCGACCCGCACGATGCTGGCCGACGCGCTCACTCAATATCTCGTATGGAAACGCTGGCCAAACTGGCTGCTCGTCGTCGGACCGAGCCCTAAAGATCAGCTTCTCGCCGACGCCTATCGCCGGTCCGCGAAGAAATTCGGCGCCAAGATCGTCGAGGAACGCCAGTTCAAGATCGATACCGGCAACCGCCGCGCCGATGGCGGATACGAACAAATCCAGCAGCAGATCCCGCAGTTCATGCAGGGAGCCAAGGATCACGACGTCGTCTTGGTCGCCGACGAGGACGAAGTGTTTGCCGACTATTTCCCCTATCGCACATGGGTTCCTCGCCCCATCGCCGGCTCGGCAGGTCTCGTACCGTCGAGTTGGCACCCGGCACTCGAGTTGTGGGGCGGAACCCAGTTCCAGAATCGCTTCAAGAAACTCACAGGCCGCATCATGCGCCCGATCGATTACGACGCATGGGTCGCGACGCGCGCGGTCGGAGAAGCCGCATCGAGAAAGCAGACGAGCGACTTCAAAACGCTCCGCGATTTCATGCATTCGCCGAACTTCGACGTCGCCGCCTTCAAGGGCGTCGCCACGAGCTTCCGCGCCTGGAACGGCCAATTCCGCGAACCGCTACTCGTTTCGACGCCGAAGCACCTCGTCAGCGTCTCGCCGCAGCAGGGCTTCCTTCATCAGTTCAGCGTGCTCGACACGCTGGGCATCGATAAACCGGAGACAAAGTGCAAGGCCTATACGCAATGATCCGATCCGCGCCGCCAGCCCGGCAAACCTTCACACCGTTTAGACGCTTCCATCTGGAGACGAGAATGTCCCGATTTGCTCAAGCATTGCCTGTGTTTGTCGCGGCCGCCGCGATGACGTCGTTCGGCGCAACAGCCGCCAACGCCTATACGGCCTACATAACGAACGAGAAGGACAACAGCCTCTCCGTCATCGACACCGATAAGCTCGAAGTCATCAAGACCGTGAAGATCGGTCAGCGGCCCCGCGGCATCGTGATGTCCAAAGACGGCAAGTGGGTCATCGTCTGCACGAGCGATGACAACGACGTCAAAGTCTACGATGCCAAGACGCTCGAATTCGTCAAATCGCTTCCATCCGGCCCGGATCCCGAGCTGCTGACGCTCCACCCGGACGGCAAAAGGCTCTACATCGCCAACGAAGACGACAACCTCGTAACGGTCGTCGACATCGAAACGTCCAAGGTCGTGACCGAAATTCCCGTCGGCGTCGAACCCGAAGGGATGGGCATGAGCCCGGATGGCAAGGTGCTCGTCAACACGTCCGAAACGACGAACATGGCCCACTTCATCGACACCGAGAACCACAAGACGTTCGACAACGTTCTGGTCGACAGCCGTCCCCGCGTCGCGATGTTCAACACGGCACAGACGCAGCTCTGGGTTTCCTCCGAGGTCGGCGGCACCGTGGCGGTCATCAACCCGGCTGACCGCAAGCTCATCACCAAGATCAATTTTGAAATCCCCGGCGTGGAAAAGGAAGCGATCCAGCCCGTCGGTATCCGCATTACTAAGGACGGCAAGTTCGCGTTCATCGCCCTCGGGCCGGCAAACCGCGTGGCGGTCGTCGATACATCGACCTTCAAAGTCCTGAAGTACATTCTTGTTGGCCAGCGCGTCTGGCAGATGTACTTCACGCCAGATGATAAACTTTTGCTGACGACCAATGGCGCATCGAACGATGTGACCGTAATCGACGTTGCCAGTCAGAAGGCGATCAAATCGATAAAGGTCGGGCGCTATCCCTGGGGCGTCGTGGTCTCGCCGGATTGATCGTTACGAAGTTCGAACGACGGGCGTGACCGCCAGGCGCAAACGAAAGGCAATGACGACGATGGCATCGACAGCCGAGACTGAAGCTGAAAGAACGCCGGCCCTCGTCGTCAACGGCGTCAGCCATAGTTTCGGCGACAGGAAGGTCCTCGACCGCGTCTCGTTGACAGTCGATCAAGGTGCATTCGTCGTGCTCCTCGGTCTTAACGGCGCGGGGAAGTCGACCCTCTTTTCGCTGATCACGCGCCTCTACGACAATATCAGCGGCGAGATAACCATTCGTGGTTTCGACGTCCGCAGACGGCCGTCGCAGGCATTGCAGCGCCTCGGTGTCGTCTTCCAAAGCCGGACGCTCGATATCGACCTGACCCTGATGCAGAACCTCAAATACCACGCAGCGCTTCATGGCTTTGCGGGACGGACGGCAACCGAGCGCGCGCATCAGGCGCTCGCACTTGTCGGCCTCGCCGATCGCGCCTCCGAGAAAGTTCGCGCGCTCTCCGGCGGGCAGCTCCGCCGCGTCGAGATTGCTCGCTCGATGATGCACCATCCCGATCTGCTGCTGCTCGACGAAGCAACTGTCGGACTTGATCTCGGCTCGCGCGAAACTGTCATGAAAATTGTGCGCGATCTCGTTGCGCGCGAACGTCTCGGTGTCCTCTGGGCAACCCATCTGATGGACGAGGTCTTACCCACCGACCAGGTCGTCATACTTCACAAGGGCGTCGTTCTCTACAATGGACCCGTTCCCCAGCTCTTGAAGCTCACAGGCACGTCGAGCGTGCGCGAAGCCTTCCGCAGCGTCACCGGGACGAAGAGCACGATCGAGGAGGCCGCCTGATGGCATCGCAAGCGGTCACGACCAGATCGGAAAACCTCGGCCTCGCTTACCACGAAAGCGACGCCGACGCCCGCCGGCGCCTCGGCATTGCGGGCTACTGGGCCTGCTTCAACGGCATCGTCCGGCGCGAAATCCTTCGCTACCTTCATCAACGCGAGCGGTTTCTCTCCGCACTCGTGCGCCCGCTGATCTGGCTCTTCATTTTTGCAGCAGGCTTCCGGCAGACGCTCGGTGTCTCGATCATTCCGCCGTACGAGACCTACGTCCTCTACGAAGAATACATCGCACCCGGCCTGATCGCGATGATCCTGCTTTTCAATGCGATGCAATCGTCGCTTTCGATGGTTTATGACCGCGAAACAGGCACGATGCGTACGCTTCTCGTCAGCCCCTTCCCGCGGTCGTTCCTGTTGCTGTCGAAACTTCTCGGAGGCGTCTCGGTTGCGTTGCTGCAAGCTTACGCCTTCATGCTCGTTGCTTGGTTCTGGGGCATTCAGCCGCCGCCGATCGCCGAAGTGAAGCTCTTCACGTTCTACGATCCGCCGAGTTGGGCGGGCGACGTCATCCCCAAGATGGCGGACCCGATCGTCACCTCGCTCTTTTCCATTCCCGCGTTCATCCAGCCCTTTGCAGGCTACATCACGGTCATTCCCGCGATCATCCTCGCCGGCCTTATGCTTGGCTCGCTCGCGCTCTTCATGTCGTCTGTCATCAAGCAGCTCGAAAACTTCGCGGGTGTGATGAACTTCGTCATCTTCCCGATGTTCTTCGCCTCGTCCGCGTTGTACCCGCTCTGGCGCATTCGCGAGGCCAGCCCCCCGCTTTTCGAAATCTGCCGTCTCAACCCGTTCACCTATGCGGTGGAAATGATCCGCTTTGGGCTTTATGGACAAGTCGATACGGTTTCGCTCGCCGTTGTCCTGGGTTGCACGATCGTCTTCCTTGCGGCAGCGGTTTTTGCCTACAATCCGTCCAAGGGGTTGATCGCTCGGCGCGGCGGCCCTGGCGGCTCAGCTTGAGGTTGGAAATGAAAATGATCGGACATGTTCTTCGTCGCGCCGGCTTGCAGATCGCCACAGCCCTTGCACTTGCGCCTTTCACCCTGGTGGCTGCTCCAGCATTCGCGGACGAGGCGCCGAAAGCCGAATGGCCCTGCGTTTACCGCAAGGTCCCGGTGTTGACCGCCGCAACAATTTGGGATGGCCCTGCGATCACCGATACATCGTCATGGCGCAAGGACGAGACCATCAGAAAGCTCTCGCAATACCTCGTCTCTCGCCGCGTGAAGGAGCCCGAGGCCGAAGCTGCCGTGAAGAAGTTCGCGGCCGGCCTATCCGCCGATACCCGCGACGCCAAGCTGACGGAGCTCTTCTCCGCCGTGCTCACGCGGACCAACGAGGATCGCAAGGTCGTCATGTCGGGCATTGAGCGCTTCCATAAGCGCCAGCTCGAGCGCGCCAAGGAAATCGAGAAGGAAGGCATCGATCTCCCCCCCGCGGGCGATTTCGGCGCAACGGACGCTCCGGCGGGCGAGATCTCCCAGCTTTCAAGCAAGGAAGAAAAATACAAGTGGGAGGTGCGCACCTTCCAGGAGAAGCAGGCGAACATTCCTATCGCCTGCGAGATCCCTCAGCTGATCGATGAGCGGGCAGGCGCCCTCGCGAGAGCGATACGTGCCGAGATGAAGAGCTGAGGCCGGCCGGCGCACGGCGCGCGAAAAACTCAGGACCGACAAAAATAATCTTTACGCGTCGTTAGCCTTAACGCGTCCTTAACCAAGGTTGACATACTCTCAACGCATCGGGTTTCGCCGCCGGCCTCTCCCCGGTCCGAAGCCACACTGCAAGTGGAAGTGTCGTCATCTCTGGTCTCGCGTTTGTGAGGTTGACCATGCACTACGAACTTGTTTCGCGTGCCCTTGCCTATGCCTCCTGCATTTCGACAATGAGCCTGCTTATGACGTCGATGGCGATTGCAGCCATCAACGTTGGCAGAACGCACCCCGCCTTCTGCCAGCCCAATGCCTGCGTCGCCGGCATTCGAGTTGGTACGGAAGCTCAATTCGGTGCTCTGACGAGCCGCGCCCATGTCGCAACGCTGGCGGCGAAGTTCTGGCGCGTCAGCTAGAAGAAGTCGAAATCTCAAAAAATACACTCGGCGAAGCACGGTACCGTCCATGCGGGTAGCGGAATTGCGCCTTGGCGAGTGCGAAGCGAAGTGAAGTGAAGTGAAGTGAAGAAAAGTCGAGCGATCCACGATCACGCACTGCCGTCCGTGCGCACGGACTGAAATGAATTCACGAAGCCTACAGTCGAATCTACGCTTTACGCTTGCCAAGTCGGAAATGCCGAAGCTCCCGGCCTGCATTATGTCGACTTAAACCCGGAAGCTTCGATCTGAGAAATATGTCGATCGATATGAGCGCGAGTCAGGCCTGGCTCGCGCTCTTTCGCTGTTTGACGACTTGGTCGATCGCCTGCAGCTCCGAAACGAGCCCGGCGAAATCCTTGAGCGCCACCATGTTCGGCCCGTCCGAAGGCGCCCTGTCCGGATCCTGATGCGTCTCGATGAAAAGCCCCGCGACGCCGACAGCAACGGCTGCGCGCGCCAGCACCGGCACGAAGCGGCGATCGCCACCCGACGACGTTCCCTGCCCGCCGGGCTGCTGCACAGCGTGGGTGGCATCGAAAATAACCGGCGCCCCGGTCTCGGCCATCTGCGGCAGGCCCCGCATGTCGACGACGAGCGTGTTGTATCCAAAGCTCGAACCCCGCTCCGTGACGAGCACGTTTGGATTGCCGGAGCCCGTCACCTTGGCGACCACGTTCTTCATGTCCCAGGGCGCGAGGAACTGCCCCTTCTTGATCTTGACCACCCGGCCCGTCTTGGCCGCCGCAATCAGAAGATCGGTCTGGCGGCAAAGAAAAGCCGGGATCTGGAGCACATCGACGACTTCGGCCACCGCAGCGCACTGCCCGGCCTCGTGAACGTCGGTTACGACCGGAACCCCATATTTTTCGCGAATTTCAGCAAAAACGGGCAGAGCCGCCTCGAGCCCCATGCCGCGACGGCCGGTCAACGACGTGCGGTTGGCCTTATCGAATGACGATTTGTAGACGAGCCCGAAACCCAGTTTCTGGGCTATTTCGGTTAAGGCCGCCGCCATCTCGAGGGCGTGGGCGCGGCTTTCCATCTGACAGGGCCCCGCCAAGATCGCGATTGGCGCATCGTTGGCGAAAAGCACGTCACGAGCACGGACGTGGGCGGCAGGCTTAAGGATTTCATGCTGGGTCATGGCGCGATTTATAGCGTCGCCGGGCTCTGGCCGCGACCCCCTAGGTCCGCTGTACCCAAACAAAAACGGCGGCCCATGGCCGCCGTTCAGAAACCCGAAGGTTCGAATTCTTTAGATGAGGTCGATCTCAGCCGGCAGATAGCTGGTGACTTCGAGACCAACTTCTTGCTCGCGAACTGCAGGCTTCATCCAGACTTTCATATGCGTCCTCCTCGGATTTCTACAGGTTGCTCCTGTTGAATGCTTAGTTACCGAAACAACCCCTCAATTACCAATCTCTTTTCGCTAACGCGGTTCAAACTTTTCGTGATCGAAACGACGAATTGTTATATCATTTCAATTGGAAATGCTCGATTGCTCGCAATTCTTGAGTGGCACTGTCCGCATGTATGCGTCCGGGTACGGACGACTGTGCCTCCAAAGCTTCAGTCGGAAACCGGCGCCCCTGCTCCACGGTGGCTTGTCGCTTTACTCGGCTTTTCACGTGCTAAGCCAAATTTGCAAGCCGCGACTCGGGGCGCGCGCGCATAGGCGGCATAACAAAAGCTCGTGGAGACCACCCAGATGCAAATACTTGAAACCTACCCTTGGATTGAGCCCGTTCTGATCGGCGCAGCGATCGTGTTCGTGCTGGACCTGATCGGCAATCTCATCTCGTTTTCGAACCGCGTGCTGAACGCGCTCGCAACGGCAATCGTCTTCGCAATCGTGTTCGGCGGATTGCTTTACACCGGCGTCCTCCGGCTCGACGTAAGGACCGAGACCACGACGACAACGTCCGCACCGGCGACGACCACGCCATAAGGACCGCAACGCGTATCCACGTTTGCAGGCCATCAGAATCCCGGCGCGTGACGCCGGGATTTTTGTTTTCAGCGGCGATTGCCGTTTACGATAAGTCGGGCGTGACTTCGCTCGCGTCCTTCGCCTTCTTGACGCTACCTTCGAAGTGAGCGCCGTCAGCGACGGTAAGCCGCTCCTGAATGATGTCCGCCTCGACGACGGAATGTTCGTGCAGAATGACGTTCGAACCCTTGAGCTCGCCCTTTACGCCGCCCTGTATGGCGATAGTGCGTGCAGTGATGACACCTTTTACGTGCGCGCCGTCATCGACGGTAACCGTTTCTCCGTGCACGTCGCCTTCGATGTGACCTTGTATCAGCAGCGAACCTTTGGTTTTCAGGATAAGCTGCTCGCCGTATATTGAAATATCGGGCCCGAGAATGGATGTCGGCCTGTCGGGTGATGCGGGCTGATAGCTCGGAGCCGCGGCATTGGACACGACACCGATTGGCCCGGAGAACCGCGGTGGCGGTGTTGATATTGCGCCCGGTTTTGCAGCGTCCGCACGCGTCTCTGCTCGTGAATCTCGACTGAACATAAGAACCCCCAGAGATTGATCACTTTGAACACAAGAAAAGAGCCGGTCCCGCTTAACTATGAGGGACACGCGATTGCAGCGGCACGAGGGCACACCACAAGGAAAAGCAAAGGGGGAAATCTCCGATGAAACGTCCGATGACAGTTCTAGCTCGCAATTTGCGCGCAACCATTTGCGCGTTATCGGCGGTCACAATGATCGCGCTGCCCCAAGGCAGCATCGCCCAGGCACAGACGGCCGATCTGACTCAAAAGATCAGCGAGTATCGCGAGAAACTCGCCGAATACACGAAGGCGCGCGCGGCCTATGAAGTGGTCGCGGGTCCTTACTGGGCGGCGATAGGGGAAAAACGCGCCGAGCGTGCCGCCAAGCGGCGCAACAAAGAACGAACTACGCTCGACGATTACGTTCTCGCGCAACCACCCGTCTATTCAGGCCCGCCGAAACCTGAAGATCCGGAACAGCGCCGCATCGGCGAAGAGTATATGCCGGTTGTCGCGGACTTCCTGAAGAACGCCGAAGAGCACTTCGGCTTTGTCCCGGAGCGTCCCGCGGGCGATGATCAATACAGGCATGCATATGCGCAGCTCGCGTTAGCCGCAGGCCTGACGCCCGAGCAGTGCGTGAAGATCTACGCGTTCGAATCGACCGGGAACGGCGGATATGACATTCAAGCAGGCCTGGAGTACGGCCTGCCGCACGAACGCGCGATCTCGACAGCGCTCGGCTATAACCAGCTGCTGGCAACCAACAGCATCTCACTCCTTGCAGAAGTCGGCGATAAATTTGTTGCCGCCCTGCATGAAAAAGCTGAAGCGGCGGACGGCGAACGCCGCGTTGTGCTGCAGAAAAAAATTGCGACGCTGAAAAAGATGATCGCGTTCAGCCATACCGTGCCCAACCAATGGAGCGAGCATGCCAAGCTCGCCGAAACGCCCAAAGGCCTCGGAGTTCATGCGATCATTCTGGATATCGACATCAGCCCGCTATTGCAGGTCGAAAAGCTGCTGACGTCCGTCAACTACGCCAAGCGCCTAGGCTTTGCGAAGCCGCTAAAGGCCGCCGAACTCGAGATGATGAACCTGACAGGAGACGGCTCAGGCTTCGACATGGTCACGATGTCGGAAGAGATGAGAAAGAAAATCCCGACATCGAATTTTTTCCAGCGGCGGGGCTACGAGCGCAACCAGATTGCAATCACGAACAATACGGTGGCTCAGCTCATCGCGGCGACCGATACCAAAATGCAATCGGAAGCCCAGCTGAATGGAGCGCGCGCGCTGGCAGCTGCGTTCGAGGTATTCAGCGAAACCGCTGACGAAACCAGCCGAGGCGGCGCGCGCCTCGGCTCGACCGGTAACTAAACGAGCCGCGACTGCTCCACTGCGGCCGCGATGAAACTCGCGAAGAGGGGATGCGGATCGAACGGCCGTGACTTCAGCTCGGGGTGATACTGCACGCCGATGAACCACGGATGGGCGGGATACTCGATCGTCTCGGGCAGAAGTCCGTCCGGCGATACGCCCGCGAACCGGAGCCCAGCGCGTTCGAGATCGGCGCGATAGCGCATGTTGACCTCGTACCGATGACGATGACGCTCCGAGATATGCGTCGAGTTATAGATCTTGGCGATGTGGCTGCCTTCGGCGAGAGACGCATCGTAGGCCCCCAGCCGCATCGTACCGCCGAGCTGACCGTCCTGACGGCGCTGCTCGAGTTCGTTGCCGCGCATCCACTCCGTCATCATCGCGACGACGGGCTCGCTCGCTTCGCCGAATTCGGTCGAGCTTGCATCCTTGATGCCCGCCAGATTTCGCGCCGCTTCGAGACACGCCATCTGCATGCCGAAGCAAATGCCGAAATAGGGAACACGACGCTCGCGCGCGAACTTCGCAGCGAGAATTTTGCCTTCCGATCCACGCTCGCCGAATCCGCCCGGCACAAGAATGCCGTTGAGGCCTTCGAGATAGGGCGCGGGGTCCTCGCGTTCGAAGATCTCGCTCTCGATCCATTCGAGCTTGACCTTGACGCGATTGGCAAGACCGCCGTGAACCAGGGCTTCGTTCAACGACTTATAGGCGTCCTTGAGTCCGGTATATTTGCCGACGATCGCGATCGTCACCTCGCCTTCGGGCTGCGCGATACCGCGCGAGATCGTTTCCCAGCGAATGAGATCGGGCTTCGGCGCGCCGGTGATCCCGAACGCGGCGAGCACTTCGCGATCGAGCCCCTCGCGGTGATAGGCGAGCGGCACATCGTAGATCGACGCAACGTCGAGCGCCTGGATAACGGCCTCGGGGCGCACGTTGCAGAACAGCGCGATCTTCTTGCGCTCTCCGACCGGAATTTCGCGATCCGACCGGCACAGCAGAATGTCGGGTTGAATACCGATGGAGCGCAGCTCTTTGACGGAGTGCTGAGTCGGCTTGGTCTTGAGTTCACCCGCCGACGGAATGTACGGCATCAACGTCAGATGGATGAATACGGATGCCCCGCGCGGAAGCTCGTTGCCGAGCTGCCGGATGGCTTCGAAGAACGGCAGGCCTTCGATGTCGCCGACCGTGCCGCCGATCTCGACCAGCACGAAGTCGACATCCTCGTTGCCCGACAGGACGAAGTTCTTGATCGCGTCGGTCACGTGCGGAATGACCTGCACGGTTCCGCCGAGATAATCGCCTCGTCGTTCCTTGGCGAGAATGTCCTGATAGATGCGCCCCGTCGTGACGTTGTCCGACTGTTTCGCCGGAACGCCAGTGAAGCGCTCGTAATGACCAAGGTCGAGGTCCGTCTCCGCACCGTCGTCGGTGACGAACACTTCGCCGTGTTGATAGGGGCTCATGGTCCCGGGATCGACATTCAGGTAGGGATCAAGTTTCTTGAGCCGTACTGAATAGCCGCGCGCTTGGAGAAGCGCGCCAAGGGCTGCGGACGCGAGGCCTTTGCCGAGGGAGGAGACCACGCCGCCGGTGATGAAGATATACCGCTGCATGGGCCTTGGTTCTGGCACAGCCGACCCCGGATTCGGAAGCGGCTTTTTTGCACCTTCACCAAACGAAAACGTCGCAAGGCTCAGACCGTGCCGGAAGTCGGCCCCTTAAAGGGGTCTGCCGCACTGCTGTGAAACCTCTTGCGTTGCAGCAGCCTGCACGTCCGGAGCCACTGTTTCCGTAGCAAGTTGCGCCTTCAGCGCGTCTGCCGTCTCACGCGTGTTGCGCGCCGCCGGTGCGATCCCGTCGCGACCATAGGTAACGTCGATCGCGACGATGCGCAGATCGGTCGGCTTGATGGCGACCTGTTGACCCTTCTCGGTCATCTTCGTCTTTCCGCACTTGAATGACGTCTGCGCGGGCGTCGATGTGAAGGTCTTCTGATGCTGCTGGGCGCCGTAGTCTGCGGCGGCCGCCAACGCGATCTTCTCGAGCCGGTCGGACGGCGTTCCCGGAGAACCCGCCGCCGTCACGTGAATGCTGCCATCTGCATTGTTCGAAATACTGTATCCGGCCGGCGCGAACAAATTCGCGGCCTGATAATTGGTGACCGACCCCGTCGTCAGATCACCGAGGGTCGCGCCGCAACCGCCGAGCTGAACAAGCGCTCCGGCCCCCACGGCAAGCGCGGACAAACGCGATGCGTGGCGGCGGAAGCCCCCACGACGGATCGACCTGAAGTCAGCCATGACGGTCCCCCATTTGTTCCCATTTTTGCAGGGAACAGGCTGGGGGTCCAGCCGCCCGGGGCCTCAGACCCCGGTGGCGCACATGATTCCTGTCTATCGACTACTGATTCTGAGGGACGAGTGGCGCACGGGGCGCGTCGAGCTTGTCCAGGATGCCGCCACGTCCGGGCTCTCCCTTCGGCGCTACTCCGCCGGCTGCCGGAACCTGCGTTCCGCTGGCCGGAGCCTTCACACCGTCGAACACCGACCCGCGCGGGGCGTTGTGATTGGCGAGGATCGTCAGCAAAATGCTCGTTGCGAAGAAAGCCGCAGCAAGGCCCGCAGTCGTCCGGGTCAGCAGGTTGGCCGTTCCGCGACCGGTCAGGAAGCCGCCACCACCACCGCCGCCGATGCCGAGCGCTCCGCCCTCGGATTTCTGCAAAAGCACAACAGCGACAAGCGCCGTGGCGATCATCAAATGGATAACGAGCAGTACGGTGGCCATAGAATTTGATCCGGATTGAGCGGGCAGCAAGCCCAGCAAGCGTGCGCCTATACACTAGCCTGTCGCGATGAACCAGCCCCGATGACCGGCCTTTTGCGATGGTGGTTCGGCCGCGGACGTTAACCCGCTTTACTTCGGGAGGGGTTTTGAGCGCATTCAAGGTTCCGAGTGCGGCAAAACCACCGTCTCCCCGAAACCGAACGAGGGCAACGAGGGTTCCGGCACGAACGACGAATGAGCGTCCGACGCCGTCTCGGCCGGCCGGGGGTCTCCGCGATAGGCGTCATGGACGATGACAGGCGGCGCGGGAGCCGGCGTTTCCTGAGAGACCTTCGGTTTCGCGGGCTTATCGGGCCCAGACCCAGGAGCGGTCTTGGAAGGCCCGGGCTTGAAAGAATCGTCGTTCTCGGCCTTTGGCTCAGGCGGCTTTGCTTTCTTGTGCGTCGCCTTTTTCGGCCCGTCCTTTTGTATCGCGTCCTTTTTCGCTGGCGAAGCAGACTTCTGCGGGGCAGCCTTCTCCGACCCGGGTTTCGGAGGGTCGTTCGCAACAGGCGCGGTCGGATCGGCGTCGGAATTGAGTTCGATACGCGCAGCCGCCTCGCTCGCCCGTTCCGCCTCGGCCGAAAGCTTGGCGTCGCGGCAGCCGAATTTCACCTGCTCGTCGAGTTGAATGAAATGCTCGATCTCGCGCAGCCGGTCCGCCGACAGATTGGCCTTCGCCCATTGCGGGCCTTTGCTCATGTCGTCGAGAATACCCGACGCGCGGAACTTGATCTGCTCCAGCCTGAGCGCGGTGCATGTCTCGGGATCGACTTTAGGCTGCGTCGCCCATGCACTGTATGAAGCAGCGATCGGCGCGCAAAAAAGCGGCGCGAGTGCCAGAGCGACAGCGTGGCGAAAAGGTAGTGGCATCACGGAGTCTCGTATGCGCGAACTATGGCGAGAAAATCGCGTGCCTTGAGGCTCGCGCCGCCGACGAGCGCTCCATTGACGTTTTCAACAGACATTAGCGTCGCCGCGTTGTCGGGCTTAACCGAACCGCCGTAGAGGATCCGCATGTGCGCGCCTTCCGGTCCGATGAGATCCACGAGATCACGGCGAATGGCAGCATGTACGATTTTAACATCGTCGGGCGTCGGCGTAAGCCCCGTGCCGATCGCCCAGACCGGCTCATAGGCGACGACCGTATTGTCCGCCGTCGACGCCTCGGGCATCGACCCCTTGAGTTGCCGCGACACCACATCGAGCGTCGCACCGGCGGCCCGCTCTTCCTGAGTTTCGCCGATACATACGATCGCAACGAGCCCGGCCCGGTGCGCAGCTTCCGCCTTCGCCCTCACCTGGTCGCTCGTTTCACCATGATCCGCGCGCCGCTCCGAATGGCCGACGATCACGGCCGACGCACCCGCGTCCTTCAGCATCTCGGCCGAAATGTCGCCGGTATGAGCGCCGCTCGCCTTGGCATGACAATCCTGCCCAGCGAGCAAAAGGGGACGTGCTCCGAGACCCGACGCAAATCCGGCGACAAGCGTCGCAGGAGGGGCAATCATGACATCGGCCGCGACGGACGCCAGCGGCCCGAGTAGGGCGTCACCGACGGCCTGAACCTCGCCGAAGCTCGCTCTCAGGCCGTTCATCTTCCAATTTCCAGCAACAAGAGGCCGAATTTCGCGCCGATAATTCACCATCCCGTCCCTCTTTTTGCGGACGCGAACACGCTTTTCGGGCGCCCGCCGTCGTGAACACTCCGTAACCTCATCCCGGTCGCCCTTGCAATCCGAAACGGCCTGCGCTTCATATCACGCCATCGCCCCGTTCATCGCGGGGCGGTTCGTCATCTGAAGCTCGTTGACCTTACGCCCTCCCGCGGCAGCGTCACGCTTCCATCAACGGGACGTCTTTACCTATGCTCGAAGCTCTAAGACGCGGCGCCCAGACGCGGGTCGCCAAGCTGCTGTTCGGATTGCTCGTGCTGAGCTTTGGCATCTGGGGCGTCCATGATGTGTTCCGTGGCTGGGGACGTGGAGCCGTGGCCCATGTGGGCAGCACCGCCATTTCGGATGAAGAGTTTCGCCGCGCCTATCAGAACGAGCTCGACCGGGTTTCTCAGCAGGCTCGCCAGCGAATCACCGCTGAGCAGGGCCGCGCGTTCGGTCTCGACAAAAGAGTTCTAGCCCAGCTCATCAGCGGCGCCGCAGTCGAAGCGCATGGCCAGCAGCTTGGTCTCGCCCTCTCCGACCAGACTCTCGTCGAAGGCATCCAGTCCGATCCCGACTTCCAGATCGACGGCAAATTCTCGAAACAGAATTTCGACGCCCTGCTTCGCCAGATCGGGATGACCGAACGCGGCTTCCTGGACCTTCGCCGCAAGGATGAGCTGAGAGCCGCGATCATCAGATCGTTCGTAACCGGCCAGACCGTGCCGAAACCGCTCTTCGATCTCATGCATGCCTACAATGACGAGAAGCGCGTCATCGAGTGGGTCAAGATCGATCCGGAAGCTGTCACCGTCGCTGAAGCGACGGATGAAAAGCTCAAGGAACTCTACGAAAAGGACAAGTCGAAATACATGACGCCCGAGTACCGCAAGGTGCAGGTGCTCACGCTCAGCGTCGATGACTTGAAGAACCACGTCACGATCACCGACGAAGATATTCAGAAGTCCTACGAAGCGACCAAAGAGACCTACAACAAGCCCGAGGAGCGGCGCATTCAGCAGATCGCCTTCAAGGACAAGGCGACGGCGGAAGCGGCCCTCAAAGAACTCCGCGACGGCAAGAAGTCTTTCGGCGACGTCGCGAAGGAAGCCGGCGCCAAGGATACCGACGTCGACCTCGGCTTGGTGACGAAGAAATCACTGATCGACCCGAAGATCGCGGATGTCGCCTTCTCGCTCGAAAAGGACAAATATTCCGACGTCGTCGAAGGCCGCTTCGCGACAGTCATCCTGCGCGTCACGCAAATCGATCCGGGCATCACCCGCACATTGGCCGACGTCAAGGATCAGGTGCGCGATAAGCTCGCGACAGAAAAAGCCAAGTCAGAGCTGCAGAACAAGCACGACGAAATCGAAGACAACCGCATCGCCGGCAAAACATTGACGGAGATCGCGGAGGCATCGAAGCTCACCTTCAAGGAAATCCCGGCAACGGATGCAACCGGTCTCTCGCCGGAGGGCAAGCCCGTGATGGAAACGCCCGACCTTCGCAAGATCGTCACGCGCGTATTCGCTCCCGACAACAGCTCGGACGACACGGCGATCGAGCTCTCGGACGGCGGTTATGCCTGGATCAACGTTCTCTCGAACGATGCCCCGAAGCAGAAGCCGTTCGACACGGTCAAGGATCAAGTAAAGGACAACTATATCGCGTCCGAGCGTCACCGCCTGCTCGAAGAGCTGGCAAAGAAACTCGTAGATCGCATCAACGCCGGCGAGCCGATGACGGCACTCGAAGCCGAGGCGAAAAACAAGGTCGAGAAAACCGACCCGCTGACGCGCAAGACCATACCGCAGAGCCTTTCGGAAGCCGTCGTCGCGCAGGCGTTCGCACTGCCTAAGGGTAAAGCAGGCCATGGAGCGTCGCCCGATCAGACGACAGCAATCGTCTTCCGTGTTGCCGATGTCATCGCGGCGCCCGAACCGTCCCTCACCGAAACGGATCAGTTGATGCGTCAGCTCAATGCCGAACTCGCAAACCAGACGCTCACCGAATACACTGAAGCGCTCAAAAAGCGCCTCGGCACGACGGTGAATGCGGCCGAAATGAATGCCGCTCTCGGCCTCAGCGAAGAGTGAGAGCAACGTGACCGCCTCAACGGCATCGCCGGCATCGGCCAATTCTGACACGACTCGAGCGGACATCTTCCCCGCGATCGATCAGTTCGCAAAAACCTACGATGACGGCACGGCCCAGGTCGTCTGGACGCGCCTCATCGCAGATCTCGAAACGCCGGTGTCCGCCTACTTGAAGCTCGGCGAGCGTCGCGCCATGAGCTTCCTGTTGGAATCGGTCGAAGGCGGGTCCGCACGCGGACGCTACTCCGTCATCGGCTTCGCACCGGACCTGATCTGGAGAGCGAACGGCAACACGGCGGAAATCAATCGAACTCCGGACGTCGCTCCGGAAGCGTTTACGGCCGACGACAGCCCGGCGCTGGAATCGCTGCGCAAGCTTCTGGCCGATAGCGCGATCTCTCTGCCTGAGGCCCTGCCGCCGATGGCGGCCGGCATCTTCGGCTACATGGGCTACGACACGGTTCGGCTGATCGAAAAGCTACCCGAGATGAAGCCGGACGCTCTCGGCGTTCCGGATGCCATCCTGATCCGGCCGACGCTGATGCTCATCTTCGACAACGTCAAGGATGAGATGACGCTCGTGACGCCGGTCCGGCCCCGCGAGAACGTCTCCGCCGCCGACGCCTACGGCGAAGCGCTCGCGCGCATTGAGAAGACGATTCATGCTCTCGAGACGCCGCTACCGCTCGCCTCTTCGGCGCCTCAGCAAAACCACGCGCTTCCCGAGCCGCAATCGAACACCACGCCCGCCGACTATATGGCGATGGTCACGAAGGCGAAGGAATACATCAAAGCCGGCGACATCTTTCAGGTCGTACTTTCGCAGCGTTTCTCCGCACCGTTTGCGCTCCCCTCATTCGCGCTCTATCGCGCGTTGCGGCGGCTCAATCCGTCGCCGTTTCTATTCCATCTCGATTTCGGCAGCTTCCAGCTCGTCGGCTCGTCGCCCGAAATTCTCGTCCGCGCCCGCGACGGCGTCGTCACCATCCGGCCCATCGCCGGTACCGCGCCGCGCGGCGGGACCGACGCGGAAGACAAGGCGTTGGCAGCGAAGCTCCTCGCCGATCCCAAGGAGCGCTCCGAGCATCTGATGCTGCTCGACCTCGGCCGCAACGACGTCGGACGTGTCTCAGAACCCGGCAGCGTTACCGTCACCGATAAATTCGTCATCGAACGCTACAGCCACGTCATGCACATCGTTTCGAATGTGATCGGCAAGCTCGATGAAAAAAATCACGACGCGATCGACGCCCTGATGGCGGGCTTCCCCGCTGGAACGGTGTCGGGCGCGCCGAAAGTGCGCGCCATGGAGATCATCGCCGAATTCGAAAAGGCGAAACGCGGCCCCTATGCGGGCTGCGTCGGCTACTTCTCGGCGAATGGCGAGATGGACACCTGCATCGTCCTGCGCACGGCGATCCTGAAGGACGGCATGATCCATGTGCAGGCGGGCGCCGGCATCGTGCACGACAGCATTCCCGAAAACGAACAGCAGGAATGCATCAATAAGGCGAAAGCCGTGGTGCGTGCCGCCGAAGAAGCCGTTCGCTTCGCCTCGCGCTCATCCAACCTCGCTCGATCGTAGAACGGCGCTCGCGCCGCTCAGCGAACCTTCGTCGTTTCGGCACGCCAGCGCTTTGCCCATGCCCGCCGCCATGGCGACCATTTCGGCCGCCACAGAAGGCTGATGACACTGTGCCAGACCGCGTAGATCGGTAACCAGAAGAGCACGCGGATCGGCAAGACACCGAGCGCGAACGCCACGCGCTGCATACGTTTCGATGCCGCGGCCCCGTATTTCTGACTTCGCGCCTTCACCCACGCCCGGACCGTCTCCTGGCCAAGAACGCGCTCGGCGGCACGCAGCGCAATGAACGCCACGACCGCGAACGGCAGCAGCAGCCACAACACGATCCATAGAACTTGCGTGAAAACCCACCAGACGATGCTGATGAGAATGGCAAGAATCCAAAAAAACGGCGCCAGTAGATAATCCATTGCGGATGGACCTTGTCATCGCGCCAGCGCGAATCTATGGCCTATCGCTTAACGGCATCCATGACCTGCTGTAAGGTCCCTTCGTCCCGCAACGCCAGCCCAAGGCCGCAATGCTTTCTCTCGCCCTCCTCCGCCACGCGAAATCAAGCTGGGACGCGAAGGACATCGACGATTTCGACCGCGCCTTGAATGACCGGGGGCGCGCCGCCGCGCCAGTCATGGGGGGCGTTCTGAAGGAACTCCATTTCGCCCCCGAGCAGATCCTTTGCTCCCCCGCCAAGCGGACCCGCGAGACGCTGTCGCTGATCACCCCATACGTCAAAGACGCCGAGGTCACATTCGACGATCAGTTGTATCTAACGGGCCCGGACACTCTATTAGCGCGCCTGAAGACCGTGCCCGTCGGCATCCAGCGCGTATTGATGATCGGTCACAACCCGGGAATGCACGGCCTCGCCCTGATGCTGGCGGGCACGGGCGACGCCAAGTCGATATCGCGTTTGGAAGATAAGTTTCCGACTGCTGCCCTGGCGACCTTTACCTTCCCGCAAGTCACTTGGCGCGATTTGACGCCGGCCTCCGGCCACCTCGAAGCTTTTATTACGCCACGGGACCGCAGCTGAAACGCCGGAACGCCGTCCCGCGTTGAAACAAGCCGCCTGGGGGCCATATTTTCCGTGTCGCGGTGCGTCCGGCGTCTGCTAGAAGGGCGTTGTCCGCTATGATGCGCGCCGGCAGACTAAGGGCCAATATGCTGATCCTGATCGATAACTACGATAGCTTCACCTACAATCTCGTCCATTATCTGGGTGAGCTGGGCGCCGAAAGCGTCGTCATTCGCAACGACAAGGTTTCAGCCGACGAAGTGCTCGCGAAGAAGCCGCAAGCGATCGTCTTGTCACCGGGGCCGTGCACGCCGAACGAAGCCGGCGTCTGCCTCGACCTCATCAAGAAAGCCGGCCCGACAATCCCGCTGCTGGGCGTCTGCCTCGGCCATCAGGCGATCGGACAAGCCTACGGCGGCGACGTCATTCGCGCCCCATCGCCGATGCACGGCAAGCTGTCGACGATCTCCAACACCGGCAAAGGCATCTTCAAGGGTCTGCCGAAACGCTTCGAGATCACGCGCTATCATTCGCTCATCGTCGACCGCGCGACGCTTCCCGACTGCCTGGAGGTCACGGCCGAAACCGACGATGGAATCATCATGGGGCTGCAGCACAAGACGCACCCCGTCCATGGCGTTCAGTTCCATCCTGAAAGCATCGCCTCCGAGCAGGGGCACGCGCTCCTTGCCAATTTCCTTTCGCTCGCAGGCTTCACGCCGAAAAGCCGTAAGGCGGCCTAAACTGTGACAACCACCACAACAGTCGCCAACCCCGCCCGCGAACTGAAGCATCTGATGAACCGCATCGCCGAAGGGGAAACCCTCGGCGACGACGGCATGCAGCAGGCGCTCGATCTTCTGATGTCCGGCATTGCCCCGCCCGTCGCGATGGGTGCATTCCTGATGGGCGTTCGCGTTCGCGGCGAAACGACGGAAGAAATCACGGGCGCCGCCAAGTTCGTGCGTGGCCGGATGACGACGGTCGATGCCCCGCCCGGCGCCATCGACATCGTCGGTACCGGCGGCGATAGCAGCGGCACTTACAATATTTCGACTGCTGCAACGTTCGTCGCAGCCGGAGCCGGCGCGATCGTCGCCAAGCACGGCAACCGCGCCGTAACCTCGCTTTCCGGTGCGTCCGACGTTCTCTCCGCACTCGGCGTCAAGCTCGACGTGCCGCCCGTCATCGTCTCACAGGCGATTGCCGACGCGGGAGTGGGCTTCCTGTGGGCCCCGCTCTATCATCCAACATTCAAGATGTGGGCGCCGATCCGCGCCGACCTCGGCCTCCGGACGATCTTCAATCTGCTCGGACCTCTCTGCAATCCCGCTCGCGTGACGCGTCAGGTCCTCGGCGTCTACGATCGTAAGCTCGTCGAACCGATCGCGGAAGTTCTGCGCCAGCTCGGCTCAACTCATGCCTGGGTCGTCCACGGCGCCGACGGCATGGACGAACTGACGACGACGGGCGCGACCCACGTCGCCGAATTGAAGGACGGCGATATCTTCGCCTTCGATCTGACGCCCGAAGATGCGGGTCTCGAACGCGCAAGCATCGAAGCGCTGAAGGGCGGTGACGCAGCCACCAACGCGGCCGCCATTCACGCGCTTCTCCAGGGCGAAACGGGCCCCTATCGCGACATCGTCGTTCTGAACACGGCAGCGGCCCTCATCGTCGCCGGCAAGGCCGACGGGCTGCCGGATGGCATCGCGAAAGCCGAATTGTCTATCGATAGCGGCCGCGCCGCCCGCGCGCTCGACCGCCTGGTCGCCGTCACCAACGAACGAGTTTAAGAGATGGCCGACATCCTCGACAAAATCACCGCCTACAAGCGCGAAGAGATCGCTCGCGCCAAGACGCTGAAACCGCTGCGCGTCATTGCCGAGTACGCGCGCTCGGCGCCGAAGGTCCGCTCGTTCGCCGGCGCCATCGAAGCGAAGCTTCAGCAAAAGCAACCCGCGCTGATCGCCGAAATCAAAAAGGCATCGCCGTCGAAAGGCCTGATCCGCGCCGACTTCGACCCGCCCGCCCTCGCCAAAGCCTATGAAGCCGGCGGCGCCGCCTGCCTTTCAGTGCTGACCGACCGGCCATCCTTTCAAGGCGCACCCGAGTTCTTGACGGCGGCGCGCGAGGCGACATCGCTTCCCGTGTTGCGCAAGGATTTCATGATCGACACCTACCAGGTCGCCGAGGCACGCGCCTGGGGCGCCGACTGCATCTTGATCATCCTCGCCGAGGTCGACGATGCGACGGCTCACGACCTCGCGGCCGCTGCACTGGACTGGGGCATGGATGCCATCGCCGAAGTCCACGACGCGGAGGAACTGGAACGCGCGCTAAAACTCGATTGCCGCCTCATCGGCATCAACAATCGCAACCTCAAGACCTTTGATGTAAAACTCGAGACCGCGGAACAGCTCGCCCCGCAGATTCCCGCCGGCAGAATCGTCGTCGGCGAAAGCGGGATCTTCACCAGCGCCGACATCGCTCGCCTCTCCAAAGTCGGCGTCGGCACGTTCCTCGTCGGCGAAAGCCTGATGCGGCAAGCCGATGTGACCGCCGCGACGAAGGCCCTGCTCCAACCGGCGGCAGTGTCATGAGCAAGCTCTCCCACATCAACGAAAAGGGCGAAGCCCGGATGGTCGATGTCTCGGAAAAGTCCGTCACGGCGCGCCGCGCTGTGGCCGAGGGCTTTATCGCGATGCGGCTCGCCACGTTGGAACTCATTGAAAAGGGCGAGGCGCACAAAGGCGACGTGATCGGCACCGCGCGCCTAGCTGGCATCATGGCAGCCAAGCGCACCCACGAGCTTATCCCCCTTTGCCACCCTCTCCAGCTCACCAAAGCAACCGTCGACTTCGAGCTCTCCCAGGATCCGCCCGGCGTCCGCGTGTTGGCGGAGGTAAAGGTTTCGAGCCAAACGGGCGTCGAGATGGAGGCATTGACGGCCGTGTCGGTCGCCTGCCTGACGCTTTACGACATGCTCAAAGCCGCCGACAAATCGATGACGATCAACGGCGTCCGCCTGATCGCGAAGGACGGCGGCAAATCGGGTGTCTACCGTGCCGGCTAGAGCGTTCGCGATGAAAAAAGATTCGCGTTCCGGAGGCGCCTGACACCATGTCACTGCTGCCCGTCGCCGAGGCGCTGAAGCGCATTCTGGGTGTCGCGACGACACTGGAGAGTGAGAACGTTCACCTGCTCCAGGCGCGAGGCCGCACGCTCGCGGCGCCGGTCATTTCAAAACTCGACAATCCGCCGTTCGATGCCTCCGCGATGGATGGCTACGCCGTCCGCGCAGACGACGTAGCAAACGTTCCCGCCTACCTCACGGTAATCGGAGAGGCTGGCGCGGGCCGGCCGTTCACCCGCGCGATTGGCAAAGGCGAAGCCGTACGCATCTTCACAGGCGGCCGCATACCGGAAGGCGCCGATGCCGTCGTCATTCAAGAAAACGTCGACGCATCGGGAACGGCAATTACCGTGCGCGAGACCGCGGCCCGCGGCGCCAACATCAGACCCAATGGCGAGGACTTCAGGACCGGCGACATCCTTCTTGAAACAGGAAGATGCCTGACCGCGCGCGACGTGCTGATCGGCGCATCGTCGGGTCACGCCGAGCTTCCGGTCGTGCGCAAACCGGTCGTCGCCATCGTATCGACAGGCGATGAGCTTGTGCCGCCGGGAAGCCCCCTCGGACCAGGCCAGATTTCTGCTTCCAATGCCTACGGCCTCGCGGCCGTCGTCGAAGCCGCCGGCGCAGAAGCCCGCTTCCTCGGAATTGCGCGCGATACCTTCGCGTCCCTCGACGACCGCATCGCGGCCTCCGATGGCGCCGACATCCTGGTGACGAGCGGCGGCGCATCCGTCGGCGATCACGATCTCGTCCGGCCGGCGCTCGAAAAGGCAGGTGCGAAGCTTGATTTCTATAAAATTGCGATGCGCCCGGGGAAGCCGCTGTTCTTCGGATCTCGCATCCCGAACGGCAAGACCCAATTCTGCCTCGGCCTTCCGGGAAACCCTGTTTCCGCTATGATCTGCGCACGGGTATTTCTCGTGCCGCTCATCGGCCGGCTGCTCGGACGGGAAACCCCGTTCCAAGCGGTAACAGCCGTGCTCGCCGAACCCCTGCCCGCCAACGGCCCTCGCGAGCACTACATGCGCGGACTATTGGATACGAGCGAGATCCCCCCGCGTGTTGTGGCGTTCAAAAGTCAGGACAGCGGACTGATCAAATCCTTGCAGCGTGCGGATTGTCTCGTCGTAATTCCAGCGAACGCGCCCACTCAGCCCGTTGGCGCCGCGGTGAAAGTGCTGAAGCTCGATATCTGATGCTTTAATAGGCACGCGTCCCAATCGGACACCCGCATTCCCGCGAATCCGCGCGATTTCATCTCTTCCGGGAACATTCGAGCCGAGCGTCGCGTTTTTCGGGCTCATCTGTTGGGCCGAGGCACCGTATATGCTTATTCACGTTGGTTACGATATCGGTCTGCAACTTAATGCGCCGACGCCGCTTTTATTGCTTCTCGACGTCCATCCAAGCCGCCGCCGCGACATCATCTACGAAAACGCGCTGAACATCCCTGACATCCCCATCGAGCGTGGACTCGATCTCTATGGAAACCGGACGCAGCGGCTCGTCGCGCCCGCGGGGCATTTGAAACTCAGCTATCGTGCCGTTGTTCGCGATCCCGGCGTTCTCGAAGAGACGCCGTTCAATGCCCGCGAAATTCCGGTACCCGACCTTCCGAACTACGCGATGCACTACTTGAGCGGCAGTCGTTATTGCGAAACCGACGAACTGACGCCGATCGCGTGGCAACTCTTCGGCAACATTCCCCCTGGATACGCGCGCGTCAAAGCCATCTGCGAATTCGTTCACAACCACATCAAGTTCGATTACCAGGCCGCCCGCTCAACACGCACGGCGGCCGAAGCGTACAAGGAAGGAATGGGTGTCTGCCGCGACTTCGCGCATCTCGCCATCGCCTTCTGCCGCTGCCTGAACATTCCGGCGGCCTACGTCAACGGCTTCCTCGGCGACATCGGCGTGCCTCCCGATCCCGCGCCGATGGACTTCAGCGCCTGGTTCGAAGCCTACATCGATCATCGCTGGGTGACGTTCGATGCGCGCCACAACGCGCCGCGCATCGGTCGCGTCGTCATCGCGCGCGGACGCGACGCCGCGGACGTCGCCATGATCACATCTTTCGGTCAGCACTATCTGGGTGAATTCAAAGTCGTATGTGAAGAAGTCGCCCCGCAACGCGCGGAGCAACTGACGTCTCACGCGGCCTGATATCGATAGGCCGAACCCGTCGAATTAGTCTTTCGCCCGTTCGACGTACGAACCGTCAGCCGTCATGACGACGACACGCGTACCAGCGCCGATGTGCGGCGGCACCATCACGCGGGCGCCGTTCGAAAGCTTCGCAGGCTTATAGGAGGATGAGGCTGTCTGGCCCTTGACGACGGGGTCGGCCTCGACGATTTCAAACGTCACGCGCTGCGGCAGCTCGATGGAAATCGGGTTGCCTTCATGCAGCGATACGAGGCACGTCATGCCTTCCTGCAGCCACTGGCCTTGGTCGCCCACCACGTCCTTGTTGATGGCGATCTGGTCGAAGGTCTCGGGCTGCATGAAGTTGTAGCCCATGTCGTCTTCGTAGAGGAAATTGTAGTCCTTTTCATCGAGATAGGCGCGCTCGACCTGGTCGGTCGTGCGATAGCGCTCAACAAGCTTCACGCCGTCAGCGATGCGGCGCAGTTCGAGATGGGTTACGGGGGTGCCCTTGCCCGGATGGATGTTTTCGGCGTGCATCACGACGGCAAGCCTGCCATCGAGATCGAGCACGTTGCCTTTACGGACCGAGCTTGCAATAACCTTCACCACGTAACGTCTCCGATCTCAAAATTCATGCGCTACGGCCGCCACATGGGCGGCCGGCCGGCGGAAGCCTTCAGGGATTCTGTCGCGTCTCATACCCGCTTAGTCAGTTGCCGCCAAGTGCGGCAACCCTGTGCTTAACCCTCAATTTGTCAGCATGTCGCAACTTTCCTCCTGGTGGAGACCTGATCGCCATGCCGACCGCAGGCCTTTTCTCATTGGCCGGGGCCGGATCAAGTCCGCGATAAGAAATTGGTTTCTTTCGCAGGGGTTCCTCGAAGTCGAACCGGGCCTGTTGCAGGTTTCACCCGGCAACGAGACACATCTGCACGCCTTCAGGACCGAGCTTATCGGAACCGATCTCTCGCGCCGGGACCTCTATCTCCATACCTCGCCCGAGTTCGCGATGAAGAAACTCTTGGCAGCTGGCGAGACGAAGATTTTCGCTTTCTCCCCGGTCTTTCGCAACCGCGAGCGGGGCAGCCTGCATTCGCCCGAATTCACGATGCTGGAATGGTACCGGGCGAACGAGCCGTACGAAACTTTGTGGGCGGATTGCCAGGCGATCCTCGATATCGCGGCGGAGACGACGAAGCGCACAGAGTGGTCGTTTCGCGGCAAGCCGTGCGATATGACCAAGCGCTACGACAGGACGACGCTTTATCAGGCATTTGCTCAGTTTGCCGAAATTCCGCTGCACGAGACGACGAGTGCAACGTCGGTCGATCGCGCCAAGCTTGCGGGCCTCGCGAAAGCCCAAGGCATTCGAGTCGGCGAGGACGACACGTGGTCGGATATTTTCAGCCGCGTACTGGTTGAAAAGATCGAGCCTGGACTTGGACTCTACCGGCCGGAGATCCTGTGCGAGTATCCGATAGCGGAAGCCGCGCTGGCCCGGCCGAACGCAGAAGATCCAGCGGTGGCCGAGCGCTTCGAACTCTACGTCTGCGGCGTCGAGCTGGCGAACGGCTTCGGCGAATTGACGGACGCCGCCGAACAGCGCCGCCGCTTTGAAACCTGGATGGCCGACAAGCAGCGCATATATGGCGAGCACTATCCGCTGGATGAGGATTTCCTCGCAGCGCTCGCCGAGATGCCACCGGCTTCCGGCTGCGCCCTCGGCTTCGACCGGCTGGCTATGTTGGCGACCGGCGCCGAGCGCGTCGATCAAGTGATCTGGACGCCTATGGCCGACGCCGAAAGGAGCTAGTGACCGATGCCCACGAGCGACGAGAAAACCGGCGGATGCCAGTGCGGAGCGATCCGCTTCCGTGTCGAGGGCGACCTCGGCGACGCCTCCGTGTGCCACTGCCGGATGTGCCAGAAGGCATTCGGCGCCTTTTATGCTCCTCTGGTTAGCGTACGTGACGCCAAACTCGTTTGGACGCGCGGAACGCCGGCAAAATTCCAGTCGTCGAATGCGGTGTTGCGCGGCTTCTGCGCCAACTGCGGTACGCCACTCACCTATGAAGCACCCGACGGCGTCGCTGTGGCCATCGGAACCTTCGACGATCCGGCTAGTATCGTGCCGAAAGTGCAGTGGGGCGTCGAAGCCAAGCTGCCGTTTGCGGATACCATTCCGGGCCTTCCGCAGCACGATACGCTTGCCGACACGAACGCGGCGCCATTTCTGAAGACCCTCGTTTCCTATCAGCACCCGGATCACGACACGGATGTTTGGCCGCCGAAATGACGCTTATCGAAAAGAAGCTCACGTCGATTGACGATCTGATCGCGGCAGAACTCGTCTCGCCAAGCGACCGCGATGCGCTGACGGCAGTCTCCGCTCGTTATGCCATCGCCCTGACGCCGGTCATCGCCAACCTGATCGACCCCAGCGACAGCGACGACCCGATCGCTCGCCAGTTCATCCCCAGCGCCAAAGAACTCGAAACGCATCCGCGCGAAGAAGCCGATCCGATCGGAGACCACCTCAAAAGCCCGGCGCATGGCATCGTGCACCGGTATGCGGATCGCGTGCTGCTGAAGATTGCGAGCGTCTGTCCGGTCTACTGCCGCTTCTGCTTCCGCCGCGAAATGGTCGGACCGAGCAATGGCGAAGCGCTCTCGTCAACCGACCTCGCCTCGGCGCTCGACTACATCGCCGCAAATCCCAAAATCTGGGAAGTCATTCTGACGGGAGGCGATCCGTTTATCCTCTCGCCGCGCCGCATCGAGGACGTCACCGCAGCATTGTCGGTGATCCCTCACGTCAGAATCTTGCGCTGGCACACGCGCGTCCCCGTCGCGGATCCCGCCCGCGTGACGGACGATCTCATCGCCGCACTGAAAACGACGACCAAAACCGTCTTCGTCGGAATTCATACGAACCACGCCCGCGAGCTTGAAGGACCCGCAAGCGACGCCATTGCCCGGCTTGTCGACGCCGGAATTCCGCTCGTCAGCCAGACCGTCCTGCTGAAAGGCGTCAACGATAACGTTGACGCGCTCGAAGCTCTGATGCGCCGCCTCGTCGAATTACGGGTAAAGCCGTACTACCTCCATCACGGCGACCTCGCGCCCGGAACCGCGCACTTTCGAACGACCATCGCCGAAGGACGCGCGCTGATGGCCGAATTGCGTCGGCGGATTTCAGGGCTGGCGTTGCCGACGTACGTGCTCGACCTGCCGGGTGCCTTCGGCAAGGTCCCGATCGAACGCCACGCCACAACGGCGGACGACGGCGTCAGTGTTTTCACCGACCGCGAAGGCAGGACGCACCGCTACGAAGATGCCTGCGCCGCCCCCGACGCGCCCTGATTGCCTTAGATCGGCGGGCACCATGCCCGGCCATGAACTGACCGGCCCATAATCAGTTCTTTCGATTGGACGCCTCGCGGTTTCGATGCCAGATTGTCACACTAGAACAGGCCGGAAAACGGCTGGCATCCACTGGGAGGAAGTGAATGAACGACGAACCGGCCCGCGAAAAGTTTTTCGGCGCTTGCCCGCACGATTGCCCGGACACCTGCGCGATGATCTACGAAGTCCAGGATGGCCGGCTGGTCGAGGTGCGCGGCAACAAAGAACATCCGATGACGCGCGGCGGCCTGTGCGTAAAGCTCAAGGACTTTGCAGAGCACCACGTCAACCCGGACCGGCTGATGTATCCGCTCCGCCGCGTCGGCCCGAAGGGTTCGGGACCGAATGGCGGCAACATTTTCGAGCGCATCACCTGGGACGAAGCGATCTCCGAGATCGGCACCCGCTGGCGCGAAATCATCGCGCAGTACGGCGCGCAGGCGATCATGCCGCAAAGCTATCTCGGCAACATGGGCCTCGTGCAGGGCATCAACTCAGGCGATCCATTCTTCAATCGTCTCGGCTCGACCGTCAACGAGAAGACCTATTGCACGTCGGGCTCGTCGACGGCGTGGCTTCTGACGCATGGTCCGACGGGCGGCGTCGATCCAGAAAGCTTCGTACACTGCAAGTACATCGTGATCTGGGCTTGCAATTCGATCTCGACCAACCTGCATCATTGGCCCTTCGTGCTCGAAGCGCAGAAGCGTGGCGCCAAGGTCGTCGTCGTCGACTCCTATAAATCCCGCACGGCGAAAGCCGCCGACTGGCACATCTGCCCCAAGCCCGGGACAGACGGAGCACTGGCTCTCGGCATCATCAATTCAATGGTCGAGCAGGGACTGATCGACCAGGATTACGTCGACAATCACACGCACGGCTTCCCCGAGCTCAAAGCCCGCGCAGCCGAATTTCCCCTCGACTACGTCGAGAGCGTCACCGGCGTCAAAGCTGCCGACATCGCCAAGTTCGCCCGCGAATTTGCGACCTCGCAGCCGTCCGCCATCCGCATCGGCGTCGCTATCGAACGCTCGGCCGGCGGCGCACAAGCGGCGCGTGCCGTCTACGCAATTCCGGCAGTTTGCGGCTCGTGGCGTCACGTCGGCGGCGGCATGCTGCAATTGCCGCTGTGGGACTTCCCAGTCGATTGGGTGAAGGCCGCACGGCCCGACTGGATCAAGCCCGGCACGCGCGTCGTCAACAATCTCCGGCTCGGCCAGGCGCTGAACGGAGAGATGAAGCTCGATCCGCCGATCAAGAGCATGTTCGTCTTCTGCACCAACCCCGTCAGTCAATCACCCGAGACCAACAAGATCGTCGAAGGCCTATTGCGCGAAGACCTGTTCACGGTCGTTGCCGAGCACTTCATCACCGACACGGCGAAATATGCCGACATCATCCTGCCGTCCGCCATGGCCGGCGAAGCCGAAGACATGATGTGGTCCTGGGGCCACTTCTATTTCACGTACAATGAAAAGGCCATCGACCCGCCCGGCGAATGCAAGCCGACGAGCGACATGTGGCGGTTGCTCGCCAAGGAGATGGGCTTCGACGACCCGGTCTTCAAAATGACCGACAGCGAGCTGTGCGCTGAATACATCAACTGGACCGACCCCAAGATGGGCGGCGTCGACATGGAGTACTTCAAGAAGCACGGGTATTACAAAATCGATGTCGGCTCCGCGGATACGCGCACGCCGCACAGCGAGGGCAAGTTCCCGACTCCATCCGGCAAAGTCGAACTGCTGCTGCACGACGCGAAGAACTTCGTCGCCGGGCCGTTCCGTGCCATGTACGAAGGCGAACAAGACGGCACGCCGATTGATCCGCTGCCCGGCTACGTGCCGGTTCGTGAATCGCCTGAGACCAACCCGGAGCTGGCAAAGCGCTATCCGCTGAACATCATCTCACCGAAGAGCCACGCCTTCCTGAACTCGTGCTACGCCAACGAGCCGCACAAGATCAAACTCCAAGGCGAGCAGTTCGTGATGATTTCGCCGGTCGATGCCGCCAAGCGCAACATCCGGGAAGGCGACCCTGTGCGCGTGCAGAACGAGCGCGGCGACTTCGAAGGCGTCGCGCGTGTGACGGACGACGTCACGCCCGGCATCGTCGTTGCGACGCTCGGCTATTGGCGGTCCCTCAACCGGTCTGACGGGTCCGTCAACTCCATCTCGTCGGACGCGTGGAGCGGCCTCGGCCGGGCACCAACGTTCTCGGACAATCTGGTCGAAGTTCATCGCGTCAACTGAGGCGGCGCACACGCCACCGTCGACGAAGCTCTGAGGTCTGCACGGCCAAGGTTGTGCAGACCTCTTGTTCCCTAGGTGACATCCCGCGGGGCTACATTGCGCTATAACCGGCCCGGGGAAGCAGGTTGACGACCTGACAGGAGCCTCCGGAACGTCCGGGCGCTCCGGTCGTCCGCCACGCAGGCGATGGAAGCTCATGTCACCCGTTCACGCGGCGCTCGCCGCGATCACATATCTGCTCGTCAAGCACGCGATCGCCGACTTCATCCTCCAGACGGACCAGATCTTCCGCCAAAAGGGATCTTACGGTGCGCCCGGCGGGCTATGGCACGCGCTCATCCATATCCTATTGACGGCGCCGGTCTTTTTGCTTTTCCCAGGCGGCGGTCGAGGCCTCGCGGCGGTGCTTCTCGCGGGAGAATTCATCGTTCACTATCATATTGACTGGACGAAAGAGCAGATCGTCCGCCGCGAAGGATGGACGCCGAAAGACAAATATTTCTGGTGGGCTCTCGGCATCGACCAGCTGCTGCACGGCCTCACTTACGTCGTCATCCTTTGGATTTGGCTCCCCGCCGCCTAACCAGCGCCTTTATGCCCATCTTGCGCAGCATGTCGCGGCTCTGCCATATGCGGCAGGACGAGCGGACTGGCGCACCAATCCGCACACCCCGTTAATATTATTTCTCGCGCGATGTAACATTCCTCCACCGGCCGCCGAAGACAACTGAGAAGGCGTAAATTTGGACCGAAAGGCTCGAGACGCTGAGTGGACGGCTTTGATGCGCGCCGCAATCGCGGGCGATCAGGCAGCCTATCGCCACTTGCTCTCCGAGCTTTCGCAGGTGTTGAGAGGCGTCGTCCGCCGGGGCTTCGCAGGCGTCGGCGTGCCGGCGAGCGAGGTGGAGGACGTGGTGCAGGACGTACTGCTGGCAATCCATTTGAAAAGACACACATGGGACCAGACGTTGCCGCTCGGCCCTTGGGTGATGGCCATCGCGCGCAACAAGATGATCGACGATCTGCGCCGGCGTGGACGGCGACCCGAAGTTCCGGTCGATCTGAGCGAGTTCGACTTCGAGGGCGAAGACCAGCAAGCCTCCATCGATGCCCATGATGTGGAGCGCGTCCTCGGCCGCCTCTCCGACAAGAACCGCGATATCGTTCAGTCGATCAGCATCGACGGGCAATCGGCGCGGGACGTCGCCGAGCGCCTTGGGATGAGTGAAGTGGCCGTTCGCGTTGCCTTGCACCGAAGCCTGAAGGCGCTGGCGGATACCTATCAAGAGAAGAAATTATGAAGACCGACGACCTCATCAATGCCATTGCCGCCGATGCCAAAAGCGTCGAGCCGCCGATTGCGCAGACGGTCGCCTTGGCTGTCGGCGTCGGCGCTCTGATCTCGGCCCTGCTCTTTCTCTCGGTGCTCGGCATCCGGGACAATTTCTCGGAATCGATGGTGTCCTCGCTTCGCTTCGTCTTCAAATTCGTGCTGACGCTGAGCTTGGCAATTCCCGCCTACGTTCTCGTTCGCGGACTGTCGCGGCCGGATTTCCAGCCCGGAAAGAAACTGTGGCTGCTGGCCCTCGCCCCGGCGCTCCTTTTGATCGGCATTGGGCTCGAGCTTCTCTCGGTGCCGTCTGACGAATGGCACGCGCGGATGATCGGCCACAATTCGGTAGCGTGCCTCATCGTCATTCCGCTTCTGTCGCTGGCGCCGCTAGCTGCGGTTCTTTACGCGCTTCGCTGCGGCGCGCCGGCCAACCCGGCGATTGCAGGCGCCGTGGGCGGATTGCTTTCGGCAGGTATCGCGGCAACGCTCTATGCCAGCCACTGCCCTGACGACAGCCCGCTGTTTCTCGCGGCTTGGTACACGATCGGCATCGTTTTGATGACCGGTCTCGGCGCGCTGATCGGATCGCGCATTCTGCGCTGGTGAGCCGCGCGGCCTAAACCAGATCGCGAATGCGGTAGTACAGCATCCCCAGCGCCAGCATGTAATTGCCCGCGACCTCGCTGAGCGGCAGCCGGATGTGCTTGATCCGATCGAACAGATCGAACTGCTCCGTCTGCCCGCAAATCGCGTCTGAAACGATTTCGGCCGCGATGTGCGTCGCGTTCACGCCATGCCCCGAATACCCCTGGAGATAATAGAGGTTCGGCTCGAGCCGCCCGATGGCCGGCACGCGGTTGACGACGATGGCAATCGTTCCGCCCCATGCGTACTCGACCCGCACGTCTTTCAACTGCGGAAAAACCTCGACCATACGCGGACGCATGACGGCTGCGATATCCGGTGGATCGCGATTGGTATAGTTGCAGCGACCGCCGAACAGCATGCGCCGATCGGCCGACATCCGGTAATAATCGAGAACGACGTTGCTGTCGGCCACCGCGAGATTCTGCGGATCGACCGTCGCCATCTCTGCTCCGGTCAAAGGCTCGGTGGCAATGATGTAGCTGCCGGCTGGCAGCATCAGCCCTTTGAGTCCCCGCTGCCCGAAACGATTGAAAATCTCGCCGCCGATGACGACGGTCTGAGCTTCGACCCGGCCGCGCTCGGTCTGAACCCAGGGCTTCGCGCCGCCCCCGAGGCTGATGACAGCGGAATTTTCGAAGATCCGCGCACCGAGCGCCGCCGCGGCATTGGCTTCACCCCGGCAGAGATTGAGCGGATGCAGGTGGCCGCTGCGCCGGTCGATGTAGCCACCGTAATATGACGTTGTCCCGAGCACGCTCGGCATCGCGTCGGCTTCGACGATCTCGAGCCCACCGCCGTCACCATCTTTGATGCGTTCCTCGACGTAGTCCCGCATGTGAGACATATGCCGGGGACGCGCGGCGACTTCCATCCAGCCGTACTTCAGATCGCAGGCGATGCCGTACTTCGCGATCCGGCCCTCGATGATCTCGTGACCGCGGTAACGAATTTCGCGAACGAGCTTCGCGCCCGCTGCGCCGAGCTGTTGCTTGATCGTCGCTTCGCCGCTGATGCCCCCGATCATCTGGCCGCCGTTGCGCCCCGATGCCCCCCAGCCGATGCGCTTGGCTTCGAGCAGCACCACGGACCGGCCACGCTCGGCCATCGTCAGCGCCGTGGCGACGCCCGAGAAGCCGCCGCCGATAACGCACACATCCGCCTTGATCGTACCTTCGAGCGCCGGATAGCGCGTCTGGTCGTTTGCCGTCGCGGCGTAGTACGAGCGTATGTAATCTGGATCGGTCACGATAGGCCGCTGCTTAGCGCGCCGGGCGACGAAACACAAATCCCGTGTGACATCCTCAGCCCGCAGCTCCGAAGGCCTTGCGCCGTTCTCGTTCCGCACGGTCCGTCTGGCGCTTCGTAACGTAGGAGGCCAAGAGCAGCCCGATTGTGACAATGCCGATGAGGATTGTCGATATGGCGTTAATCTCCGGCGTCACGCCGAGCCGAACCTGACTATAGATCTTCATCGGCAGCGTCGTCGCCCCGGGACCCGTCGCGAAGCTTGAGATCACGAGATCATCGAGTGATAGCGTGAATGACAGCAACCATGCCGAGATCACGGAGGGCGCGATGATCGGCAACGTCACCTGGAAGAAGGTGTTGATCGGCGTTGCACCTAAATCCATCGCCGCCTCTTCCACGGATTTGTCGAAGTCCTGAAGGCGCGCCTGCACGACGACTGCCGCATAGCACATCGTGAAGGTGATATGCGCCATCGTAATGGTCCAAAAGCCACGGTCGAATCCCATGGCGACGAACAACAGAAGCAGCGACAGACCGATGATGACTTCCGGCATGACGAGAGGGGCGAAGATCATGCCCGAGAAAAGCGTGCGGCCCGGGAAACGCCCCATCCGCACCAGCGTGATCGCAGCGAGCGTGCCAAGAACCGTCGAAACCGTCGCAGACACGAGCCCCACGCGGATCGTCACCCAGGCGGCATCCTTCAAAGCCTGATTTTCGAGAAGCGCGCTGTACCACTTCGTTGACCAGCCCGCCCATACCGTGACGAGCTTCGACTCATTGAAGCTGAATATCACCAGGAGAAGGATCGGAATGTAAAGGAACGCGAAGCCGAACGTGATTGACGTCAGATTGAACCAGGAGAAGTTTTTATTCATCGCCCGCTCTCCCGCTCGATCTGCTGCTGGCGCTGGAAGAGTACAATCGGGATTGTCAACACTAGCAACAGAATGACCGCCACTGCGGACGCAAGGGGCCAGTCACGGTTGTTGAAGAATTCGTTCCACAGCGTCTTGCCGATCATCAAGGTATCGGACCCGCCCAACAGATCCGGGATCACGAACTCGCCGACGGCTGGAATGAAAACGAGAAGGCAGCCCGCGAAGACGCCGGGCAACGATAGCGGAAAAGTGATTTGCCAGAAGGCCCGCCACGGACGCGAGCCGAGATCCTGAGCCGCTTCGAGCAATGCCGGATTGATTTTTTCGAGGCTCGCATAGAGCGGCAATATCATGAACGGCAGATACGAATAGACGATGCCGATATAGACCGCCGTCGTCGTGTTCATGATCTGCAGCGGCTCGCTGATGATGCCGAGCTTCATCAGGAACATTGTGAGGAACCCTTCCGGCTTCAGGATCGCGATCCAGGCATAAATGCGGATGAGGAACGACGTCCAGAACGGGAGGATGACGAGCATCATCAGCGTTGGCTGCCAAGCCCGCGGCGCCCGCGCCATGCCATACGCCATCGGATAAGCGACGAGCAGCGTCAGAACAGTCGATATCGCCGCAATCTTCAAGCTCGACAGGTAGGCGTTGACGTAAAGCGGATCGCCGAAAATGAAGGTGTAATTCTCGAAGTCGAGCTGCGAGATGAACTTCCGGATGCCCTCTGACCAACTGAACGTCGGCGTGTAGGGCGGAATGGCCGTCGCGACGTCCGAAAGCGAAAGCTTGAAGACAATGAAGAACGGAATGAGGAAGAAGACGAGCAGCCACAAATATGGCGCCCCGATTACATACCAGCGTCCGAGGCTATTGCCCTTTGCACTCATTTGTCTGCCTCAACCCGTCAGAACCACGCCAGCATCGATCGGCCAGTCCAGCCAGACACTGTCTTCCCAGCTGATCGACCGCTCGACGGTATGCGCTGCGTTGGCACGCAATGCCGTAACGCGTTCCCCCGGAGCGGTGCGGACATGATAATGGGAAATTGATCCGAGATACCCGATGTCCTCGACTTTGCCGGGAATGGCGTTGACCGCGCTCGCTGGCTGCTCATGCGCGATGCGGATCTTCTCCGGCCGGAGCGCCAGGCACACCTGCTGACCGACCGACACCGGCTCGGAACTTCGTGTTTTGAATTGATAGCCGTCCTTCGCATTGATCTCGATGCAGCCGTCACCGATCGCCGAGACGGTTCCCTCAAAGACATTCACGTCCCCGATGAAGCCTGCGATGTAGCGGGTCTTCGGATTCTCATAGATTTCGCCGGGCGTCGCGACCTGAACCAGAACACCCTTTTCCATGACGGCAATCCGGCTCGCGACCGTCATCGCCTCTTCCTGATCGTGGGTCACGATGATGAAAGTCGTGCCTGTGGTTTCCTGAATGCGCATCAGTTCGAATTGGGCCTGCTGGCGCAGCTTCTTGTCGAGTGCGCCGAGCGGCTCGTCGAGCAGAACGATCCGGGGCTTCTTGGCAATTGCCCGCGCGAGGGCGACGCGTTGTTGCTGTCCGCCCGACAGCTGATTGGGTTTGCGTTTGGCGAATTGCCGAAGCTCCAGCATGTCCATGGCTTCTTCGACGCGTTCGGCAATCAGGTTTTTGGGCATGCCCTCCTGGCGGAGCCCGAAACCGATGTTGCCTTCGACCGTCATGTGCGGAAAAAGCGCGTACGACTGGAACATCATGTTCACAGGTCGCTGATAGGGAGGCAGGTCCGTAATGTCTTGTCCCGCGACGATCGTCTTCCCTTGCGTCGGTCGCTCGAAACCGGCGAGCATTCTGAGAAGCGTACTCTTTCCGCAGCCCGACGGCCCGAGCAACGCGAAGAACTCTCTCTCATAAATGTCGAGCGTCACATCGTTGACGGCGACGAAGTCATCGAACCTCTTCGTTATTCCCTCGAAGCGGACGATCGGCGGCAGACTCGGGTTCTTCCACGGAGCAAATCCGGACTGGGGTGCGGCGGTGCGAGGTCCCGCACGCTGCGAAGAGGCAGTGTTCGCCTGTGAATCGCGTGCAGTTACGACAGTCATGATCAACTTCCCTGGAGCGTTCGCGTTTGCAGTCCGAGGCCGATGCCGAGTGTAAAAAGAAAAAACCGCGCCAGGTTTTTGCTGGCGCGGTTTTTGATTATTGCCCTGTCGTGATCCGGGTCCACATTCGGGTTACGAGCCGTTGCGTTTTGTTGTCCCAAGCGGTCTTCACGTAGAGCTTCTTGAATGTCTCGGGGTCAGGATAGACAGCCGGGTTCTTCAGAACACTCTCGTCGATATCCTTCTGCGAGGCAAGGTTTCCGTTGGCGTATTGAATGAAGTTCGACGCCTTCGCCATCACTTCCGGCCGGTTGAGATAGTTAAGGAAAATGTGAGCCTCCTCGACATCCTTGGCATCCGCTGGGATGGCCATCATGTCGAACCACATCTGCGTACCTTCCTTCGGAATATGGTACTTCACCACCTGGCCGTTCTTGGCATCGGCCGCACGTGTACCTGCCTGAAGGATATCGCCAGACCAGCCGAGCGCCATACAGATGTCGCCGTTGGCGAGCGCGTTGATGTATTCCGAAGAATGGAATTTCTTGATGAACGGCCGGATCTTCATCATCACTTCCTCGGCCTTCTTGAAGTCCTCTTCCTTAGTGGTGTTGGGATCGATGCCCAGGTAGTTGAGCACCACTGGAAGAACGTCTTCCGGTGAATCGAGCACGTAAATTCCGCAATCCTTGAACTTGGCGGCGATCTCAGGTTTGAAGATGATGTCGAGAGAATCGACCGGCGCGTCCGGCATGCGTTCCTTGATCTTGGCTTCGTTGTAGCCGACGCCGGTCGTGCCCCACATCCAGTTCATTGCGTACTGATTGTCCGGATCATACTGGGCAACCCGGTTGTACACTTCGGGCCACGCATTTGCGAAGTTCGGGATCTTGGACTTGTCGAGCTTCTGGAAGACCCCCGCTTTGATCTGACGCGAAAGGAACGATCCCGTCGGCACGACGACGTCATACCCGCTGCCGCCCGCCAAGAGCTTCGTTTCCAGAACTTCGTTGCTATCGAAAACGTCGTAGACGACCTTGATGCCTGTCTCTTTCGTGAAGTCCGTCAGGATCTCCGGGTCGATATAATCCGACCAGTTGTAGACCTTGACGACCCGGTCGGCTGCATAAGCCCCCGCACCGGCCAGCGTAACCGCAGCCGCAACAATGCCTGCGGCGCAACGCACCACTTTTCCTACAGTCAACATTGGAATTCCTCCAGAACCCGTCGTAACCAGGAACGCTCGAAAAGAGCGGTTCAGCCCCAAATCGCCGCTCTCATCGGCGTTTTGCTAAACATCGAACATTGTGCTCAATTTATTTGAGGAGCACAACGGACCAATGTAGAAAGATTGAAGCAATCGGCACCAGCATAACCAGTAAAAACCAGCAAACTAAACTGCGCGTTCTTTGAGCACGTGCCGCCCGATCGAACAGAGTTATGGTTTATCTAAATGGGCAACTCGGACTATGCTGCGCCGCCCTATTGAGGTTCTACCACCGACCAGTTTAACTCAGCTGGCGTTCTGAACTCCAAACACCGACATGTGTGATGATGCCTGAAGCAATGCGCAGCGCTTGGCCGGCGGCTTGGCTCGTACGGCCTTCGGAGCCGTGAAGCATTCCACTAGACGCTACCAATCGAGACGCGCCACATGGAAACGAAGAAACCAAAATTCTCAGGTGCCCTTATGACTGCCCCACCCGCACGCATGCTGAACGAAGATAGCGACTTCGGCGCAGGCTCCACACCCGAAGCGCTTCGCGATTGGCTTCGCCAGCACCGCATCGAAGAAATTGACTGCGCCGTTCCCGACATTGCAGGCGTTGCACGCGGCAAGACGATGCCCGCCGAGAAGTTCGTGAAACTCGATGCGGTCCACCTCCCGATTTCGATCTTCCATCAGACGATTACAGGCGACTACGTCGGCTTCGAAGAGGACGGTCAGGAACTCTATGCCGAAAGCGATCTGATGATGGTGCCGGATCTTTCGACCATCCGGCCAGCGCCATGGGCCTCAAGTCCAACGGCCCAGGTCATTCATGACGCCCAATGGCAGAGCGGCGACCCTGTCGAGATCGCGCCTCGCAACGTTCTGAAACGCATCGTCGATCTCTACGCGAAAGAAGGCTGGGTGCCGGTCGTCGCGCCCGAACTCGAATTCTATCTGACGAAGACCAACCCCGATCCCGACTATCCGCTCGAACCGCCGATGGGCCGCTCGGGCCGCCCGGGCGCCGGTCGCCAAGCCTATAGCCTCGGCGCCGTCGACGAATACGATAAGATCGTCGACGACATCTACGAGTTCGCCGAGCGGCAGTATCTCAAGATCGATACGATCATTCAGGAAGGCGGCGCAGCCCAGCTCGAGATCAACCTCCTGCACGGTGATCCGGTCGATCTCGCCGATCAGGTCTTCCTCTTCAAGCGGACCATTCGCGAAGCGGCATTTGCGCAGAATTGCTACGCGACGTTCATGGCCAAGCCCCTCGCCAATCAGCCGGGCAGCGCCATGCACGTCCATCAAAGCGTCGTTGATGCGAAGACGGGCAAGAACATCTTCACGCAGCCGAATGGCGAACCGAGCAAGCTGTTCTTCAATTTCCTCGCCGGTCAGCAGGCGTACCTCCCGGCCGCGATGTGCCTCATCGCACCCTACGTCAATTCCTATCGCCGGCTCGTGCCGAATGGCGCCGCGCCGATCAACGTCGAATGGGGATATGACAACCGCTCCGCCGGATTGCGGGTGCCGATCTCACCGACTGCAGCGCGGCGCGTGGAAAATCGCCTCGCCGGCGCCGATTCAAATCCCTATGTCGCGCTCGCAGCCAGCCTCGCTTGCGGCTATCTCGGAATGAAGAACGAACTCGAGCCGCGCCAAGCTGTCGTCGGCAACGCCTATCGAAACGACCACCAGCTGCCGCGCGGCCTGCTTGAAGCGCTGACCGACTTCGAAGAGAACACCGCGCTCCACGACATCCTCGGCAAACGCTTTTGCCACGTGTACCTCGCATTGAAGCGCAGCGAGTTCGAGGAATTCATGCGCGTCATCAGCCCTTGGGAGCGCGAGCATCTTCTCCTGAGCGTTTGATCTGAGTCGGCTCTCGGCCCCTTCGGATCGAGCTTCGACCATCCTCAACGAACGGCGGCCGGGTTTCTCCCCCCGGCCGCGCAGAGGCGAGCGGCATTAACCGCATGCGGACGATCCGCCAACGTCACACCCCGCAAAATCGCGATTTTGTCTCTTTATATTAAGCTCGGTTAGGACTTTTTAATCCTGCGTTCAAACAAATCTTCAATTTTCCACCAATGCTCGATTGATTCCAAATATTGCTGAGCAAAAGTCATATGGCAGACAAGCGGACTCGCATGCGCTCTCTAGCGCGTGGCTCGAGGCAGGTGACGGATTTTTTCTTGATGACGTTAAAGGCTGAAACTTTGGCTCATAAAGCAAACGAAACCATTCTGTTCGTCGACGACGAGCCGCTCTCGCTGAAATACTTCAAAAGCTCGGTTGGAAAGTATGCCAACGTCGTAACGGCGAGCAGCCCCGAAGCGGCAATGCATATCCTGGAGCAGGCCGGCAACGACATTTCGGTTGTCGTGAGCGACGAGCGTATGCCGCGCGAGAGCGGCGTCTCATTCCTGAGCGAAGTCCGCAAATCATGGCCGTCCACCGTCCGCGTGCTGACGAGCGCCTACGCCAACATCGATAACCTGCAGCACGCGATCAATGACGCTGCGATCTATCGCTTCGTGCCGAAGCCCTGGAATCTCGACGAATTATGCACGGCGATGCAGGATGCCCTCCACGTCGAGCGCTCGGCCGCCGCCATATCGGAACCCGTGCTCGGCCCGGCCACGGGGGGAGATGCGGAGAGCGCTAACATCGCGCTCCTCGCCATTCTTGCGGCCGGCCTCGAAGCGCCGCTGAAATCGCTCGATACCGAAGCACTCCAAATAGCTCAGTTGAGCCGGCCGAACTCTTTGGAAGCCGCGCCATCGGTTACTTCGTATCTCGGATCCTGGGGATCCCGGTTGAGGCTTGGAAAGATGAATGCATCCGCCATGCAAATCCGCCGGGACGTCGAGCACTGCAAGTCGTTGGCAAAGTCCATCGGCAACCTTGCTCGCAGCCTCTCGGACCCGGCCGCCGCGCAGTCATCGTCGATGGGCGATACCCTTTCCGAAGTCGTCGAGCAGGCTGTGATCTGCCCCTCTGGGACAACCCTCGCCAACCTCGCCACCGGTCAAGACTTCACCTATCGCGTCCCGCGTGAAATCATGAAGTTCGTGCTGGCCAATTTGCTACGCGGCTCAATGAAGTCCAACACTTTCCCGGGAGTGGAATTAGTTTCCGGTGCCGAACATAACGAGGTTCGAATCGTTTCGACCTTGGACTGCGAACCAGCGCCATTGGAAAATAATCAGTGGCGAACGGTCCGGTGTGCCCTATGGGCATTTGGAGGCGAACTCCTGTCCACAACTGACAATAGTTTGAGCACAACCACCCTCACCGTGTGCCTTCCGAAGGCATAAATCGCCAGGATGTATCTCCAAGGCTCTGATAATTCAAAATCATCTAAACGCTTTCTAAATACCGCAGCGCCAAACTGAACCACTGTGATAACCTTTTATTATCCACAGTCGGCGTAGTTCAGTCATGGAGCTGTCCCCTTGCGCATCGAACGAGATATTGATCGCACGGTCTCATTCCGGAGCAGCCAGGGAACTGTTTTCCGCGGTACCCTGAGTAAGCTCTCAAGACGCAATATTGTCTTCGAGATCTACAATCCATTTTCGCCCGTCCAGATGAGTGAGGTCCTGAGCGATCTCAAGGTGAGGCGCGGCAAGAACCTCGTCTATCAAGGCGACGCGGTCGTAACCGGCATCGTCACAACAAGCATTTTGGTGGTCGTTTCCGCGACGCTGGTAAATCAGTGGTCGGCCGTTGACGCGATCATCTCGGACCCGGCCGGACTTGGATCCGAAGTCGGCCGTTTCGTCGATGAATGGGACCGGGCCAATAAACTCCAGCCGAACTATCAGCTGAAAGTCGCCGACCTCCGATCGTTTCTGAGCGACTTGAGCTTTTGGCTGGACCAGGTCGACCTGGCAGTCGAAGGTGAGCCGGGCGCCAACCACACCGTCCTCGACACAGCCAGATTTGAAGAAATCAAAGCGCCCGTGATGCCGCGTCTGACGCAGCTCTTCCTCGAACTCGAGGAAGCCTGCCGCCAGCTCGACGTCGACGAAGTTGAAAATCACAAGCAACTTGCCCAGCGCGACCTACTGCCGCTCATGATGGCCTCGCCCTTCTTCAATCGCGTCTATTCCAAGCCTCTCGGCTATGCGGGCGACTATGAGATGGTGAACATGATGTTCCGCAAGGAGCGCCGTGGAAAGACGACCTATGGCCAGATCATTAATGACTGGTTGCTGAACGGAGGACCGCCCGAGGCCCACCGTAACCGCATCTACATGCTCGGGAAAATGCTCGACAAAGCGGCGGAAGACGCGGCCGCAGCGGACAAGAAGGTCCGCATCCTGAACGTCGGCTGCGGTCCGGTCCAGGAACTCCAGCTCTTCCTCGCGAAGAACAAGGAAGCCCATCGCTTCTCATTTGATCTTCTTGATTTTAATGCCGAAACCCTCGCCTACGCCAAACGCCAGATCGAGGTGGCGACCGCCGGCAGCGAAGAACCGCCCAATGTCACGTACATCCTGAAGACGGTGCAGGATCTCCTGCGTCAAGCCATTGAGCTGCCGGAGAATTCCAAGACCTACGACATCATCTATTGCGCCGGCCTCTTCGATTACCTGTCCGATCGTGTTTGCACCAAACTGGTACGCCTCTTCCACCAGTGGTGCGAGCCAGGCGGACGCGTGATCGTTACAAATGTCCACTCGTCAAACCCTGTGAAAGGTTTGATGGAGCATATTATGGAGTGGCATCTGGTGATGCGTGACGAGTCGGATATGGTCCGGCTCGCGCCTGATCTTGGGCCACTAAAGATTTATACAGATGAGACGGGTATCAACGTCTTTCTGGAGATAGATAAACCACCCGTTTGACTGCATGGATGACAAGAGCGACTTACGGCACGCCTTCGAGGCTGAGGAGCAAGAGCTTCGGCTAAGGCAGTCGAAAGTCGCTTGTATCCTCGGCATTGTGTTGATCCCGGCAGGGATCACGCTCGATAGCATCAGCTATTCCGGGCAGTTCAATACCTTGCTTGCGATTCGGCTCGTCGCGGCGGGCCTGATCGCGGTCATTTATGCTCTGCACTTCTGGGACAGGACGGCAGCTCACGTTCGCTATCTGACGATGGCGGGCCTGCTGATCGCCGTCGCCTCGATAGCGGTGATGATCGGCATCACCGACGGAGCAAATTCGACCTATTACAACGGCCTCTTCCTCATCCTCTTTGCGGTCGGCGTTCTGGCGCCGATGCAGCCCTTCGAAGCCGCACTTTTGTGCGTCTCGACGCTCGGAATTTACATCATCGCGTGCTTGCAGGTGTCCTCCGACGCGGACACGACGAAGACCTTGATGAACAATCTTTATTTTCTTGTGCTCACCTGCATCATTTCGGTCACCGCCGTTCATTTCAATTACCGCCGCCGCTTCAACGAATTCCGCTTGAAGTTCAAGCTCGCATCTCAGCACCAGGAGCTGTCGGCGCTCGACCGTCTGAAATCGCAGTTCTTCGCCAACGTCAGCCACGAGTTGAGAACGCCGCTGACACTCATTCTGGCGCCGGTCGAACGGCTGAAAATCGACGTCGCGGGCTTGGGCCCATCGGCCGAGCAATTGCTGGATGTCATCGAGAACAATGCGCTTCGGCTCCTGCGTCTTGTGAATGACATTCTGAGCCTGATCCGCCTCGAGGAAGGCCGCGCCACGCTATCGAAGAAGCCAGTCGATATGGCGCACTTCCTGAAGCACACGGCCGCTTCGATGAAGCATCTCGCCACACTGAAGGGCGTGAACCTCGAGCTACAGGAACCGACCGGCGACCTGCTGATCAACGCCGATCCCGACGCCCTCGAGAAGATCGTCAGCAACGTCATCGCCAACGCGATCAAGTTTACGCCGCCTGAAGGTCGCATCGATATTTCCGCCCATCGCGAAGAAGAGATGGTGACGGTCACGATCTCTGACACCGGCATCGGTATCCCGGCTGAGCAGCTTCCTCATATTTTCGATCGCTTCTATCAGGTCGACGGCTCCGCGACCCGCCGCCATCAGGGCCTGGGTTTAGGCCTCGCCCTGGTCCGCGAATTGATCACGCGTCATGGCGGCACCGTCACCGCAACGAGCAATGCAGGCCACGGCACGACATTCGTTTTACGTTTTCCTCATGCCCTGCAGGTTACCCAATCAGAGATGAGCAATTCCGAAGAAAAGCCGGACGGGCTTGCCGACGACCCATTGCGCACCTTCGATCGCAAAGCATCGGCCCGCGCCATCATGATCACCGATAACGCGGCCTCCGCGATAGGGCAGATGAGCGACCCCCAAGCCAAGGATGAACGCATCGATCTCCCGCTCCTCCTCGTTGTCGACGACGAGCCGGATATGCGCCGCTATCTGGCTTCGATGCTGCGCGAGAACTATCGCATCATCGAGGCGCCCGACGGCATCACCGCGCTCGATAAAGCCAAGGAACAGAAGCCCGATCTGATTTTGCTCGACGTCATGCTGCCGGGCGTCACGGGGCTGGAGGTCTGCCGCTCTCTCAAGGAAAGAGCCGAGACGCGCGGCATCAAAATTATCATCCTGACGGCGCGAGCCGACGAGGAAGCCAAGATTACCGCGCTGAAGCATGGCGCCGACGACTTCCTGATAAAGCCGTTCAGCGGCCTGGAAGTCCGCTCGCGCATAGCCAATCTGATCAGGGCTTCAAAGCTCGAAACCGACCTTTACAGGACGAACGCGGAACTGAAACAAAGCCTGCAGCAATTGCGGGAAACTGAGGCAGCCCTGGTTCAAAACGCGCGTCTCAGCGCCCTTGGGACGATGGCCGCCGGCCTGTTGCACGAAATCGGCAACCCGCTGAACTTTATGGGAACGGCGCTGCAATTGGCTGCCCGCGACCCAACCATTCAAGCCGATCCCGACACCGCGGATACGCTGAAGGACATCCACGCGGGCTATGAGCGCATTCACCGCGTCGTAACCGATCTCAGAGGCTTCACCGCGCCGCATCGGCCCGAGCACCCGCGGCCGTTCCACATCGAATCGGCAATCGACCACTCGCTTCGTTTCACGGCGCATATCCAGAAGGGAATAACGATTACGAGGAATATCGCGGCCGATGGGCTTGTCGTCGGCTCGCAGTCGACGATCGCTCAGGTTCTCGTCAACCTCATCGTCAACGCGGTCGCCGCGGTCCGTTCCGTCGAAGAAGAGCGCAAACCTGAAATTACGATTACGTCATTCGTTGAGGGTGACGAACTGATTGTCTCGGTAAAAGACAACGGCACCGGCATCGACCCGAAAATTCAAACCCAGATTTTTGATCCATTTTTCTCCACGAAGGACGTGGGTGAAGGCATGGGATTGGGCTTGGCAGTCAGCCATCGGATAATAGCGAATCATGGTGGTTCACTGACTGTTAAGAGTAGTCTTGGAGAGTGGACCGAGTTCCGTTTCAACCTCCCGATATCGTCGGACAAAGAGAACCAGGTCTTCCATGGAGTCGTTTCGCACTGATCAGCCGGTCGAGATCCTGATCGTCGACGACGAGCCGCAGGCCGTCAAATATTTCAAGAAAGCCTTCGGCACGCGATATGACGTGCTAACCGCAACGAGCGCGGACGAAGCTGAAACCCTCATTCTCTCCGGCAACCACAACATCGCGCTGGTGATTTCCGACCAGCGCATGCCCGGGCGCAGCGGCGTCAGTCTCCTGAACCGCATCCGTAACGAGCGTCCCGACATCATTCGCATGTTGACGACCGCATATGCCGATCTCGATAGCGCAATCGACGCCGTCAACAAGGGCGAGATCCTCCGCTACATTTCGAAGCCCTGGGACCTCCGCGTGCTCGAAGCCGAAATCGAACAGGCGATCACCTTCTATCTGCTGAAAAACGAATACGACATGCTCCTGCGCGACAAGCTCAGCGCGTTGCATCGCACCCTTTTGCGTGATCGCATGAACGACCTTGCGATGCTGTCGGGCCTGCTGCCCTACAACAACGCTCCGCTCACGATGTATCACTATTTGAAGGATGCGATCGCCGAAACGGCCTGGCGGCCGTCGGCTCAGAAGGCATGGTCGCAGCTCCGCATCAGAGACCACTGGCGAATTCCCGTTGAGGAAACGCAGCGCGCCATCGAACTTTCCGAAGTGCTGACGACGCCGCCCCTGTTGGCGGACGCCCATCCGAGCGAAGTCGATCTCGTCGCCATGCTGACGGGCTGTGCCGACGAGATCAACCGCGAACTCGGCGGCCAACAGGTGGTGATCCATGCGAACCAGCCGCAACTAGCCGTATCCGCCGATCCCGCCGCGATACGCGAGATCATCACGCGTCTGATGGACCCTATGAGCCAGTGGGCTGCAGCCGGCAGCGTGCTGCTCGTCAATGTCTCACGCGACACGCTCGATGATGACACGCCAGGCGTTGCCATTCAGTTCGAGCTCCGCAATTGCGAGCCCCAGCGCTCGATGCAGGATAGCGTGTTGTTCACGCCGCCGCTGCACACCGCCCCCAAGCGTGCGAGCGACTATCTGAAGGCCTCGCTCGCGATCGGCCACATCGGCGGCACGATCAGTTCGCCCCCCATGGAAAACGGCTACAAGCAGATCCACGTTGCGCTTCCGGCACGCGCCAAGGCGGCCACCAAGAAGATCAACGCCCTTCCCCAGCAGTGGCTGCAGGATCTGAGCGACGAATACGAAAAGTGGGTGCTGGGCACGCTCGAAATGGCGGCTTGAGCGACTGAGCCCTACGCGAAATAAATCTCGCGTAAGGGTCTGATCCCCGGCCAAAACGGCCGTGAATTCGCCCGCCTGTTGGCCGCGCGTCAAAATGCCAACCATGACCGATAACACCGCAACGAAGCTTCGCGACCCGGGGCTCGGGCGGTTCCCGTCGATCTCAAAAACGGACTGTGAGTTCCGCGGTGCGACGGGTTCCCGCGCATGACCTCAGGCAGACCAATCGCCTGGTTGCGCGCGGATCCACGTCTTTCCAGTGCAAGCGCCGCATTGAGGTCTTCTTCGAGGCGAGGATAGCCCTGTGGCCGGAGATGGGCGAGCAACGCCGCTTCGCTGGAAAGCGGCATAGGGTGGATTGTCACCCCTTCCCGTCTCGAAGCACGTCTTGCGCGTTTTTCTCAACGTAGGCGCTTGAGATTGCCGCGATGGTATGGTCGTTCGGGCGCTGCACGCACGGAAGGAACCAAAGTTGCTGGAATTGGCATGTGTTGACACGGAAAACATCACGCGGCGTCACCGCGAATGCTTCGCCGCGTCCACATCTGGAGGTTGCTGAATGACGGCCCACGTTTCAGTCAAGGACGACGACTTCCTGCTGACAGGCTTCCTGAGCAGGCAGCGCGCCGCGTTCCTCAAGGATGGGCCGCCGACTGCCGCGCAACGGCGGGCAGATCTGCTCAAACTGAAGACCGCATTGCAGAAACGGCGAACGGCCTTCGAAGCGGCCGTCAGTAAAGACTTCGGCTACCGGTCTGCCTACGAAACCCGGATCATGGAAGTCACGCCGGTCATTCAGACGATCAATTACCTCCGCCGCAACCTGACGAAATGGATGCGTCCCGAGCGCCGCCGCGTGGCAATCCACTTCCTGCCCGGCCGAGCCCGCGTCGTTTATCAGCCGCTCGGCGTCGTCGGGATCATCTCGCCCTGGAATTATCCGCTGTCGCTCGCCCTTACGCCGCTCGCCACGGCAATCGCGGCAGGCAATCGCGCCATTCTGAAGCCGTCCGAGTTGACGCCCGCGACCAGCGAACTCCTCAAATCGATGTTGCGCGAGATTTTCCCTGAGGAGCAGGTCGCCGTCGTCACCGGCGGACCCGAGATCGGCGCCGCGTTCTCGCGCTTGCCCTTCGATCATCTCGTCTTCACCGGCAGCACCAATGTCGGTCGCTCGGTGATGAAGGAAGCCGCGGAAAATCTAGTTCCTGTCACGCTCGAGCTTGGCGGCAAATCTCCAGCCTTGATCGGCCCGGACGCCGATATCGATGCCGCAGCCGTCAGCGTCGCCTACGGAAAGCTCGCGAATGCCGGGCAAACCTGCATCGCCCCCGACTACGTCCTGGTGCACGAAAAGGACGTGGGCACCTTCGTGGCGTCATACGACGCGACCGCCCACAAATTCTATCCGCAAGGAGCAACCGACCGGAATTACACCTCCATCGTCAACGCCAAGCATTACAGCCGCATTCAGAAGCTGATCGACGATGCGAAGGAAAAAGGCGCCAAGGTTATTGAAGTCGCGAATGACGGCACAGCCGATCCACGCAAGCTTGCACCCGTCATCGTGCTCAATGTCACCGACGACATGGCCATCATGCAGCAGGAAATCTTCGGGCCGGCTCTCCCGATCATGACCTACCGCACCTTTGACGAAGCGATCGGATACATAAACCGCAAGCCTCGGCCGCTGGCGCTCTATTATTTCGGCCAGAACAGCGACGATCGCCAAAAGGTCCTGACGCGGACGACCTCCGGCAACGTCACGATCAACGATACCCTCATGCATTACGTTCAGGACGACCTGCCGTTCGGCGGCATCGGAATGGCAGGCATGGGCGCGTATCACGGGATCGAGGGCTTCAAATCGCTCAGCCATGCGAAAGGCGTCTTCGAGCAGAGCAAGTGGAACCTCGCGCGGATCCTGCACCCGCCATTCAACAAAACGACCGATAAGGTCATCCGCTATTTTCAGCGGTGACTTTCCGCACCAAATCGCATGTATTCGGCCGCCGTCAATCACCACGGTCCAACGGCGAAACTAGAAAAGAAAAAAAGGAATTCGAATGCAGCAAACAGTGGTCAGGGTCATCTGCGCGATCGGACAGTCCGGTCAGCTTGGCCTCAATGGAGAGCTGCCGTGGGAAGGCAACCGCGACCCTGAATACGTGGCCGACGTCGCCCGATTTTTCGACATCACACGAGGCCACGTCCTAATGGCCGGAGCCAAGACCATTGGAGCTGTCCCCGATTTCGCTCGCACGGATCGCACGCTCTTCGTTTTGCGGTCGCACATGGACCCAGAAGAGACGCTCAAACAATTTGCGGGCCGTGTCGTTTTTATCGGCGGTGGCCCGCCGGTGTGGGACGTCTATGCGCGCTTCGTCAGCCACTGGGACGTAACGCGCCTACCCTACGACGGCCCTGCGGACCGGTGGTTCAATCCCAAATGGTTGACGGCATCGGCCCGTGCCGAAGGCGGTTGCCACCCCAATCCTTCCCTCTAAGCCGGCCTTCCATTCGAAAGCCAAAGGCCGGATGCGCAGAACGCGTCCGGCCTGAGAGTGCTGGGTGAACTAAAGGCAGGTTATTATTCTGCCGCTAGTGCTGTCCGCCTTTGCGGCCGGCTTCGGCCGCTCGCCGGGGGTCATTCCGGAAGTTACCGCCACTCTCGTGGCCGCCTTTTCTTCCGGCCTGAGACGCAAGTTCATGATTCCGCGAAAAGCTGCGCTCATTGTCCGGAACGCTTGCGCCGCCCTTGCGGGCAATCTCACGCTGCTTGTCGGCATCCATGGATGCAAAGCCGCGCTTTGATGTTCTGTCCTCTTGCGCCATTTGAAAATTACCTTCTTCAGTGAAAAATCTTCGCTTCAAAAATTCGCCTCGAAAATCGAGACAATCCGAATTGCCCATAAATTGGCGCCGGCCCATTTGGGACCCGGTCGTCACAAGACAACTGAAGGAAGAACCTCGCCTTCTCGGGTCGGTTCCGACAATTCTCGCCGTCGGCACATGACGTTTTGGAAAGAAATTTCACGAAGCGCAGCTTGGCGCACCTCGAGAGGCGAACCGCCTGAGCCGGTCCCTTCGCGAGCGCGCTGCCTCCTCGGCCTGTGATTCAAGCCGAGGGCGAGGATCGATCAATCAGACGTCGAAGTCGTCGCTGCCCCAATCGTAGTTGCCATCATCCTGGGCATCTTGCATCTCGTCTTGCGCGGCATCGTCAGCCGCCAAGTCTTGCTTCGCTTGATCGGCATCGTCGCGGGCGTCCTGCGCCTGGTCCTGAAGGTTATCGATCGTCTTCTGATCGGCCGCACTCGTGGCATCACCACCGGCATAGGCACGCCCGCCACCAAAGAGGCTGCGGATTCCATCGGCGAGGAAAACACCACCGGCAACACCAGCCGCGGTCGTTAACGCCGAGGAAAGAAACCCTCCGCCACCGCGAGCCTGCGCGGGAGAACCCCACGGACTATTGGCCGATGGACCGGTGCCTGGGGCCGCCACGGGATCCGGCGCCTGCTGCGGTGCAGACGACGGCGCATACCGGCTGCCGCTCTGCGGCACCGACGAGCCACCGAGAAAACTTCCACCGCGTCCGGTAGACTGGGGTTGCCGCGCCGCAGCTTCCAACTCTCGCATACGGGCTTCAGCGCGCTCGAGAGCCTGCTGCTGAACAATCACTGTCTGGGCGAGGTAGTATGGCGCATCTGGAGACCGCCTGATGAGATCCTGGATAAGCCATTCCGCTTCCTGATCTTTCTCGCCGCCATCAAAATTGCGGAGGCGCGCAAACAAATCTTCGATGAGCTGCTTCTCTTGCGCGTTCATGAGGCTAGCCTCCTTATGGGATTGGACGCCGGTGTCGACCGTTCAGAACCGCATGTAAGAACAGAACGGAAAAGTGACATGGGGCCCGAGATTAATTTTTCGCTGGAATTGCGTACAGCCGCAGCGGCTTCCGCGATCCGTCAGGGGGCGTACGCCCGTTTCATGTCGGTGGATCGACGCTTGGTGAACGGCCGCGAGAATGCCACCCGGAGGCCACCCCCTGCATCGGCTATTCGCACTAGCTAAAAAGCCCGGCACAGCACGAGTCCGTAACCGCCGGACCTTTACCCGCCCGGCTCGGCCTAGGCCGGATGGCTGATTCATCCCTGAGCAAAAGTCCTATAGCTCTACCCGCACAGTCTCCGGGAGAACGGCCATGGATAAAGTCGCCCTAAGCGCCCTACTCGTGCTCAACGTTGCAATCTTGGTGGTCGTCCATCAATTGGCCCACGGCCCCCTCTTCTAAGCTTCAAACTTCCCTCTCCTGCTGACCGCCATTTGCGTGCCTGTCACACGGGACAGGGCGAGCTGGCGTAATCGCGTCCCGCATTTGAGAGAGGCGCAAAAAAACAAAAGCAGCCGTGAGGCTGCTTTTGCTTTTCGAGATGTTGCAGTCGGGAGAGCGTTTAGAATTTTACCTTTATGCCACCGTACGCCGCGAACGGGATGGCCGGCACGACGGTCCGCGGGTTGTTCTCGTCGAACTCGATCCCGGTTACGTCCTCGAGTTCGTTGGTTTCGTCCACGTTGAAGTAGGTCCCGTAGAGCGAGTAGCGCTTGTCCGTCAGGTTCTCGATCAATCCGTAAACCTGGATGTGATCCGTCACGTCGTAGGACGTGTGCAAGTTGACCTTGGCGTAACCCGCCAGCGGCCGCGAGAGGTTAGCCTGATCCTCGAAGAAGAACTGCGAGCTTGCGGCGATCAGGTCAGCACCGAACTTCCACTTCGGCGTCATCCAGTAATCGAAACCTGTCTTGAACGTGTGGGCCGGAATGCCCGCAAGGCGATCGCCCTTATGAATGGCGGTGCAGTTTCCGGTGTCCCCACCCTCCGGATCGTCAGGGCACGGGAAGACGCCGGGACCGTCCGGATGGTTGGGAGCCGGGAAGAACGGAATCCCGGATTGGAACGTGGCGTCGTTATAGGTGTAGTTCGCGTACGCAAAAAGGCGCTTCGAACGATAGGCAAGGTTCGCCTCCACGCCTTGGCGCAAAGTCGTGCCGACGTTTTGGAAGTAACCGCGGCCTGTCGCAGTGGAGGCAGCGCTCATGATGTCGTCAGAGTTCTCAGTGCGGAACAGGCCGACGCCCCAATCCCACTGCGATCCGTTCCAGTTATTGACCGTACCCCGCAAACCGGTTTCCCACGTGCGAGAGACGACCTGCTTCAACGGCGGATCGGATGTCAGGAAGCTCTCGATCAGGCACGGGTTCTCAGGATCGGAGCAAGCGATCTCCGCCGCCGTCGGCGCGCGGTTGGCTTCCGAATAACCGCCGTACCAATTCAAAGCTGGGTTGAACGTATAGGTCAGGCCGGCTGACGGGTTGAAGCGGCTATACTTGTTGACGCCATTGAGCTTGTTCAACTCTTCGTTGTCGGGATCGCCGGCATTTTCAAGCTCGATGCGCGCGTAGTTGAAACGGCCGCCGACCGTCAACGCCAGCTTATCCGTTATATTGAACGTATCGACGAAGAAAGCTCCGAAATAATCGTTCGTCGTCGACAGCGCACGCGGGAAGAGGTCATCGTTCGTCATGATGACGCCCTGACCGTCGACAACGAATTTCGGCTGCATGAAGCCGAGTTCGCTTTTCGCCGTGTAGGCCACTCTGCCGCGATCGTAGCTGGTGCCGATCACGAACTGGTTTTCGTGACCGAAGAGCCGCGCCTTCTCGGTGGCCTGAAGGCTGATACCAGCGCCGTCAGCATTCTGCGACGTCTGGTCGATCGAGGCGTAAGCGACGCCAGTCTGGAACGGGATCGCATCGCCTGTGGCGGCATTAAACACCTCTTCCCCGCCTGAGCAGAGGTTTCCGCCGCAGTTACTCGGGTCTTCGAACAGGTTGCCGTCCAAGTGGCTCTGTTTGAAATGGCGATAGTACGTTGCACCCGAGAAGGTGAGCGTGTCGGTCGCCTTGACCTTTCCGTTCACCGAGTACATCTGCATCTCGTTGTCAGTCGTTTGCGGCGACGTGAACGTCAAATTCCTGCCCATTTCGAGCAGCTGCTCGGGCGCCGCGGCCGTCACGCCAACGTGGTTGTCCGCGCCGGTGAAATTGAAGTGAAACTCTGCGCCGTCGCCTTTGACGCCGAGGTCGAAGTAACCTCTGCGGACTTCAGCGTCGGAGAAGTCGCGGAACCCATCGTCGTTGATGGCCTCAAATGCTCCGTAGACACCCCAGTTGCCTTTGTTCAACCCGGCTTCGGTCGAGACCTGCTTACGGCCGAACGAACCAAAGCGCGTGTCGATCTCCGCGCCCTGGTAGTTGAAGCCGTCCTTCATATCGATGACTACAGCACCACCGAGCGCGTTGAGACCGAAGACGGGATTGCCGGTCACCACCGCAACGTTGTTGATCGCATTCGACGGCAGGAAGTCCCAGTTGACGATATCACCGAAGGCTTCGTTGATCCGAACGCCGTTCTGATAGACCGCGAGCCCCTGCGGGACGCCGTTCACCGGCGAAGCCTCGAAACCACGGAATTGAATGTTGGTCTGGAACTGGTTGCCTTGCAGGTCGCCGATGATCACGCCGGGGATCTGGCTCTGAAGCGCTTCCTGAATGATAACCGTTCCGTCTCTCTTGATATCGGCGGAATTGACCTGGAAGACGCTGCCCGGAACCTTGTTGACCGGAATTTCACTGCCACCCATCGGCGACATCTTCACGGAACTTGCTTCAGTCTGCTCAGCGAAATCTTCTGAGACCACCGGCGTTGCAACGACGGGCGCTGCGGCCGCAGGTTTCTTTGCCTGCTTGACGGGCTTCGGCTTGGGCGCCTGCTTTTCTTGAATGACCTGAACTTCAGGAAGCGTCTCGTTTGCTGCCGGCGGAGGTGTCGCCGATCCCGCGTTCCCCGCGTCCTGTGCGACGGCAAAACTCCCGCCACCGCCAATCAAAAGTGCCACGGCCGCAGCCGAAGCAAGCAATTCACGAGTCATTTCCCCAAACTTCCCATTTTCTTGGCGCTGCGTCGAACTGCCTGCCAAAGCATTTAGCCGCCGCGCGACTCCCCCATGGTCGACTCTGACCATTATGCCCGGACCAGGGAAAAGGTTTTTATCAGGTTGGGTCAATCCATGGATCGGCCGGAGTTTTTCCCGGGAATGCCTCTTCCTGAGCCCCCGTGGTATTGTTGCAACGAAATATCCACAATCGGGAAAAAGTCCCTGCCGAGCCGGGAACTATCGTGGCAGCTGCACCTCGAGTTCCCGCCTCCCCCTGCGGATAAGCCGGCAGATCAAATGCGCCGCGATACCCGTTTTCCTGATGTGACCCGAGATCATCGCGAGCGGTGTGGCGATCTCAATTGCTGACCGCAGTTTCCAGCGACGGAAGTGCTAGCCCCACCTTCAAGGACGAAAGGACTTGAGCTTCGGCGTTCATCGCAATTTTCCACACCTTCCCCATGCGCACCCCTCGCAATGATTGAGAGGAAGCGGATAAAAGCTCATCTCCATTCCAGCGCTGCCGCCGGAAATTTTTCGCGCGTCGCAAACAGTCTTGATGATCGAGACACGAAAGGTCTCGGCCGTCCGCATGTGAGATCTATGACAGACGTAATGGTCTCGCTTCGAGACGACATGGAGCGTTTTTTGGCGGAGTTCAGCGGCAGGAAAGTGCTTCTGATTCCGAACGAGGGTAACGGCGGCGACTGCCTGATCCTGGCATCGACTATCGCCGCAATGTCCAAAGCATCGATTGACGTGCAAGTCGTCGATGATGGCGCGGATTTCAAAAATCAAACGGTATTCCTGGGCGGCGGCGGAAACCTCGTCGGCATCTACGGAGGCATGCGTCGCTCGATCAAAGCGTGCCGCGACCAAGCCGCCCGCATCGTCCTTCTCCCGCATACCGTCAGAGCCAATGAAAAATTGCTCAAGAGCCTCGACGGCCGCACGACGATCTGGTGCCGCGACAAGAGATCGTTCGACCATGTCAGCCACACCAATCCGAAGATTGATTGCCGGCTGACGCATGACATGGCGTTTCACTGCGACGTTGAAGACTTTTTGAGCGATCCAGAATTCAACGCTTTGGGATCGCCGCTTCTGGATGCCAGCCTGCGACGCGCCGGCGTCAGCCTCGATCAACTGTCCCGATTGCCGCTTGTTCGATTTATGCGCACCGACAAAGAATCCGCGGCGTCGAGAATGGACAGCGACCTCGATGTATCGAAAGTGTTCACCGGTGTCGCCGACGTCGAGACGTCAAAGCTTCGCGCCTGGTGCTTTTTGAAAACGATCTCAGCCGCAAGGCAGGTCACGACAGACCGGCTGCATGTGGCGATCGCTTGCGCTCTGCTCCGCAAGGAGTGCGAACTCGTCGATAATTCCTACAGCAAGAACAGAGAAATATATGCGTTCAGCCTTGAGCGCTTTCCATCGATCTCCTTTTGGAGAACCGCAGGTCCGAAAATAGCTGATCGACCGTCCGGTAAAAAGCCGCTGCTCGCAAGGTTGGACAAATATCGCCGCCGGCTAACGCGCTATTGTGCTTTGGCTGACGCTCAGAGCGCTTCAGCGTGAGACGCCCCTCGACCGCAGCCTTCCGGATTCGGGCGCACCAATTGAGCGCTGAGGAAGCCACCGCGCACCACGTTTCGACTTGCATCTGCCCGGCCTACGAATAACTATCGACCAATCTCACGCACAGAGCCTCCTTGGTCCTTCGTTCGAGAACTGCGGCCACCCAATGACCGAACCGACCTCTCCGCCGCCACCTCAGTCCGTGTTGGCAAAGTTGCTGGCCGGACCGGTCGGCCCGGGAGAACTCGTCTGGATAGGACTTCGCCCATCACGTAACGCGCCCATGATCACGCCAACTACGGCGAACTTGATTTCGCAACGGGGCATCGAGGGCGACCGCTACCGCACCGAACGTAACGGACCGCGTCAGGTCACGCTTATCGCCGCGGAAGATATCGCAGCGATCGCGTCGTTCCTCGGTAAGGAGGCTGTGGTTCCAGAACTGCTGCGCCGAAACCTTGTTACCCGCAGCATCAACCTGATCGCCCTCAAAGGTTGTAGCTTCCGCATCGGATCGACGACGCTGGAAACAACCGGCGAGTGCGCACCCTGCAGTCAAATGGAAGCGAACCTCGGGCCGGGTGGTTACAATGCCGTTCGTGGTCGCGGCGGACTGACTGCAAGGATCGTCGAGGGCGGCAAGATTCGGATCGGCGACAGCATCGAGCGGCTCGATCGCATCGCTTGAGCATCGAGCGCGGCGCCGCCGGATGATTCAAATTTTATTCTAGATTTCGGGCAGCTTTAAAGCTCCGAACGAGCAAGTAGGCGAGGCACGTTAGCCATTGCATAGCTTTCTCCGGGCCAATGCTCCGGCCATCGCAAACCCAATCTAATATTTCACACCCGCTTAAGGGTTCGGCTGATGTTGTGAAGTACGTTGCGTCATTACACTTTCGGAAAATCCCAAGTGCCTCTCCCCTCCGCGAATTTACTGTTCCGCAAATCCACGTCTTCTCCGGCGAACGCCGCAGCTCTTCTGGGCATGGGCATCGTCGTCGCGGGTCTCGTCAGCCTGTTCCTGCCGTCGCACGAAGACAGGATGGTCACGACGGCGAAGCGCCAAGTTCTGAACCAGCTCTCCTATCCATCTGGAGCTGTCTTTGCTCAAGTCCGCGTGGCCGAGGAGCGAGTTCGCTCATGGACGTCGCATGTCGTCCAAGGTTGCGTAAAAGAGCGCAACCCGACCAGCGAATACCCCATGTGGCGGGGGTTTTCCGTTGAAGGCGACGAGGTGAGCTTTCGATCGCTTTATTGCCCGTTCCTCCCCTGATCGGTCGCCGGCGCAAGAGGGAATCGATACCAATAAAAAAGCGGCAGAAGCGCTTGCGCGTCCCTGCCGCTCCATCAGGCCAATTGGCCTCCCGCAAAACCTTTATCGCCAGCGGCTATCGCCGCGCCAGTCGCGCCTGTCGTTCCAGCCGTAACGGTCGCGATCCCTCTCGAACCGGTGATCGCCACGCCAGTGTCGGCGCCAGCCTTCGTTGCCGTAGCCCCACCGCCGGTCGTGACGCCACCACGGACGGCGGCCTTCGTAATACCCGCCATCATGGACATGTTGGACGGATGAGCCGTTACGATAGATCTTGTTGCCCACTGCGAAGTCCGCCTTTGCCTCGGCCATGCCTCCGAACGTCATCAGGGCAACCGCGACCGGCAAAAGTGCAAGAGTGCGTTTCATGACTTTGTCTCCCTCAAGCGCGCTCAATGCAGCTTGATTGGAGGTCATTCAACACGATCGTGCCGGAACCGATGCTGAACGGACGGTTCAACCACCGTTAGGAACCGCGCCGCAAACTCGCCATCATCGGTACGGAGAGCGCACGCCCCGCCTCGTCGCGTTCAATGAATTGGAATGTTCGAGAGGGGCAAAGAATCAGGGCCGAAGAACGCCACCGTAGGCGACCTCCGCCCACGTATTTCAGAAATTCATATGAGCTTAGACGCATTCGTGCGGTTGCAAGGCGCGAATGAACTTTGAGCCAGCCTGACCTCCGGCGCAACGCGGCGTGCACGGAAGACAATGATGCAAACATCGATCTAAGCTTAGAAATTCTATTCAGTTCTCACATTCGTTTCTCGTGGGTAAATCAACTTCTGTTTTTGAACGCAGCGGTGTGGAAGTTGACAGATGATCTAAATCGGCCGCCGCAAAGGTGCTGCCCAAGTTCCTGGTGCACCAGCGCACTTTGTATCGCGGAACGCATTTTCCGCTAAGGCAGATCGCACAAATCACAAGACGCGTTTCACGACGCATTCTCCCGGACGTCGCCTGCGACGACCGAAGGATTCCCGCGCGTAAGGAACTTGAAGAAAAGAGAACGACTATGGAAATCGACCAACAAGGACTGGCGCTCACCGGTGCGACCGAGAAGGGCGCAGCGCTTTTTCGCAGCGCTCTCCACGAATTGGTCTACTTCAAATCCTCGGTTCTTTCGACGCTCGACAAGACGATCGAGGAAAATCCAGGCTTCGCCCTTCCCTATTTCGCAAGGGCCTATCTCGATCTCTTCATGACGGAACCCCAGTTCGCCGAGCGCGCGAAGAACACGCTGGAAGACCTCAAGACGAAGGTCGATATCGAAAAACTGCCGAGCCGAGAGCGGCATCACGCGGCGGCAATCGAGGCATGGATTGGCGGCGATCTACGAAAATCCGCGCGCATTCTCGATCGGCTCGGCCTCGATGAACCACGCGATATTCTGGCGCTCCGCATCGGACACGAGCTGGATTTCTTCGCCGGCAATAAACGAAGTTTGCGCGATCGAATCGCACGCCAGCTGATCGCATGGACCCCATCGGATCCTCACTATGGCATCGTGCAGGGATGCTACGCCTTCGGTCTTGAAGAAAACGGCCAGTTCGAACGGGCCGAAGAGCATGGCTTGATTGCGCTGAGCGTTCGCCCCGACGATGTTTGGGCGCTACACGCCGTAACGCACAGCTTCGAGATGCGCGGCGCAATCGCCGACGGCCTTCGCTTCATGAACGAGCGCAGCGGCGATTGGGAGGAAGGCAATCTCTTCAGCGCGCACAATTGGTGGCACAAGTCGCTGTTCAACACCGATATCGGCAACTACGCGGCCGCATTCGAAATCTATGACAAGGCCATCTTCAACCAGGGCTCGCCGAAGATCGCCCTCGTCCTGCTCGATGCATCGTCATTGTTGTGGCGCCTTCATCTTCAGCGGGTTCCTGTCGCGGATCGCTTTGCCGAACTCGCCGATGCCTGGGATGCGCTGACGTCGGCCCCCTTCTACGTCTTCAACGATGTGCATGCGATCATGGCCTACGTCGGCAGCGGCCGGATCGACGACGCGCGCGCAGTGGTACGCCGACTCGAGCAATACGTCGCCGACGGCCATCAAGGCACGAACAATTATCACAACACGGTTCGCGTCGGTCTCCCGCTCGCGAGAGCCCTCGTGGCTTTCGGCGAAGACCGCTACGAAACGGCCCTCGATCTCCTTTACGACGTGCGCGAAAACGCGATCGAATTCGGCGGCTCCGAAGCCCAGCGCGATGCAATCGATCGGACGCTGCTTGAGGCGGCGATCAGAAGCGGCAGATCCAACTTGGCCGCAGCGCTCGCGTCGGAACGCGTCAACCTCAATCCGAACAATCCGTACAACTGGTCGAAAATGGCCGAAGCGCTTCGCCTGTCGCAAGCTCTTGAGCGTGCCGGCGAAAGCGATGCCCGATCGCTATCACTGAAGGATGACGTCTTGCGGAAACTCAATTGGCGAGAACCGCGAAGCGGCGCCGCCTCGACCGCCTGCCCTTTCCAGCACTGACGCAACAACAACACTCCCCACCTTTCTCCAAAAGTCAAAAAGGACGAACGCTCCGTGTCATCTAAGAAATTCCACCTGGGTTGGTTCACGAACTTCACCGCCGACGAGTGGAACGAACCATTCTCGAACGGCGGCAATTCCTGGGACGGCAAGTTTCACATCGAGATGGCTCAATCTCTCGATCGCGCGGGCTTCGACTTCATCATGCTTGAGGACAAGCTCGCTATTCCCGAAGCCTACGGCGGCAGTTTTGAGGTGTACCTGAAGCACGCCCTCGGCATGGCGCCGAAGCATGATCCGGTCCCACTCGCGACCTTGCTCGCGGCATCCACCAAAAATCTCGGTGTCGTCGCGACCATGTCCACGCTCGGCTATCCGCCATTCCTCCTGGCACGCCTGTGCTCGACCGTCGACCACTTGGCCGGCGGACGCTTCGGCTGGAACATCGTGACGAGCGCCGAGAACGCCGCCGCGCAGAACTTCGGCCTGGATCGCTTGCCGCCCAGAGAGGAGCGTTACGAACGAGCTCACGAATACATGGACCTCGTCTTCAAGCTTTTCGATTCCTGGGAAGACGGCGCCATCATTCGCGACCGCGCATCGGGAACCTACGCCGACTTCAAGAAGGTCCACAAGATCGACTTCGAGGGCAAATACTTCAAATCACGCGGCCCCTTGAACACCGCGCGGTCGCCGCAAGGCCGCCCGACACTACTTCAAGCCGGCGGATCGCCAACGGGCCGCGACTTCGCGGCACGATACGCCGACGCCATCATTGCAGTCAGCGGCGGCGTCGCGGGGATGAAAGAATACCGCGACGACATCCGCGCGCGCGCCAAGAAGCACGGACGCAACCCCGATGACATCAAAGTGATGTTCCTCGTAACGCCCGTGCTCGGAGAAACAGAACGCGAAGCCCGCGACCGGCACGAGCGCATCACAGAAGCCCCGGGCTTCATCGAGCAGAACCTCGCATTGATCTCCGCCATCACCGACATCGACTTCAAGAAGTTCGATCTCGACAAGCCTTTGCCTGAGCGTCTCGTCACGAACGGCGAGCAGGGTTCGCTCGACATGTTCCAGCAATGGGGCACCAGCAAAAACCTACGCCAGCTTGTCGTCGAGGCCTCCGGCGGCATCTGCGCCTCGATCGAACTTGTCGGAACGCCCGATCAGGTTGCCGATCAAATGGGCGAAGCAATGGAGCAAGTCGGCGGCGACGGCTTTTTGATCACAACACCGAGCCTCTCCACCAATCGCCGGCATATCGCCGAAGTGACGGACGGTCTCGTACCAGCCCTGCAACGCAGGGGCCTCGTCCGCGACGGCTACACTCACAAGACGCTGCGCGACAACCTGCGAGCATTCTGAACCATCAACCCGAACCTTCTCGCTAACCCCTCACGAGGAACTGTCATGAAACGAACCATACTAGCCGCCATTCTGGCATTTGCAGCGCTCCTGCAAGCCGGCACTCAATCCGTTCACGCAGCCGAAAAGCCGACATTCAAGGTCGGCTGGATCGTCTTCACACCCTGGATGCCCTGGGGATACGCGCAGCAGAGCGGCGTCCTGAAGAAGTGGGCAGACAAGTACAACGTCAACATCGAGCTCGTGCAGCTCAATGACTATGTCGAGTCGCTCAATCAATATTCAGCTGGCGGACTCGACGGCGTCCTCGGAAGCATCGCTGACGTCTATTCCATTCCCGTTGCCAACGGCGTCGACACGACGATCTTCCCCATCGATTATTCGAACGGCGCCGATGCCGTCATTTTGAAGGGCAAGGACAAGCTCGCCGACATCAAGGGACAGACCGTCAATCTCGTCGAGTTCTCGGTATCCCACTATTTGCTCGATCGTGCGCTCGAAACCGGCAATCTGAAGCACGACGACGTCAAGCGCGTGAATACGTCGGACGCAGATTTCGTGGCAGCCTATAAGAGCCCTGACGTCTCCGCGATCGTCGCATGGAACCCGCAAGTCGAGCAGATTCAAAGCTCCGGCGACGCCCACATCGTGTTCGACTCGTCCAAGATCAACGGCGAAATCTTCGAGTCCATCCTCCTGCGCACGAGCAAGCTCAAGGAAAATCCCGGAGTCGCCAAAGCCCTCCTCGGCGCATGGTACGAAACAGTCGGCATCATCAACGGCACGTCACCGGAGCGCGCTGACGTCATCAAAGCGCTTGCGACCGCTTCGGCGACCGACGTTGCAGGCTACGAGCAGCAGCTCAAATCCGTCGTCATCTTCTCGGACGCGAAGGCCGCACTCGCATTCGCGGAAAGGCCGGAAACCAAGGATACGCTCATCCGCGTTCGCGATTTTGCCCATCGCTACAGTCTTCTCGGCAAGGACGTGAAAGATGCGAACGCGATCGGCATCGAACTGCCGAACGGCGAAATCGTCGGAGATTCCAAGAATGTTCTGCTGCGCTTCGACAGGTCCGTCTTGGAACTCGCTGCAGCCGGCAAACTCTAAGCAGCATCACATGGCCCGCTTACTGAACACGAAGCCGTCTCAAGGGCTCACCATTGCCCTCGGGACGGCGCCGTTCCTAGCCGTCGCGACCGTCTACGCAATAGCGTCGGCGGAGCGGCTGCTGGTCAACGCCCGCGACAACCTCTTGCCGTCGCTTCAATCCATGTTCGCAGGACTGGAGCGCGTCGGCTTCGTGACCGATCCAGTCTCCGGCCACTTGGTCTTCCTCACCGACACGCTGGCGAGCCTCGAACGGTTGGGCATCGGACTTGGAATTGCTGCCGCAATCGGACTCATCATCGGCTTGGCTGTTGGCCTCATTCCGATCGCGCGCGCCACGCTTGCGCCATTCATCTCCGTGCTATCGATCATCCCGCCGATTACGCTTCTGCCCATATTGTTCATCGCGTTCGGCTTGGGCGACGTCTCGAAGATCATCCTGATCGTGATCGGAATCACGCCGTTTATTGCCCGGGACATCGCATCACGAACGCAAGAAATTCCGGAGGAAATGCTGATCAAGGCACAGACCCTTTACGGGTCCACATGGCTGATCACGCTCCACGTTGTGCTGCCGCAAATCTTTCCGCGCCTTCTCGAAAGCATTCGTCTGAGCCTCGGGCCGGCATGGCTCTTCGTGTTGTCCGGCGAAGCGATCGCCGCGCAAAGCGGCCTTGGCTACCGCATTTTTCTCGTCCGGCGATATATGGCGATGGACGTCATCATCCCTTACGTCATCTGGATCGGCATTTTGGCATTTACGTTGGACCTCGCGTTACGGTGGGGTGCGAAGCGGCTCTCCCCCTGGTCACAACCTGGAAACACACGATGAGCCAGATTTCCGTCCGCAATTTGAATGTCGTCATCGACAATCATCCCGTCCTGTCAGACGTCAACCTCGACGTCGCGAGCGGCGAGTTCTGCGTCGTCACCGGCCCGTCGGGAAGCGGAAAGACGACGTTTATTCGCCTGCTCCTCAGCCAGCTTCGCCCCAGCGCCGGAGAAATCACGATCGACGGCGCGCCAATCTCACCCTTCCCCGCTCCCGATCGCGGAGTCGTGTTTCAGGACTACTCGGTCTTTCCGCACAAGACAGCGCTGCAGAACGTTCTTGTCGGTCCGCAATTCAAACGCTCGCGGTTTCTCGGTCGCATCTTCGGTGAAGAGCGCAAGAAGCTCGTCGACGAGGCAAAACAGGCGCTCGCCGATGTCGGCCTCGAACAGGCTGCATCGAAATATCCCAGCCAACTGTCGGGCGGGATGCGCCAGCGTTTAGCTATCGCTCAAGCTCTCATCTGCCGGCCAAAGGTATTGCTACTCGATGAGCCTTTCGGTGCTTTGGATCCCGAAACGCGCGCGCAACTGCATCGCGTCGTTCTCCGGCTTTGGCGTGAAAGCCGCACGACGATCGTCATGGTGACACACGATCTCGCCGAGGCTCGCACGCTCGCAACGCGGCTCGTATCCTTTGGATTTGCCCCGGGCGGGGGCGGAACCATCGCGTCTGATGGATCTCCTGAAGCCGCCTCGACTGTCGTCACATCCTTTACGGAAAAGAGAGGCAGTCAGACAAACCGGCAGAAAAAACGCAAATACCGTTAGTCGAAATCCCGCATATTCTACGCAATTTCCGCTGACAGAGCCCGAGCATCCGCGCTCACATAGGCATGGAGATTTTCAATTGAACGGAGACCGACGATGGTCCAGAGACCCGATCCAACATTTCACGCATCTCCGAAGCTCGCGAGCGAAGCCCCGCCAGAGAAGTTCGCCTACACCCTGCTTCTCAGTCCAGACTTCTCCAAGCCTGACGCGCTAGCAATTGTCGACGTCGATCCCTCGTCCGCGCAGTATGGAAAAATCGTACACACAGTGACGATGCCGAACAAAGGCGATGAGTTCCACCATTTCGGCTGGAACGCGTGCTCCTCGGCACTGTCGCCGCTCACGGGCCACGCATTTCTCGAGAGACGATACCTTATCATCCCGGGGCTCCGGTCGTCGCGGCTTTACATCATTGATACCAAGCCACATCCGACCCAGGCGAAAATTCACAAGATCATCGAGCCGGAAGAGATCTTCCATAAAACCGGCTATTCGCGCCCTCATACCGTGCATTGCGGACCGGATGGCATCTACGTCAGCACGCTTGGCGGCGCAGGTCCTGACGGCACAGATGGACCGCCAGGCATCTTCATCCTCGACTGCGAGACCTTCGACGTACTCGGCCGTTGGGAGATCGATCGCGGACCGCAGCTTCTGCATTATGATTTCTGGTGGAATCTGCCGCGCGACTACATGGTGAGCAGCGAGTGGGGTCTGCCGCCGCAATTTGAAAACGGCATCGTTCCGGAAGACCTGCTTGCCAACAAATACGGCCATCACGTTCACTTCTGGAATCTGCGCGCACGCCGCAACGTTCAAACCATCGATCTCGGCGCCAACCACCAAATGGCGCTCGAAGTGCGCCCAGCTCATGATCCCGCGCGCGAATATGGCTTCCTCGGTGTCGTCGTCGATACGACGAACCTCGAGGGATCGATTTGGACGTGGTGGCGGGAAGGCTCGGAGTTCCGCATCGAAAAGACCGCGACGATTCCGGCTGAACCGGCCGATCCGTCATTGTTGCCGCCGCTTCTGAAAGGCTTTGGCGCCGTGCCGCCACTAATAACGGACATCGACCTCTCGCTGGACGATAAGTTCCTTTATGTTGCATGCTGGGGCACTGGCGAGCTTCGCCAATATGATGTCACCGAACCGCGCAAACCGAAGCTTGTCGGCAGCCTGCACGCCGGAGGCATCGTTCGGAAAGCCGCTTTGCCCGATGGGACGGCCTTCGCGGGCGGACCGCAAATGCTTGAAATCAGTCGCGACGGAAAACGCGTCTACGTTACGAATTCGCTCTATTCGACGTGGGATGATCAATTCTATCCCGAGGGCGTGCCGGGAGCCATGGCGCTCGTCAACGTCAATCCGGCCGGCGGCATCGCCTTCGATAAAGCGTTCCGGGTGGCGGTGCCCGATGGATATCGCACACACCAAGTGCGGCTCGAAGGCGGCGATTGCTCGACCGACTCTTTCTGCTATTCGTCGGCTTGATTGACGATGGATAACGGCTGGAACACCGCACTCTGGCTCGCGGTTATTGCGAGCGGAGTTTATCACGGGCTCAACCCCGGCATGGGTTGGCCGCTCGCGGTGGCGGCCGGATTGATGGAACGCAGGCCGTCCGCGCTCTTTGGCGCACTGGCGCCAATCGCCGGTGGCCACTTCCTAGCGATGGGCGTCATTTTATTGCCCTTCGGCATGTTGACGGCTCTGCAGTACTGGAACCATGAGATCCGCCTCGCGGCGGCCTTGATCGTCATCGGCGTCGGCATTCTGCTGCTCGTCTATCGCCGCCATCCGCGCATGCTCGCCCGCATCCCGCCGGCAGAGCTCGGTCTCTGGTCATTTGCCATCGCTGTTGCACACGGGGCCGGCTTGATGCTGGTGCCGATGTACCTCGGGCTCTGCACGACCAAGCCGTCGTCACTGATGGACCACGACGACGCGATATCGATTGTTGCGAACAACCTCGGACTAGCCATCCTTGTCTCGGCCGTGCACGCTATCGCTATGATCGCGGCCGGCGGAGTCGTCGCATGGGCCGTATATCGCTATTTCGGCTTGCAGATGCTCTCCAAAGCCTGGATCAATCTCGACGCCTTTTGGGCGGGAAGCCTGATCGCGGTCGGACTTGTCGCCGTCGCCGGATCCATTTGAGGCGATCGCTCAACGTTGCACCAATTTTGAAGCAACGAGACTCCAACCGGTCCTTAAGATTGATGTCATTTATTAAGCGCGGCGCACGTCCCGCAACGATGAACGACATCTTCGGCTAACTGCCGGTTGTTCTGTCTAGTAGCAACGAACTATGCTTGAGTTGGGTTGAAGCAGATCTCGCAGACCTCATTTCTTTGCCAGCGTAACGGAAAAGCTGATGATGGCAACCGATGCACCGCAAGCGGTTCTTCTTACACTTATCGTCTGCACTTTGGGCCGCGTGAAGCCGCTCGAGCGCCTGTTGCAATCATTGAACGCGCAAACGCGCAAGAACTTTGAAGTCATTATCGTCGATCAAAATCCCGAAGGATTCCTGGACACGACGATCCAGAAATTTCCCGCACTCCGCATAAGACATTTGCGCTCGCGGCCGGGCCTTTCTCGGGCGAGAAACGTCGGCCTCGCCGCGAGTTCGGGCCGGTATGTCGGATTTCCCGATGATGACGTCTGGTATCGGCCGACAGTCGTCGAAGAAGTGCTGGACACGTTTCGGAGGAATTCGAAGCTGAACATCATCACGGGCCGGTCCATCGACCCAGAAGGGCACGACGTAACGGTCATGCTGTCCGAGGAAGCACTGATAACGCGCGAAAACATTTTCGAGGCCGGCAACTCCAATACGATTTTCATCGAACGCATGCTCGCGCAATCGCTGAACTTCGATGAAGGACTGGGCCTCGGCGCAGCAAGCGACTTCCAGTCGGGCGAAGAAACGGACTTTCTGCTGCGTGCCCTCGGCAAGGGAGCGGCCGGATGGTATTTCCCGGAACTCACGATATTCCACGACCCGATCGACGATGGCGCCCCTATCGCCGAAAGAGCCCGCAGAACCACCGCCTATGCGCGAGGCTTCGGCTACCTCATTCGCAAGTATCGCTACCCGCCGCCCTACATATTGGGAAAAATTGCGAAAACCTCCCTCCGAGGCGCTTGGTGCGTCGCGACCGGGGATCTCGCGGGGGCCCGCCTTAGAATAGCTTGGGCCAACGGGGTCCTCTACGGCTACACCAGAGGCAGACCCGCATTCCCCGTTCACAAGTAAAGACCCGCATTCCGCCATCCCGTCGCAAGCCGCGCCCAACGACCGTCAGCGCGGAATATACTTTTTCAGTTGGTCGAGCATCGGTGGTGGTGTGCCACCTGGGAAGGGTCGCGGCTCGACAAGATAGGGGTAATTTTTATCCCACCAAGGGCCGGCGGCCCAATACGTGAAACCTATGTAGCCTCCCTCGGAAGGCGTCGCCATCGCGCTCTTCCAACTGCTGAGCATATCCTCGCCCTCGTGGAGACAAAGGAAATTATTGGCCCACCCGGCCTCGCCGATGATGCCCTGCATCTTGTATTTCTTCAGCCACGTTGTGAACGGATCGAGACGACTCGAGCCGCTGAACGGCATGCAGAAGGAGGACGTTCCGGAAGAATCCACGTCAAGGTATTGATGAGCTTCAACGGCAAAGTTGTTGAGCGGATCGTACGCCTTGAGAACCTGCACGCTATTGTCCGATGAATCCCACGAGTGCGCGCCGTCCCAATAGGAACCTTGAAAAACAATCTTGTTCGGAGCGCCGGCATCCCGAATGGCCAAAGCGATTGTGTTCGCCGTCTTTATCCACTCGAGCGCCGTCTGCTCGTGCGGCTCGTTCATCAGACCGAACCAGATGTACGGGTTGTTCTTGAAATGCACGGAGAGTTTTGCCCAGAGCGCCGCCAACCCCTGGTTGGATACGCCGTTCGAGCCCGCCAGGCCCATACCCTTGCCGTCGTCGCTATAATACGATCCGTAATTATGCATATCCAAGATGCAGACAATCTCGTTTCGCGCGCACCGTGATGCCACGCGGCCGAGTTCCTGCAGATCCTGTTGGCGAAGTTCGCCTTGCGGGCCGGACTGAATATTTTGAAACTTGAAGGGAATGCGGAGGATCTTGAATCCCTGCTCCTTGGACCAGTCGATCCGCGCATTTTCCGGATAGACGTAATCCTTGTTGAACGTACTGCCCTGACCAAATTCACCGCTCGCCATATTCACGCCCATTGCGGGCTTCGCCGGAGGCAATGCCCAGTCCCCGAGATGAACGCCCGCCCGGCCGGCATCGATTTCCCCGGTCTCGTTATCTTTGAGACCCAGAACAAAATCTCCGGATTTAGGATCGTCGCGCGCGGTCAGCGTGAATTTTATGGGAAACTTCGTTTGAGCATCCACGGTCAACACGCCGCTCGCAGGATCGTACGTTCCCGGCGGCACCGCTGCAGCAATCGCATCTACGATCTGGCCCTGAAACGCAGCCGCATTCACCGTACTGCTCGGATCAATCCCGATGCGAATTTTGGTCGGCTTCTTGATAGCGGCACCGCTTTCATGAATCTCGAATGTCACGCTCTCACCCGCAGCAATCGCCGGAACGGAACGCAAAAGTGACCATCGGACTGCGCGATCGTCACCACCTGCAAAGCGTGGGCCTTCGGTAATGAGCTTGAAGGTTGATGAGTCATGAATGGTGGCCGGATTGACCGACCCGGCCGCGATGATGAAATCGATTTGCTCCTGTTTCCCCGGTGCCCAGGAAGCGGCATCACTGCCCGTGAAATTCCGCCCGCGCGAAAACTTGAACGGGAAATTCAATTCATAGGTGCCCGCGGACAGGCGATATTGAAAATCATGAGATGTTATAGGCTCAAGTGACACACCCGGCCGCGATGAAAGAGCCTTTTGCGCGACCACGTCATAGGACTCTTCCAACAGATTGTCGTCACTCGCCACACCCGAAACTTGCATTTGAACCGTTTGGCCATCGGCCACACGGCAGGCCATCAGATGGATATTGAATCGATCACCCTCTTCCAAGACGAGAGGATCGGAACCAATGATATAAACGCCATCCTTCTTGCCCCGGCAAAAATCATCCGGCGACGTATCGCCTTGTGTGTCTTTGGCGGCGAGGTCGTCTGCGGCGGCGAACGTCCGCGAAGAGAACCCGCCCGCCGTGGCGAAAGGAGCTATCACGAGCGCCATCACGACAACGGAAGGCAGCTTAAGACATATAAACATCGATCGCTCCCAGAGCATCTGCTGTCAACGGCGCCGCAACGATTGTCGCGCGGGCTTCTGGCGAAAACGGAATCGCTCCCTATGCTAACGAACGCGGTGAAACAGCCACAACACCTACTCCTGCTTCTGAGGGAAGTTCCCGCCAACGCGCCTGAAGCAATTGTCCGTACTGCGCCGTATATGCGTCATTGATTCTGAGCAGCCGACCCGGCCTGATGGTCGTCGAAGCTAGCGAGACACCTGAGCGCCCCGAGAACCCTGCCGCACGTTGCCGCAAACGAATTGGAGCATCGAATGCCAGATCCGGTCAGTGTGTGTATCCCGACCTACGAACGGCCTCGGCTCCTGCAGGCTGCAATTCACTCATGCGTAACGCAAGCCTACCGGCCGTTGCGCATCGTCATTGGCGACGATTCCCGTACGAACGAAACCAATGATATGCTAAATGCCCTCGAAGTTCCCGACGGTGTGAACATCGAGTATTTGCCGAGGGCCGCGATCGCGTCACAACGCGATAACATCATAAGGTTGTTCAATCACGTCACCACGCCGCACGTCTCGTTGCTACACGACGACGACATGTTCGCACCGGGCGGAATGGACCTCGCAATCAAGGCCGCCTGCGAAAACCCGTCGGCGATTGGCGCCTTCGGAGTCCAGGAAATTATCGACGCGAACGGAGCGCTACAGCCCGCGGAGACGGAGCGTTTCAATAAAACGTATCTTAGAACCGCAGAGTATTTGGACCGCATTCACAGCGTTTGGTTTTCAGTTCTATCACTGCAATTACCGAGCAACGGCTTCTTGCTGAGGACCGATCTTGCGAAACGCGCGGCGATGTCGTTGCCGGCTGACCCTGGCTCTGCAGTTGACGTGGCCTTTGCCCTGCGATTAGCGGAGCTGAGCGGCGACGCATCGCTCTTCCTCACCTCCAGCGTAACGCATCGCTATCGGCTGACGCCGGGAGCCGAAACCGAACGCCTCGATCATCTTCCGATTTACACATTTTTGCGAGAGATCAATGTTCCCGCCGCTTACAAGGAACTTCAAAGGCAGCGCTTGGCGATTTTCTTAGTTGCGGCCATCAACGAACGGCTCAGTCGCGGAGACGTGCAAACGGCTCGCGAATTGATACTTTCGAACGACTATCCGGCGGAGCGGCGGTGGCGACCGATGGGCATCTTTCACACAGCTGCAGCGCACCTGAGATTGCCGCCGGCTATCGTTCGCCTGCCCTATGCGATCAGCCGCAAACGGCGATTTGCCCGCCAAACTGCCGTAAAGACCTGAAAAGCACTCTCTACAGTCGGACCACAAAAGCTACGAACCGTTGCGGCGAACCAAAGCGTCCAGCGCCAGGGCGTAAGTATGTCGACCAAGATATGACAGGAATTCAGTCTTTGCCTCGCGCGCCCGCTTGATTGAACCGGCGGGATCGCTTCTCACTTTTTGAAGTTCGCGCGCGGCAGCTTCCACGGACGGTTCCGCCCAAACGGTGTCGGATACGCCGTAATAAGCCGGATCGTCATCGGCAAACGCAATGAGTTTGTACGCAACGGCCGACAGCTTGTCTGGAGAGCAGAAATCAACATTCCCGGACCAGCCCGTCGCAATAACGGGAACCTCCATAAGTATCGCCTCTGCGATCGTCAGCCCAAAACCTTCCGAGCGATGCAGCGAGATGTAGACGTCGGCAGAGCAATAAAGTTCGGCGAGTTGTTCATCCGACCAGACTTGATCGATGACGCTCATATTCCGGCTCTCGCCGATCTCGCTCTTGATGATAGCGAGATCTTGCGGATAGCGCTTGCCCTGCGATGTCTTCAGAACAAGCTCGACACCATCTTCATCGCCGAACGCTGCTCTAAACCCGCGTATGACCGCGAGCGGATTCTTCCTTTCGAAGGAGGAACCCAAATTGAAAATGGAAAGAACCCGGAAAGGCCCGTCTTTCGGCTTCGAACGAGCCACATTGCCCATGTCCAGCTGAATGGGATGAGGCACCGTAAGCACCGGCTTCGTCGTGTAGCGCTGTATCGTTCGTTGACAGAAACGGCTCGGAACCATGAACGCATCGACGAACCGCATGGCGTCGATCCAGTCCTTCGGCAGACACTCGAGTTCCCATGCCCAGTACGCAATGTTGTACGAATTGTAGTAGGAGCGGAGCCCTGCCGTGATGATCCCCGGCAGCAGCATCGGCGCGTTCAAATGAAATATCGAAACATTTGTTTGAAGGTCGGGAGAACCACGATGATACGTTACATCATCCCTGCTCGAGTAAAATCCCGAGACGTCGCTGGTCGAAATTTCGCAGCCATAATTCTCAAGCTGCTGAATGCAAAGCCGCGCCGAACGGCCGAGGCCGGAGGCCGATGATAGAAGTCCCACGACCTTGATCTTCGTAGGCGGAACCCGAAGAGAACCACGCGAAGGCGGCATGATCCTCGGCAAAATATGCCGGCGGGCGAAGCGGACCGGCTTTCTGAACAGTTCGGTTCGCACGAGCACTCACCGTAAAACTGAATCAAATAAGCGCCAGTGAATCGCAATGCAGGAAAATTATGAGAAAGCGTAATGTCTCAGAACCGATCCACCAACTTAAGACGTACGCGGACAAAAAGACGCATTAGCCGAGCTTTCACTTCTTTAGTTGATAGCTTAGGTTTTTGCGGTGCAACCGTGAACCGCCGCCGAAACGCCGAAAGCGGAGAACGATTTTTCTTATTTAGAAAATAGCAGCGCGACGAAAAGCCAGACAACGAGCGACACGCCTCCGACGAATAGAAGCCCAAGCAATCGGGCTCTTCCCCTGCTGATCTGAGCAGGAGCCAACGTATTGGCAGCATCGGCAGTTGAACGAATATGTTCCTGCGTCGGATCGTTTTTTTGTTCGCCAGAATTGACCGACGATTGAGTGGAATTCATTTTTTCTAATGCCTGAGCAGATCTCAGATCTGCGCTGAGTTATAATTTATTTGGATTTGGAGGAGCGTGCATGCATTTCCGCACTGTCTCTGACACCGAAACAATTCTTCTTAACGATCAATTTCAACACCGTGAGCTTGCCATCTCCGCAGAGCCCGGAGTGCGTGCTCTGCTTCATGTGCGCGCCCATAAGGCCAATAACGCTTTCTCGAAGCGCTCATTGGATATCATTGTATCGGGCGCGTTGCTAGCGTTTCTGGCGCCTGGTCTCCTTCTGATCGGGCTCCTCATACGCCTCGAATCCGATGGACCTGCGGTGTTTCATCAAAAGCGCTTCGGCCGGAATGGCAAGGTTTTCACATTAATGAAGTTTCGCAGCATGAAGGTGCAGGAGTCGGACGGCGCATTCATTCAAGCACGAAGCGCAGATCCGCGCGTCACCACTCTTGGCCGATGGCTTCGTCGAACCAGCATTGATGAGCTGCCCCAGCTGTTCAACGTGTTGATGGGTGACATGTCGTTGGTTGGCCCTCGTCCTCACGCCCTTGCGATGGACCAGCATTACGCCCGTATCATTCCCCGCTATTCAGATCGACTTCTGGTTCGACCTGGTCTGACCGGGCTGGCTCAGATCTCCGGCCTGCGCGGCCCCACGAATACCATCGAAGATATTTCGATGCGCGTAAATCGCGATCGCGCCTATGTACGGCGCTGGTCGTTCATGTTGGACCTCAAAATTTTGGCGCGCACGCCTCTTGCCCTGTTCGGACCAAACGCTCTCTGACCAAGCACTGCCCGAGCACTCGGCCATAGAAAGGCGCTTTGATGCTTGTTCGGAACCACGATGCGCGAAGGGCGACCGCCCATTCCAGCCAATTTCTTTGGGATACCATCTCGCGCCACCGAACTATTCTGATTGCTTTCCCGGCACTCTTTCTCGCGATGGCTGCAGTCTACGTATCGATGAGAGGATCGAGCTATACTGCAGCGTCTCGATTGGGCATCGACAATCGGATTCTTCAATTCAATCCCCAGGAAGCCATCCTCCCGACATCGTCGATCAGTTCTCCATTGCTGCAGAGCCAGGTCGCGATCCTACTGTCCGATAAAATCGCCCGCGATGCGATGAAAGCATTGGACCTTACCAACGACCCTGAATTCCTGCCGAAAAGCTCCGCGTCAGAAACAGAGCAAAAGAGGGAAGCCCAGGTCCTCGATAAACTACAAAGCAAGATACACGCGAGCCGCATCGGCGAAAGCTATCTGATTGACGTGCGCGCAACGTCGGTCGATCCGGTTAAGGCTGCGAAGATCACGAATGCAGTGGTCAAGGCATATCTCGACGATCAGGCGAATTCGAACGCCGATGTCGCGAACGCCGTCAGCCCGTGGCTGCGCAGCAAGGTCGCGTCACTCGGAACAACGGCTCGCGTCGTGAGCGAAGCAACGCCGCCCTTGAAAAGAGACCAACTTCCGGACGGGTTTATCCTTGCCCTCGGGCTCGCATCGGGATTGGTCTTCGGCTTCACGTTGGCGTTTACACTCGACTGGTTCGACAATCGGATAACAACGCGCGAGGCCGTTGAACGGGTGTGTGACGCGGAATGCTTCGGCATGCTGCCCTGCATGAAAAAAACGCCATGGTACTCGAAACTGGCATCACGCAAGCGGTCACCACGCACAAACCGCCAAACCGTCGAAGCGGATCCGTCCCTCCTTTGGGCGATAAACAATCCGCAAAGTCACTTCGTTCATGCGCTGAGAAATACCCGGGCAGCTATTCTCGAGCACAAAGACAGCAATCCCATCATTATTGGCATTACTTCTCCTTCGTCCGGCGAAGGCAAATCGGTAGTGGCAGCCAATCTTGCGAGACTTATGGCGGTCGCAAATCAGAAAGTCCTTCTGGTCGACGCGGATCCATATAGCGCCGGCCTTACCGCATTGCTTTCCCCTGGAGCTGTCGACGGATTGGCCCAAGCGCTCGATGGCCGCAATCTGCCGGACTTACTTTGGACATGCGAGCAGACCGGCCTCGAATTTCTGCCAAACCCGCCGAGCGAGAACGGCTCACGCCCCGGCTGCTTGCTGAGCGCGACGAACGAAAAATTCTTCAATGAACTGGCGCGTGAGTACAACAGGATCTTCATCGACCTGCCGCCCCTTGATCCGGTTCCAGACGTCCGTGAGGCCCAGCCGATTGTGCACGGAATGCTGCTCGTCATCGAATGGAATAAGACTTCAGCCAAACAACTAGCGATGATCTTGGATTCAGCAGGCCCGGTGAGATCAAAGCTAATCGGGGTTCTCCTCAATAAAGCCGGCGACAAAATGTTTCGTCGGCAGCGTTCGCCGATGCAATCCCATGCATCAGCCCTAACGAAAAAGAAGTTCAATCCGTCGTCGAGAGGCCTCGGAATGGAGCCACCCGGAGACAACGTCGGAAAGGGTACTCCAACAGTCCCTGATATTGAATGGACAGCGGGAGAATGAAAATGCCGAACACCCTCATGCGTGCTTTATTTGGCCTGACGTTGCTTCTCACCGCACTACCTGCAACGCCGCTATTCGCATCGGATTACGCCCTCGACACGGGCGACAAAGTTCGCATTGCCGTTCACGACTGGCCGGACCTCTCGGGGGAATTCAACGTCACCGCGACCGGAACGATCTTCCTGCCGCTGGTCGGTGAAGTTCCGGTCAAGGGCCTCACCGCTGCGCAGGTTGCGACCAAGGTCGCAACAGAGTTACAGCGGCGGCAGAAGTTGAACGACCTTCCGAGCGCGACAACGGAAATCGTCATTTTCCGCCCGTTTTATGTCCTCGGCGATGTGCAAAGCCCAGGAGCTTTTCCCTTCCAACCGGGCCTGACCGTTATGCAGGCCGTCAGCGTGGCCGGTGGATACTATCGCCTCGTTGACGTCGCATCGTTGCGTCTCGAGCGCGACGCGATAGCCGCGAAAGGCGATATCGAAGTATTGCAGACACGCATGAAACAACTCAGCGCCCGCCAGATAAGATTGGCAGCAGAACAAAGCGGCGCAAAAGATTTGGTCTTTCCGCCCGAATGGAACAAATTGGACAGCGCCTCGCCTGAGGCCCGCCTCGTAGCTGAGGAACGAGGTATCTTCGCGACGAACAACGACAGCTTCGAACAGCGCAAGTCGACGTTCGATCGCTTCCACGAAATCTACGAAGGCGAGGTCACTTCGATTAAAGCGCAAATCGAGAGCGAACGGGAGCAATATCGCTCAGTGCAAGATGAACTCGCAAGCGTCACAGGGCTCGTGGCACAAGGCTTGACCCAGAAACCCCGCAAGCAATTGCTTGAGCGCACGCTCGCGCAGGTGTCAGGAAATATCCAGGGCATGAACACGCTCGTCTTGCAGGCACAGCAGAACATCAGCCAGACCGAGCAAGCAAAACTCGATTTGCTGGTTCAACGAGCCGAACGCATCAATCGAGACACCCAGGCAACCCGCGCCGAAATAGATAATACGAAAGCAAAAATTGCGACTGCCAAGAGATTGGCCTTCGAAGCTCAAGTGGCGACGCCGGACAGCCTGCTGCGCACAACCAAGGAGCACTTCACGATTGCGAAGCAAGGTCAAGGCGAAGCAATACCGGTGAACGCGGGAACGCCGCTCGAACCCGGCGACGTGTTGACAGTCGAGCGCTCACAGTCCCCAGAGCCGACCGAATCCGCCCAAAACTAAACAGGAGAACCAATCACTAAGCTAATCGCCAGCCGCACAATCTTCAGGCATCGGCCTGATCGCCGCTCCATACAAGAACCATAGAAACGCGGCGGATTTGATTGAAAAGAGCGAATAGCTGACAAGAAGATTAAGCCCGATAAAAAGGGCGACCGCATGTGTTGCACGCCGAATGCGGAGCCGAAGTTCCAGGTCCGGAGCATGGTCGCTGGCCACGAGCGTCGTGAACAACCAGACGAAACATCCCCCGAGCGCCGTTTGCGTAACGATCAGGTAAGTCAATCCGCTATCGAGATTGTCGCCGATCTGGCTCCATTGGGCCATACCGAGCACATCGTAAAAATCGAGATTTCCCGCAAGCGCCATCGTTTTCGCGACGCGACCGCCGAAGTCGTCGCTCAGAGGATCTGGCTGAAATGCGTAAACCCCGATCGCGCCGAGTGTCACGATCACCGGCAAATAGAACACGGATGCGCGCGAAGGCAGCTTGGAAGCGAGCGGCACACAAATCAGAATAAGGACCGAAGTGATTGTCGCAAAACGCCCATCGCAGGCAACCAGCAGAAAAACCGTGGAGACGATGAGCCAGGCCCGCATGATCAGCGAAAGGGTCGGCCAGAAGCAGAGCAGCAAAATGACGATGGTGCAAACGTAATTGCCGAGCGAAACCGGCTCGAGAAATATCGACGACACCCGGTGAATATCGACAAAGGAAAAAAAACGTTCACCCGGCCGTGTCGCACTGACGAAAAGAGACGAATCCGAGTTCCAGAAGTCGTTAGCCGCAAAGTTCCGGGAATTTATATAGTAACTTCTGACATCAAAGATGTCCGAGAAGAGGTCAGGATTTGCGACCTCCAGGAGAGCAAAGAAAACAACAATGAATTGCAACTTGGAAAACAACGATACCGGATTGCGCGAATATCGCAGACCGAGCATCACGAAGACCGGTATCGACAGCACGTCGCGGATATTCTTTGCAACCAATTCATCTCTAAACAGGCTTACGACCAGGCCGATGCCAATGAACAGACACATGAGCGCAAGCCAAGGGCGATCATGAGGCGTGAGCGTTAATACCAGAAGAAGGGTGCTGCAGAAAAATATCAACAACTCCGCTGCGATAACCTCCCCATTCGTCACGGCGGTAACGTGTGCATTGATGGCTGCGAGTACCGCGTTGAACGCTAGAGTTGCGATCATGATTGAGGCAATTAGCCTATCGACGGCTTCTCGCGTCAGCACGGCCGATGGAATATCTACATGCGGATCATACCGCTCATAATTCACGCCTCAGGCTCCCCCAGGGTGAAGAGATCTTGACGCGATCGAACGCAACGGCCGCAAGGAAATATAAGACCTCGATTGTGTATCGCCGCCACAGCCGCGACGGTTCCTGAGTTATCCGGAATAGCCATTCGCACTTTGCTTTCTGCAGCCAGCGGGGCGGTCGATTTACGCGCCCGGTTTCGACATCGAGATAACCTCCGACACCCAGAGCAAGAACGCCGCAAGCCGAGACCTTCTCCGACATCCAATGTTCCTGCTTCGGATTCCCAAGCGCAACGAGCACAACCTTTGCATGCGCGCGCTTGATCGCGTCTACAGCCACATCTGGGTTATCGCAGTACCCGTCGCACACGCCGCATATTTCGGATTGGTATTTCTGACGGAGGATCTCAGCGGCGCGACTGACGACCGCCGGACGAGAACCATATAAAAACACCGGCGTCCGATTAGGCAGTCTCTTCAGCAGCTCCGGCGTTAAATCCGTGCCATTTAAATTCTCGGGAAACCGCTCGCCGTACAGAACGCGCAAAGCAATATCGACCCCGATACCATCATTCAAAACGAGCATTCCATCGAGCTGACGCCGAAGCAGCGGGTCCCGCCGCGCCTTCAACAACAAGTTTGCGTTCGCAAACGCCACGTTTATGGGTCGGGAGTTCCGGAGCCCATCGACAATAATGTCCAGAGCTTCGGACTTGCTGAGGATCGCGACCGGAACACCAAATATTTCTCGGCGAGGGATCTGTGGCAAAGCGCTTTGCGACATCCTGACTCTCCTCGGCGTTAAACCTTCCCGGCAAGAACATCCTGGTAGGTGGCTTCAATTCGAGCGGCGGCGGGAGGCCACGCGCATCCCAACGCAAAACGGCGCGCGCGTTCTCGATCTCGAATATTCTGTGTCTTCTCCCACTGGAGAAATCGCTCGGCTGAAATTTCAGGATCGGAAAAATCAAGCAGCAAACCAGTCGCTGAACGCTCGAAAATCTCTTCAAAAGCAGAATTCTTTTGCATGACCGGCAACAGCCCGGCCGACATTCCCTCGACCTGCACCAATCCGTAGCCTTCATACTGCGACGCTGACACCGTGAACCCGCAATCCTTGATCAACGCCTGAAGTTCGGCGCGATCGAGATACCCAAGACAATGAATGTTGCCGGTCAATTTCGCAGCGCGAATACTTACGTTCAAACGCTCCATATCGCCGGCCGTTCCTGGCCCGACGATGAAAAGCTTTCTCTTGCTATCCGCTCTAATCAGGTGCGCAAAAAACGGAATAAGACGATCGACGGATTTGTTTTCGGCAATCCGGCCCCAATAAATTAGGTGATGACCACCTGAGTAAAGCCAAGGAAACGGCTCGACGGGGTTCGGCAACACCTCAGACTGGATGCCTATCTCTTCAAGCTTCCTCTGATCGTTTCGGCTTACTGCAAAAATCTTCTTCACCTGCGACAGCGTCACCCGCGAAATTGTCTTGAAGTAGAAATTCTTCGCCTTGTCGAACTTGTGCGTGTGAAAAAAGAGGCCGTGGGAGGTCACAATCAGCGGCGGAACGCCAAGCCTCCTGTAGATGCTGATGAGATCGGTGAATTGGTCCAGAGAGTGCAGATGAATCAAATCATATCTGCGCAATAATTTCGGCGATAGGAATGGAATAAAAAAGCGGCTGAAGCCGACGTATCGCACACGCACGACAATCGCGCGATTGACCCGCTGCACCTTCTTCAATTTGCGCGACGTGCCAAACAAGCGGTCCAGGGTTAAGACCGTGACGCGCGAGGAGCTGGACTGCTTCTCGACAAGTTGCCTTACATATTCCTCCAGACCTCCGACCGATGGGGGGTACTGGCGCACAACATGCAGCACGCGAAGTGGCGGCTTTGAGTAGGCATCCATGGCAGCTACTCGCTTAGATGACTACGAAACGCGCTGCCCACCGGCAATCAACGTAACTCCCCAAAAAACGAATGTAACCGTGCACAGCTGACGCAGGGCTTTGAGACATTCGATCACTACGCCAAGAATAGACCGCATACGAATCGTTAGCGAAGCGTCACTGCGCGAAGCCCAACTATCGATGCGAGCAGCGCTCAAATGTCCCGTTGCCCATTCGGCCTACGCGCACTTTCATCAATGCACACAGATCAAGCATCACGGCGATGTTCACTCATCCGGTAGGCCATAGGCTTCTCAACCCAACGGCGCAGCAGGGCAGCACATGGGCACCGCGAAATATTCGTCTTTCGCAGAGTGGAAGCTGCTAGCAACCTACCTTTCTCGAGAGCGAATAGAGCAATCGACCGCACTATTCATGCGGATATGCGGCGCGGGGCTCGGCTATATCATCATCGCGCTTGCGGCTCGCGCCACGACCACGAACGGCTTTAGCGATTTTATTCTGCTGATGTCGTCGGCAGCACTTTTTGGCGGCGTCGCAACCATCGGCCAAGAGTCGATTTTGTTGCGCGACTTGCCCCTCGTAGTCGCACAGGGAAATCACGGGTTTCGCCCGCTATTGAAACGGAGCTTGATCATTGCGGGCGCAGGGCTGCTGTTTTTCGCAGCTGTGGGGATGCTCTACGGCTACCACTCGCTTCGGTCTTCGGACTTTGAAATTCTTGGCCTACTCGGCGGCCTCGTTGTCATGAGCGGATTGAACGAGCTCAACTTCGCAATTCAGCGGGGATGCGGACACACGTTGCCCGCGGTGTTCGTAAAGGAAATCGCCTGGAAGCTGATCTTGGCGGCGGGACTGGTGGTCATCGTTTTCCGCAACACTCATCCCAGCGCCACGCTCTTGGGTTGGCTGCTTCTGACGGGGTATGTCGTCCCTATCGCAATATCGGCGCTGTTTGTGGCTCGTGCCTGGCACCGAACTCCGAAAGGCGATCCCGCCGCGCTATTGGATTATCCGAAGCCGAGCGGCCTTGCGTTCTTTGCGCTCAATTTCATCAGCCAAGCGGGAACGCAAATCGACATTCTGGTACTCGGCATAATGTCTTCCGTGTCAAGCGTCGAGCTGGGCGCCTACTACGCAGCCCAGAGGACAATTCAGATCCTGTACCTGCTGCCCTATGGAGCTGCGATCACCAGCGCGCCGCTCATTCCATTGGCATATAGCGAACGAAATCCCCGCGAGATCGTGAGGCTGTCGCGACAGATCTCTCGGGGCGTTGGCTCGATAGTCGTGTTCTTGTCGGTTGTCTTGTTGATTTTACGCACCGAGATCATGTCGATATTCCGCCCTGAATTCTCGGAATACGCGATCCTTCTTCCAGTACTTGCGCTCGGGCCCCTGGTATCCGCAATCGGAGGCTTGCATAGCCTCGTCGCTCCGATGTGCGGGATGGAGCGCGAATACTCACGCGCGCGCATCTGCATTATCGCCGCCGGAACAGCCGCCAAGATCGTTCTCGCAAGCCAAGGGCTTCTTCTCGGGATAGCTCTGTTCAACGCGTTCGAGGCGATCGTCACCGCCGCAGTCGGAGTGCTGATGGCCCGCCAGCGTCTCGGCGTTTGGATCGTCTAGCGGCGTTAAATCACGACACCGCACGGCGTAGAGACATCTCGACGCTTGGCAACGGCTGGAACCATGGCTAATCCAACGCAAGGCACGGTGCGATCCTGCGGTGGAAATCTCGCATTCGCACAGGCGGACAATTCGCATAGACCCCGAGGTACGATAGTCGATGAGGCGAATAGAGGATGCGTCCGGACGCGTCACCGGAATGTACGCCGCGGACCCTCCAAGCCTTCCTTTTGCCCTCTCGCACAAACAGCGGTTCCTGCTCGCGAGCTTCCATGAGCCTCAGCAAATGCTGAGTTGGTCACTCACAAGGCCGGGATTTCAAATTGCTCGGCAAGTGGCCTGGATCGAAATCCGTGATGCCGATTTACCTGCCGATCAGGATGCCGAGCAGATCATTGTCAGCCGCATCGCGAAAGCCGGGCTGGGCGAAGCAGTCTCGCTCATCACGTCGCGCGACGTAAGCAGGCATCACATGTCGCAAGCCGCGGTTGAGGACAACGTCGCGACGTGCGTCACCACCGTCGGGCTCTCGAATGGGGAGAGAATTGGCCAGCGGTTCGCCGCAGCACGGACGAGCGTAGGTACGATCAACACGATGGTGCATCTATCAAAGCCGCTTTCCGAAGCGGCATTGATCGAGGCGATCACGATCGTAGCTGAAGCACGAACGGCCGCTATTCTCGACGCTGGCGTGCGCCGATCCGGCGTGGCAATTACGGGAACCGGCACCGACTGCATCGTCGTGGCGGCACCCCTTGGCGGCTCCGAGCGGTTTGCAGGTATGCATACGGCCGTCGGCGAAGCTATCGGAGCGGCAGTTTACGAGGCAATGCGCGACGGCATAACCACATGGCTCCAGGATATGGAGGCCATGCAGCTCGCCGCCAGCGCAGAAGGCTAGGATTTAAGCTGTTGCCGGGACCGCATCTTCAGACCGGATCAACGAAATCGCGACCGCTGCACGATGCAGCAGAAGCAAACCCGCGAACGATGCGAGATTGATCATCAAGACGCGTTCCACAACCGCCGCAGAAAACGCCTCATCCGAAGATCCGACAACAAATCCTGCTCCGTAAAGCGTCGCCTCGTATGCCGCGAAGGCTGCGAGAAACGCGCCGGCGAGAACGAGTGGCGATGAGCCCGTAGCGATCGAGACGACGCGCGTTCCCAGGAACGCAACAATGCTTGCAACGCCGATTGCAGCGCCCCAAGCGAATGAGTCCGCGGTCATCGGATAGGCGAGAATTCCATAACCGACGACCTGATTCGCGAGCCAAGCCACCACGACCAGCGCGACGCCTTCACCGCTCTTCATTTTCGTCCCTGCGAGCGCGGCAACGGCCGCGAGCGGCGCAGCGCACGCAAAAGCCAAGCTGCCGCCGATGCTGAGCGCGGCGATCAACGCGATCCAAAGCACGGTCGCGGTGTTGTCATTGGTGATCGTCTTCAAGGTCATTCGATGTCTCCTGATTTGTTAAATATTAGCACAGAAGCAGGTCAAGGCGAGAGGGCGCGTAACGGCCCCCTCGCCCCAATTTTCAGTTCGTGAACCGAAGACCGGCATAAGCACCAATCCCCGTGCCTTCGAAGCCGTTCGGATTTTCGTAGTGTTTGTCGAAGACATTGTCGATCCGCCCGAAGAGGCTGATGCCATCTCGGAGCCTGTAATCGGCCGCCACGTTGACGAGTGTGAAGCCCGGCAGAGTGACATTGGCGTAGGTCGAGCGATCAATGTCGGCCGCCTCACCGATGTAGACCAGCGACGCGGTCAGCAAGAGCGGGTCATAGGGCGTCCAGCCGGCCGACAAGCTCGCCTTGTTGCGCGGACGGCGAAGGAGCTGCTTGTGCGTGTCTTCGTTGGTTGCTTCCGTATAGGTATAGTCCGCCCGTACGCGAAGGCTCTCAGTGATGTCAGCCGACGCAAAGACTTCGACGCCCGATGTCTTCGCCTTTCCGACATGCACATAGGTTGTGAAGTCATCACTCGAAGTAATTAGGTTCGTGATGTCGTTATAGAAGTACGTCGCACCGAATTGAGCCCGGCCTTTGAAGATGGACTGCTCGAACCCGGCATCCATACCGAGGCTTTCCTCGGGCGCAAGGTCGGGATTGCCGTGGGACCACGGTGAAACCATGAATCGTTGATAGAGCGTAGGCGCTTTGAATGCAGTCCCGACGCTGCCTTTCAGTTTTGTGCCCGTCGCTTCGATCAAGTAAGCTGGTGCGACGCGCCACGTCGTATGACCTCCGAAGTTTTCGTTGTCATCATAGCGCACGTTGCTGACGAGGAAGAAGTTCCGGAAGATTTCGGATTGCAGCTCCACGAAAGCAGCGCGGTTCCATTCTTCGGCGGACAACGGTCCATTCCCGTCCCTATTGTCGAGCTGTTCGTTTTGATGCTCGGCTCCCGTGACGATCGTATATCCAGGCGCCACGCGAAGAACGCTGCGCCAATCGTATTTCACCCGTTCACCGTCATTGGCGCTTCGGCCCCACGTGGGATCGTAGTTGTCCGTCTGCAGGTTGGCATAGTTGATGCCAAAGTAGTTGGTCAGGTTGCCGCCGAGCGCCCTCCACACGACCTCGCCACGCGTATAAAACCGATCGTAATCCGAGCGCGACAGACTCGAATTGGGGTGGCTCGGAAAGCCGGAGTCGTCACCGGTGAAATGTAACGTGGCATCCGTATAGCGGGCCGCGAAATTCACCGTGACGTCTTTTGTCAGGTCAACGCCGATCTTCGTCGAATACGTCCAGTTATCGTAACGGTTGCTGTGGCGCGCCTCGCCTGGCAACAGAAGATCGAACGGCGTAACCGGTGTATCGTCGGCCCGAAAATGCGAAACGTTGAATGAGTAGTTGTAGCGATCCGCTCCTCCGCTGATGCTCGTCGCCTGATTGAACGTGCCGAATGAGCCGCCTTCGATCATGCCGGTGGCCTTGGCCGGTCCTTTTCCCGCTTTGGTATTGATGACGATGACGCCGCCCAACGCATCCGCGCCGTAAAGGCCGCTCTGCGGGCCACGCAGAACTTCTATGCGCTCGATGTCCGTCGTCAGCATTTGACCGAAATCGAAAGAGCGATTGGGATTACTGGGATCGCTGACGTCGATGCCGTCGATCAAAACCTTCGTGTGATTTGAGTTTGTGCCGCGCATGAAGACAGACGTAACTCCGCCGGGACCGCCCGTTTGCACGACGTTGAGGCCCGGCACGCTTTTCAGCACGTCTGGCAGCGTGCGGCGCTGCTGCGCTTGGATTTCTTTTGATGTGATGACCGTAACCGAGCTTGCAATCTGCTCGACCGGCGAGGCGATGCCGGTCGGCGAAACAGCCACATCGGAATTATCGGCGTCACGTGCCGTACCTGCAGTCCCGCCGCCGGAATTCTGAGGTGTCGAGCTTTGTTGAGCGGCAGTCGGCGCCTTCCTCTTCGCCTGGGGATCCTCGGTTGATGTAACCGTGACTTCCGGGAGATCGGTAAGCGGCGCAGTAGATACCTGAGCGCTGGCTTCGATCGCGGAAAGTGATGAGATTGTAGAGAGTATGGCTGCACTCGCGGTGCGGCGCATGAAGACACGTTGCATGAAGATCCCCCGTCGCATGACGTAAGGGTGGATCGCTCCTCAAGGCGTACCGGCAAAGGCTCAGTGGATATACGCGCACGTCTTCGTTCACGGCTCCCCAGGGACTCGTGTTCAAACTGACGTTCGCGCGCAGAATTTTATCCGCTCAGCGCAGCGACCTGCATGACCTGACGTGGCTCCCCACCGGTTGACACATCAGCCGCCTCTACGGGTTTCCGCTCTTCCGCGCCCCACGCACGGGAGATGGGCAGCTTGTGATGGCAGGTCTCCTGACTTGCGGCTCAAGCGTCTTCTCCGACCTTCCCGAGGGCCTCCAGAATGAGGCCGTCAGTGGTATAACCGGAGCGGACTCGCCGCTTACAGTTGCGGGGGCAGTCTCGGCATTGACACCAAAGGTGTCGCACCGCGTTCCCATTTTCACCATCCGCGCGACTTGACGCGAATGGAACCGTCACATCGCCATAAGCACACAATGGACGATAACGAGTCAATGCCGAAAAACTGCCACACTCGGCAGAAAGCGGAGCGCCAGTGCGGGACGCTTCCGAGAAGAAAATGCGCCAGCAAATTCGAGGCGGATCATTTCTCGATTGATGCGATAGGAACCTGAACCGTGCAAACGACGCCGGACGGCTCAAAGGCGAGCTTCGCCCGTTCGTCGCGGAACAAACTTTGCTCGATCAAGCGTGAACCAAAACTTCGGCGCGTGGGAGCTCTCACAGTTGGGCCGCCCTGTTCCTTCCAAATCAGGCTCAACGATTGTTGGGCCGTATCGCCTTCCGCCACGATGGAAACCGTCCCCGTCGCGCTGGAAAGTGCGCCGTACTTCGTCGCGTTGGTGCACAATTCGTTCAGCATCAATGCAAGTGGTTGAACGGCCAAGGCCGTAACTTCGACATCGGGAATTCGAATTGTGAATCGCCCATGATCCTGAACATCAAACGGCTCGATCGCCGCTTTCACGATGGAAATTAAGGGTGTCGGTCCCCAGCTTGTTTCCAACAAAAGACGGTGCGCGCTGCTCAATGCCGTCAAACGATGCCGGATTGCGTCGCCGGCTTCTTTCAAGCTTTGAGCGCTGCTGATGCTTTGGGACGCAATCGCTTGGGTCACCGCCAGCGTGTTTTGAACGCGATGGTAGAGTTCTTCCATCAGCAGAGAATGTAATTTTGCCGCAACATCCTGTTCAGCAGAATGCAAGCCAGCCTCGATCAGCAAGCGCCGAAGGTCCGCATTCTCAAATTTCAGACGGAACTCTTCATCGGAAATTTTTGGGCCCCCCGTGCCACGCAAACCATGCTCGACCATCGACTTGCAAACCAGCCAGAAGACTACGGAACGCGATCCGATCTCTCAAATTAAGCCTGTACCGTATAGTAACATCGGAGCGGCCGCTACAGTCTTACTTAAGTGTGTTGAAGGCTAAGTGCTTGGTCGGACGCGGTGACCGGGCCTTAACAGACCTCGATCCAGCAGCTGCGGTCAGTGTCACGAGAAGCGGTCATGCACTTGCCACCACGCCAGCGACATTAAAGGAAGCGGTTAAGGAAGACGCTATTAGCCGCCGGAATCAATCTCGGAAAAGTTTACGACTTGCATCCCTTATTTGCGCGTCGAATTAGTGATCGCTACGCATGTAACCTGGGGAGCCATTGTCGGGAGAGAATAGAATATGCGGTTAGCAATTCGCATGTTGCAGCGGATAGCTATTTTCGGCCTCGGCGTTCTGAGCGTCTGGCTGATCGTGGACGTCTTCGAACTGGTGGACCGGCGGCTGCCTTGGATCCTCGCCGTAAGCGCCACTTACGTCATCGGCGCGTACCTCATTCTCCCACGCGCGGTTCGCATGGGCCTGAAAATTCTTCAGCGCCAGCACGTGCCGAGTTTCACGATCACGGGAGATGGCCTGCCAGGCGACCCCGTGAACTTGGCATTGGCCGGCACCGCGGCTCAGCTCCGTGCAGCGTTCGCGGCTGCAGGTTGGGTGGAAGCGGATCGGCTGGATATCGCCAGCTCGTGGCGAATGGCTCGCGCTTTCGTCCTCAACACGCCATACCCGACCGCGCCATTCAGCACGCTTTATCTTTTTGGGCGAGGCCAGGACATCGGATTTCAAAAAGCGATCGATAACAGCCCGCGCAAGCGGCACCATGTCCGCTTCTGGGCACAAAACCTCACGGATGCCGAGACGAACTGGAACTCAGCCGCCTTCTGGCTGAACGACGAGCGCCCGGCGGACGATGAGCACGCGCTCTGGGTGGGAGCCGGCACCAAGGATACCGGCCTATCTTTGACGCGCATGACGTTTCAGATGACGCACGCGACCGACTCCGACACCAACGCCGAACGCAATTTCATCGTCGAGGAATTGAGCAAGCGCGGCGTCATCGGAAAAGTGACCAACTATAAAACCGGCGACGAGCTGATCACGAAGCACGTGAACCACTACGTCACCGACGGCGATGTCGCGGTCGCCGAACTCGAAGCTCCGGCAAGTTGATTGGCTTTCAGGGCCGCCCTCAGTCGCCGTCTTCGCCCCCTGCCCCCCGACAAGTTGACGCCTATCCTGGCGAAATCGGAATTGAATCTGAGCCGCCGGGCGCCACTCGAACGAGATGCGGCGAGACGCGTGTGCGGAGAACAAAAAAGGGGACCGCGAATTAACGCGATCCCCCAGCCTCATTGACCGAGCCTCTAGTGAGGCCTGGATTAGAAGTGAACGTCGATACGGGCCGAACCGATGTGCGCCAAGTAATCTTCGCGAACGTTGGCGTCGTAGTTCAGTTCGAACGTCGATTCCGCACTGATCTGAGCGAGCATACCGACGCCGAGTCCTGCGGTGTCACGTCCGACCGCCGGTCCCCCGGCCGCAAAGGTGCCGCCGCCAGCCGCAAAGCTAGCCGTGACGTTCTGAGCGTCGTCGGCAAATTCATGCAGCCACAGAGCGCGGCCTTGAATGACGGTATCGTTCGCAATTGGAACGAGCGCTTTTAGACCGAGGCCTGACACTAGCGAGTCGTTATCCTGGCTGCCGACGTTGAGCGCCATGCCGCCATCGCTGCTCTCCGTATAGCCATTCTGGTGAAGCCGCGAATACGTCAGCGATGCGACGGGCGTAAGGATCGTGCTAGCGAAACGCATAGGAGCACCGATTTCGACCGAGGCGTTGAATTGACCGCCGTCATGGCTGCCCTCTGCCTTATCTGAGAACGGAATGGTCAGCACACGCGTGGTGTCGTAATCATTCCAAGTGAAGCCCGTGCGCGCCGACGCGTACCATCCGGCTCCCTTGACCGCACCGTAGGCTTGGATCAGGTAGCTGTCGATTTCCGTATGGTTCTGCGAAGTATCCCCGTCGCCGTTGATCCGGGTATTCGCGTAGCCGCCGGCAACACCGACGCGAACTCCTGGTGAGATCCAGTTGTCGTAGCCGGCAAGCGCGCCGTAGATGCGGGCATCATAGCCGTCGACTTGCTCGCGCCCGTTTTGATTGAGTCCGGCGCCAAACGCTTGGCCCCAGAGTGCTGCACTGCGCGGCGCAACGAAGTCATCATCGTCCTTGAGACCACCACCGAGGTTTGAACGGTTCGGGTCAGATGGCTGCTTCATGCCGAGCCCGGAAGGTCCGGATGCAAAGGACGGGGCTCCGCCGGTGGCTCCAACCGCGTTGAGGCGCATATCGATGTGCTGCCCAACCGCGCTGTTGAGCGCAATCGCTGCTTGCTGGGTTGCGAAGTTCGTTTCAGGTGCAAGCTGATTGCCGGCCTTCTTTACGTCGTCCTCCTCCTCGACGCCGAGAAGTGCGACGCCAAGCTCGCTATCGAACCCAAGGAGAGCGTTGATGGCGCTCGCCCCCGGTTTGGACATGCCCTCGATGTCGTTGGCATCGACCCGATCGGCGGTGATGACCAAGTTATTGGAGACGACGCTGGCGTCCCAATGCAGCAGGGCAGTCTCGGCGACCTCGGGCAGACCTGTGATTCCGGTCGTCGTGGTTGCGATCGTGAACTCCTCACCGGACCAAACAACGCGCTCGAGGTTCGCGACAACGGTCGCGTCGTCATCGGCATTCAGGTGTCCGGTGATGGCGAGAACGCCATTACCGCTGTTCGTGATCGTCGTCGCAAGCTTCGAGTCGTCGTCAAGCGTGACGTTACCGATGACATGAAGCGTCTTGTCGGCGACGTCGATCGTGCCCTTGTTCAGGACGTTGCCCTGAATTGTGCCGGTGCCCTTTAGCGTGCCGTCCTCACCGATATTGGTGATCGGCGTCTTGAGGATTCCTTCGACGTTCAGTGTACCGGCGTCGATGTTTGCAGCAGACAGGAACTCGAACGTCTTGCCGAAGGCGAAGGTCCAGTTCGGGCCGCCGGACGCCGCCGGTGCATCATCATCGTCGTCATCGTCACCGCCGCCTGCATCCTCACTGGCGGCAAGATTCAGGGTTGTGAACTTCGATACGTCGCCACGCAGCGTGCCGGTGCCCTCTAGATTGAGGATGTTGTTGCCGGCGCCCGTCGTGGCGGTGATGTTGCCGGTCGCGGTGTTTACTGAACCGTCGTCCTTGCGGCCGAAACCGTCGTCGACGAGAGTGACAGTGTTCTTCGCGCCTGCAACGTCCTTGATCAGGATGTTGCCGTCGAATTTACCGCTGTTCTCAATGCTGTTGTCGCTGGCAACGGTCTTATTGATCGTTTGCGAACCGTACACGCCATTGGTGATCGTGCTAGTCGCGTTCGTGATGGTGAGATTGCCGGTAAAGCTGCCGCTGTTCTCGAACTCGAACGTCTTGTCGCCGCGGATCGTGAAACCGGTGCCCTGACTGGTGTTGTTCGAGGGCCCCGGGTTATCGTCGTCCCCCGCAAGGACCGTAACGACGGAACCCGAAACGGTGCCGTAAGTCGTGTCTCTCTGATCGACGTCGATATTGCCGACGATTTTGCCTTCGTTCTCGAGTTCGTGCTCGCCGTTGCTGTACCAGAAGTTGCCGATAATGACGCCAGACGCCTTGTTCTCGATCTCGCTGTTGGCCTGGCCGGTATGGCTATTGATGAGCAATCTGCTGTCAACGGATCCGATGCCCGAAGTGCTCAATGCATACCAGCGCAGCGCATTGCCGTTGACGGAGAGAATATCGCCGTGGACGGTGCCGTAGTTCGTGAATTCAAGCTCGCGGATTCCACCACCGTTCGAAACCGAGGCGATTGCGTATCCCTTGCTGTAATCGGTTCCGCCCGCCGATGACACGTGCTCGATGGTGCCGTAGTTGGTGATGCTCTGCTCTTCGGCGCGAAGATAGAGGGCGCCGGTGTAGTCACCCTTGCCCTGAATAAGCCCGCCGGCGCGGTTATTGACGGTGATCGATTGCGCCTCTTCTTCCGAATATACGCCGGTGACAAGCGCGACGTTCTGCGCGCTGAACCCTGGCCAATTGGCCTCCGTTGCCGTCGGTGCCGCTGTCGCCGACACCGCAGCGAGCGTTAGCGCCGTCGTGCGTTCGGCAATGATCTTGCCTGAGTTTTCGATTGTGAGGCTCGTGACCTGACCGCCGGCTTCGACGGCGGTCGTCGTGCCGATGCCGTCGTGCGTGGCCTTGATCGTTCCGTTCGCGTTGTTCTGAATGAGATAGGTTCCGGCAACAGACGTGGTCACACCTTTGACCGTTCCGGTATTGGACCCCGATGTGATGGTCGGCGACGCACCTGTCTGGTTGGCAGTGATCTCAGCGCCCTTGATGCTGCTCGAAATCAAGCCGTTATTGATGATGACGTTATTGTACGCGACCCCGTTAACGGTGGTGGTGGCGCCGTAGTTGGAAACGATCGAATAACGCTGATCGCCGGTACCGTTGAGGTTACTCGGCACGACCCCCGCGACCGTCACCGTATTATTAACGGTGTCGACGGACTGGATCACATACGATTGGGCGGCTGTGAAATCATCGCCGTCGTAGGACCCCAAGATGATCGATTGATTGACCCACGCCGTGTTGACCGTCGGGCCAAGTTTTATCGTGGTCGTTGTGGCGCCGGGAGTCACGCTGTTGAACGTCGTCCCGTTGCCTGCGTTTATGGTTGATGCGCCCATCACGACGGCGGTGTGATTTCGTCCGGTGCCGCCGTTGATGATCCGGTCGTTTGTAACGGTGCCATTGTTGATGAGCTCACGTCCGTGCCCGTCGAATTGCAGCAGCACATTGCTGCCCGACGCCTTCGTCGTGGTGTCCACGTAGGTCGTATTATCGTCGACGGTCAAATTGGCGCTGCCAGGGGAGGCATTGTTGCAAAGCACGGTGATCGCGTTCGAATTCGGCGAAGCGACAGATCCGGCGCAAGCGGCAAGAGCCTGCTGCGACACACCCATGCTGAGCGCGGTCGCTAGGGAAGCAAGTATCAATTGCGCAGCAGGGCGCCTCAAAACATGGTTCGCTGAAGACATGACTTCCCCCTCCCGCCGGGCGACCCCGGATGGCCATTGTTGATTGATATTTTTTGAGTGGTTCCGGCTACGGCCCGTCAGGCCGTCACGGAGCTAGAACTTGCGACGTTTGCCTGCGTCGATACATACTAGGACCCACTGATGTACTTTTAACGCTCTGTTCATATCTGCCGGTCTGGGCGGCGAGATATAGGACTAATTCCCAGAAGTGAAATAACCCCGCGAATGTCTTTTAGCGTTGCCACTTTGTTACAGCGGACTAAAACCTTGCCCGTGCGCTAAAGCGTTGATCCCCGGCAGATGAGGCAAGCGGATGTCGGCTAATGGCTCCGAAAGGACATCCTCCGCGGCCGCCTGTGTTGAGGGATGATTTTTGGTCTTGAGCCGCCCTTGTAAGAGCCCAGGGCGAGTGCGTACATATTTTCAGTGCAGCGTCCGAGATGCGGTCATCCGATCGCTCGTGCTGTCCCGATGGTCTCGATGTTGAAATTCATCGCTGCGAGCTGCGCAGCAATCTTGACGATAGCCAGCGTACCGCCGGGTGTGGTCGCTCAAGACATGACCGGCCTCGACACGACTTCTCCCGCCTTTACGAAATCGGAGATGACGAGAGCGGATATCGAATCCGGCCTGACCAAGCTTTCCGGCTCCGAAGTTCTCGATCTCAGCGGCAAAAGTCTGAACGGCCTTGACCTCTCAGGCATGGACCTCAGGCGCACCAAGTTGCAGTCCGCGAGAATCAACAACGTCAATTTCAAAGGAGCCAACCTCGAAGGCGTCGTACTTGATCAAGCCTGGGCTCTGAAATCCAATCTGACAGGGGCCAAGCTTAAAGGATCGAGCCTTTTTGCAACGCAGTTCGGTGGGTCAAAACTTGACGGCGCCGATTTCACGAACGCCCATGTCGCGGCGGATTTCAGCAATGCCAGCGTTACGGATGCAAAGTTCGATGGAGCGGATCTGTCGGCCGACGAAAAAAACCAATCGATGGGACTTATGCGGGGTGCCTTCAAGAGCGCCAATCTTGATGGATCATCGTTCAAAGGCGCCAATATGGCTCGCGTCATGATGGAGTTTGCCTCACTCCGGGGAGTTGACCTGACAAACGCCAACTTGAGAAAAGCGGAGCTTGCCGCAAGTGATTTAACTGACGCAAATGTTCGGGGTGCAAATTTCGACGGCGCAGACGTCGACAGCGCTCGGATCGGCCACCTCATTAATGCCCATGAAGCTAAGAATTTCGACAAGTTGAAAAATGCCGATCGGAGCGTGCGCGACTGAACGCAGTCGATGAGCGCCCCTTCAACCGTACACGACCCTGATGATTGGCATGAGATGGGCGGATGCCATCCAGCGGATCAGTTCCCGACTGCGCAAAACTATGGCTTGGGTTGGTGCAACGACATTATATATGCTGCGACGTCGCCAAGCTCCTTCCGCGTAAGATGAGCGTTCGGCATTGATCCATGAGAATTAAGCAACCAATTCGATATGCGCTCGACTGATTGGTCATGAATGTTGGAAATCGCTACGAAGCTCGGCACATCCGCGTTCACAGCCGAGTTAGGCTGATCTCCGATCAAATGACAGTTCGTGCATAGCGCACGAGCAACGGCGCGCCCGTTTTCGGGATCTGGCTTCTTCGCTTGTATCGCGCCGGGTTGCTGCACGGGCTCGTTTTCGTTGGATTGACCATTGGCCAGAGACGTGAACGCACAAGCCGCGGCGGTAATCGCCAATAGACGGGCAGCAATAGGGGCTGGCTGTTTGATGGGCCTGACGCGCCAAGTGACGGTTTGATCGGACATAGGCACGTCGAGATCTCCACGGGTTTAAGTCAAATGAAGCCCTAGCGCGGCGCGGCTCATTAGCAATTGACGTGGCGCAATCGACAGATTGCCGATCCGAAATTCTTCGGCCAAGTTTTCAAGAATGCCGAATGAAACACATATTGTAAAATCCGGACCGTCGAATTCACCTCATCGCGTACATGCCCCGAACATTCTCCTCTGCGCGTTCCAACTTTTTGGTAAGCCACTGCAGCGGCCACTGAGCCGGAGGTAAGACGATGGCGATCATCGCCCCTGCGAAAGCCAAGCGAGCCAACGCTGCAATCATCATTGGCACACTCTCCATACTCGTCGCGACGGCGTCCGCAACGGCCCTCGGTGCGAAAGCGCCGGCAACGACGGAAGCATCTTTGGGGCAACTTTTGTTTGCCGGACATTGTGCCCAATGCCACGGCGCGGACGGGAAAGGGCACGGGCCGATTGCCGATGTGCTCAAGGTTGCGCCGTCCGACTTGACGACGATCAGCAAGCGCTCCGGCGGAAACTTCCCGGCCGAGCGCATTGTCGAAACCATTCGTTATGGGGGCGATGTCACCGCCCATGGTACGCGCGACATGCCGATCTGGGGCAAAGTATTTAGCGTCCAAGGCGGTGGCGGCAAACGCGGAGGCGCGTTCTCCCGGCAAGCCGTAATTCAGCTGAAAGACTACCTGGAATCCATTCAGCAGCGCTAAACTGGAAGCGGCCGCTGCCGCGCCGGATTTGGCGCATTCAAAAGGCTTATCTAACGCCTATAGGTAAACAACATTTTCGAGGTGGGAAGCGATGTCGCCGTTAGGTACCTTCGTCAGGTCCTTGTCGACCTCGGCGATCACCTTCGAGGCAACTTCCGTTGCCAAGCGCTTGCGGAGATAGCCAAGCATTGTAGGTGGCGCCACGATCACGAGCCTGTCAAAAGCGTTGATCTCCACGTACTGGCGCAGGTGATCGGCAAGCTGATCGGCGAACTGAACCTCCAGAGAATCGTGCGGGTCGCTTCTGGGTTCGATGGCGTGCCGCGTGTAGCCGACCGATTCATGAACCCGCCCTGGTTCTGCTCTTCCCAAAAGATGGCTCGGCGGAATATGCAGCCGGGTTTCCGTTCCCGCCACTTCATGAAGGCCATGCCCCTTGCCGAGGGCCTCAAGCATCCGCGCATGAGCGCCGTCTGCGATAAGGATCCAGGTACGTGTCGGCTTCATTTCCGCAAATTCCCTGAAGCTCAAAAATTTTCCGGACTCAACTGTCTAGTCCAAGCCCAGCAAACGGCAACGGATTGGCCGCGGCCCATTCGAGATAAGTTTTGCGTTCGATCGGAGCAATGGCCTCTCGCAAGACCGGCAGAAGTAAAACGTGTTCCGCCTCGATATGATCCCGCCTGCGTTCAGAAACATGCCGCAAAAGATACGCCAACGTATCGCTTGCCGCCCCGCAAGACACCGCGCCGCGAAACGTCTCCACCAGTTCATCATTGGCGAAACGGATTTCGCTGTGCTGACGATCAAATAGCGCCGCGCATCCCCATTGCCCCTCTCCCCGCCGGCGCTTGAGAAGCGGGCAAATCACTTCGTCTTGAAAGCGGACATGCCCTAGCCAAGCTGCGTTGAATATTTCAATGAGGCGTTGAGTGAGATTGTGGTCGGCTGTTTTCGGTAGTCCGTCCGCGAGCGCGAGCAGCCCACGGCAAACTTCGAGTTGTAGGGCATGGTCAGCAAGAAACCTTGCCCCAGGATGGTCCTCGTCGAAGTATGATGTTCCTGTTTGTTCGGCCAAGGGCTTAAAGGCTCCAGTTTCGGAGCCCATTTTGCGGCGACTGCGCCCTTCGGACCTTGATCGAGATCAGTTCTGAGCCGCCGCACGCCGAATATTTTGCGACGCTCTGATCCGGCGTCGTCAGCTGGATTGCCGATTGCCGAGGCAGTAAGGTGCAGATCAGCCAAGCAATAATTTCAAGGTCATCAATGCTCCAGGCGATTCTGGATTCCGCGGTTTCCGCCATCCTGGCGATCGACGACACCGGCCGTATCCAAAGCGTCAATCCGGCGACGGAAGTGATGTTTGGCTACCGCGCCGATGAAATGCTCAACCAAAATATCAAAATGCTGATGCCCGAGCCCTATCGCACGGAGCACGACGATTATATCGGCCGCCATGTCAAGACAGGAGAGAAGCGCATCATCGGCATCGGCCGCGAAGTCAAAGGCCAACGGAAGAACGGCAGCATCTTCCCGATCCATTTGGCCGTCAGCGAATTCATGGTCGACGGCCGGCGCTTCTTCTCCGGCATCATCAACGATCTCAGCGACCGCGCCAAGCTGCAGGATGAGGTGGATCGTCAGTCACGTCTGTTCGAGACGGTTTTCGAGCACGTTCCCGAAGCTCTCGTCATCTCGTCCCCCGACGGAAAGATCCTTCTCTTCAACCCCGCTGCAACGAAAATATTCGGGTACGACGAGGCCGAAGCGACCGGTATGGAATGGGCCAGTTTGTTTGGAGATCCCGAAAGGCTTCCCCAGATCGAATTCGATATTTCTCGATCGATTGAGCGAGCGCCGGATCTCAATCTCTCCGTGCTGTTACGCCGTAAAGACGGCAGCACTTTTCCGGCGGAAGGGATATTTACTCAGGTCGCCGATCAACATGCGAGACCGAGTGTCCGGGTGAGCGTCTTCCGGGACGTCACGGAAACGCTCAAAAACAAAGAGGCGGCCGTCAAATCGCAACGTCTTGAAGCCATCGGACAGCTCACCGGCGGCATCGCTCACGACTTCAACAATCTGCTCACGATCATCTCGGGCAACCTCGAGCTTCTCGAAGAGCAGCCTTTGAGCGAGCAAGATCGTGAACTTCTTGATCGGGCAGCACGAGCGGCGGATTCTGGTGCGCGGCTCACAAAGCGCCTCTTAACCTTCGCACGCCGGCGCCATCTCGCACCCGCGGTCATCAACTTGAACGACCAAGTGCGCACCATGACGGAACTGCTCCGTCGCACGCTCGGCGACATGATCGAGCTCCGCACCCAATTCGCGTCGCCGCTATGGCTCGTCCGCGCCGACGCCGGGGAAGTCGAAGCGGCCGTCTTGAACCTCGCCATCAACGCACGCGATGCGATGCCGGAAGGTGGCACCTTGGCCGTCCGGACAGATAATGTCGTCCTCCAGGAAGGAGAGATCGGCATCGAGGATTCTCTCAGAGCCGGAGACTATGTGCGCATTTCCGTTTCCGACAACGGTATTGGCATGAGCAAGGATGTTTTGAGCCGCGTGTTCGAACCCTTTTTCACGACCAAGTCGATAGGACGCGGCACAGGCCTTGGCCTCAGCACGATCTATGGTTTCATCAAGCAGTCGAACGGCAATATCACGATCAACAGCGAGCCGGGCGCCGGCACGACCGTAAATATGTATTTGCCCCGTTGCGACGAAGAGGCCGCGCAGCACGACGAAACGTTATCTCTCGCAACGGAACCACATGCGAACGGCGAATGCATCCTGGTCGTCGAGGACAACCGCGACGTTCGCCAGTTGACCGTAAACCGCCTCAAGCGACTCGGTTATGATACGGTCGAGTGTGCGAGCGGCGTCGAGGCGAAGGCCGCACTTGAAAGCGGACAACAGGTCAGCGCAGTATTCACCGATATCATTATGCCGGGCGGAATGACCGGTATTGAACTCGCGACCTGGATCTCGGCCCGACTGCCGGATCTCCCGGTCATTTTAACGACAGGCTTCGCCGATGAAGCAGCCGGCAAGGGCGAAGCCGACACCTTCTGGCCAATTCTGCGCAAGCCATATACGCAGAAACAGCTCGCCAGCATGTTGCGCGCAACGATCGATAAGAAGGCCGCCCGCCAAGCATCGCTGCGTGACTGACAGCCTAAGCGGTCCGGCGAACGTCGCTCGCGAACATATACCCGACCCCGCGGATCGATTTGATGTGCTCGGCATCCGTCTCGTCGTCGATTTTTCGGCGCAACCGGCTGACGAGCGCGTCGATCGAGCGATCGAGTGGCGAGTAATCGTGCCCCTTGAGGAGATCCATAATTTCGTCTCGCGACAGCACCCGGTGCGCGTGCCGCACGAAGAGCTCGAGCAAATTGAATTCAGCTGTCGTCAGCTCGCGACGCTCGTTCAATTGCCCCTTGAGTTCACGGCTTGTTATGTCGAGCGTCCAACTGCCGAAACGGAAGACTTCATGCGCGGATGCCGGTCGGGCGGCCGGCGCACTGCCGCCCTCCCTCCGTCTCAACACCGCGCGCACGCGCGCCAGAACCTCACGCGGACTGAACGGCTTCGCAATGTAATCGTCGGCGCCGACCTCCAGCCCGACGATGCGATCGACCGTATCGCCCTTGCCTGAAAGCATCACGATCGGCACGTCGCAGGACGCCCGGATTTCTCGCGCGAGGCTTAGACCATCATCGCGGCCGAGCGTCAGATCCAACGTTATGAGGCTGATGGTGCCGCGCTCCAGCGCAGCACGAGCGTTCAGGGCGTCAGGCGCTTCAATGACGTCGTAACCTTCCCGCTCGAAGCACGTCTTGAGCAAGCTTCGGATCTCGGGATCATCATCGACAACGAGTATTTCGGTCACAACGCGGGTTTCCAAACGTCAGTCGGTTACAAACTATTACAATTGATTACACTGAGCGCAAATGCCCGGCACGTTAATCCTGTCATATGCCCTCAACGGGACGACGGGTAGAAGGATACACGGGACATGTTTAGCGCGCCACAAACCGAGCAGACCACGAGCTTCAAAACCGCTCGGAGATCGCCTAACCGCCAGCCCGTTGAAGGTCTCGACGGCTTCCATTCAGGGACCGTGCGGCGCATCGAGGCGAAAGAGCATGTCTTTTGCGAGGGAGACCCGCGGACGCACGTCTATCGTATCGAAGACGGTGTGATTGCTCTGTCAAAGGTCCTGAGCGACGGCCGCCGCCAGATTATCGACTTTGCCTATCCCGGCGATTACATCGGCCTCGGAATGTTCGGCGACCACGTTTTCGACGCGCAAGCCACCTGCGCTTGCAAGGTCAAGTGTCTGCCGACATCGCAGCTCGAACATGATGCGGCGCGCGATCCGGCCCTCGCCTTTCGGCTCTATAACGCCGTTTCAGCAGAACTCTCGGCCGCGCGCCGGCTGCTCGTCAGTGTCGGTCAGGGCACCGCAATGGAACGAATTGCTTCGTTTCTTATCGAATTGAAGGGCCGCGGCGGCCACGCAGAAGAAGATCTTATTAACCTGCCGATGCGTCGCTCCGATATTGCCGATCTGCTCGGCTTGACGATCGAGACGGTCAGCCGCACGCTGACGAAACTTAGGATGATGCGCGTCATCGAGATTCAAAATGGAAATGACGTTCGCATTCTTGATGCCAATCGTCTTGAAGAGATCGCCGGCTGATGGAAGATAAGCTGCTGCTTCTGCCTGGCTACAGCCGAAATATTGCGAGCTGGAGTTTTCACTATGCCATACCGGACGATGCTGCTGCACTTGAACGACGAAAAGCGCGTCCCACACCTTATAAGGACGGCCGCCACTTTAGCGCGTAATGGCGGAGCGCATATCATCGGCCTTTACGTGATGCCGTCGGCTACTCCCCCGCCTGATCTCGTGGGCCCATTTGCAGTGACGTGGATGGAAGATCAGCTTGCCAGCTATCGTGAACAGGAACGGCGTATCAAGCTAGTTTTTGATGCCAAGATCAAACAAGCGGACAACATCACGCACGAATGGCGAACAGACGATTCAAGCTTCGATGCTAATGTTGCCGATGCCGTCATTGATCATGCACGCACAGCCGATTTAGTCATCGTTAGTCAGGGAGGACAAAATCCCTGGATTGACGACGTCCCGGAACGCGTCGCGCTCGAAAGCGGCCGGCCCACTCTCGTCGTTCCGCAGGAAGGTGAGTTTGAGCAAATAGGCAAAGACGTCACCATCGCCTGGAAGCCGACCAAAGAAGCCGCACGCGCTGCATTCGATGCATTGCCGATTCTGACAAACGCTCAGCGCGTTCGCATTTTGACGGTGACGGAGAACGGCGACACCCCATCCGACGGAAGCAACCGAACATCAAGCGATGAACTCGCTTCCTCGCTGTTGCGCCACGGCGTTCATGCTGAGACCGAAACGGTTGCTCAGGATGATCTGTCCGTTGCCAATCGGCTTCTGGTGCATACGCGGCGCACGTATCAAGATCTCATTGTCATGGGTATCTACGGGCATTCAAGATTTCGAGAGTTCATTTTGGGCGGCGTCTCGCGAGATGTCCTGCAACATACAAAGGTGCCGGTGTTACTTGCCCATTAGCGCACCTCTAGCGAATGCGACGCGACTTGTTCGGGATCACCGCGCTTCTCATTTTGATGGGTAAAATCATGACGAGCAGAGTCTCAACCGGGACAAAATCGCATTACGTGCTTGCCATGACCCTGGCGCTCTTCACACCGGCAAAGGCACACGCGGGGGAGCCCGGCAACGCCGACATCGGGCGCATATTCGCGTTGGATCATTGCTCAGAATGCCACGCCGTCAAGGAAAATGAGGTGCTATCGCCGAATGCCGGCGCACCCAGTTTCACAAGCGTGGCAAATACATCGGGAATGACGGGCCTCGCGCTTTCGGCATGGCTGGATACCGCTCATCCGACAATGCCGAACTTCATCCTTTCGAAGCAAAACCGCGATGACGTGATCGCCTACATTATCAGCTTGAAACGCCAAGCATCTCAGTGATGGCTTATGCGCATCGCCCCGCTTGTCGCGCACATCAATCGAAGCGTGCACCGGCCTCATTGAAGTAGCAGACGTCTTCAAGCGGAAAGCAAACGTCGATCGCCTGCCCTGGCTCCAAGTTGTTGTCCCGCCACTCGGTCAAGGCGACGATCCTGCTGCCCGCCGTCTCGAGGTCGACCATCATCGATGCGCCCAGCGGCTGGAGCGATAGAATTTTCGCCGTGAACGCGAAGCCGCTAGCTGATCTGGAGCCGAGGCGCACGTTCTCTGGCCTGCATCCGATCAAGGCGGCGCGTCCGGCAGATCGAAGAACGTGTTCTCTGCGGCCGGAAAAATCCTGCCCAATGATAGGCTGTCCAATTTCCGCTGCCGGCACGAGGTTCATGCCGGGGCTTCCGACGAAGCCAGCGACGAACGTATTCGCCGGCTTCTTGTAGACCTCCTTCGCCGTCCCGATCTGCTGAATGACCCCTTCGTGCATGACGACGATGCGCTGCGCCATCGTCATCGCCTCCACCTGATCGTGGGTCACATAGACGATTGTCTTACGGACGTCCGCATGAAACCGGATCAGCTCCGAGCGCACGCCTTCACGCATGTTCGCGTCGAGATTTGATAGGGGCTCGTCGAATAGAAAAATGCGGGGCTCACGGATGATTGCGCGGCCCAGCGCCACGCGTTGGCGCTGCCCGCCTGACAATTGCTTCGGCTTCCGCTGAAGCAACGCCGTGAGTCCGAGCAAGGCCGCGACCTTCTTGACCTTGGCGTCGATGACGCCGGAAGCCTCACCGCGGACCTTGAGCGGGAATCCCAAATTGTGCGCGACGCTGAGATGGGGATAGAGCGCATAGCTCTGGAACACCATCGCAACGTCGCGTTCGCTGGCGCGCGTGTGCGTCACGTCCTGTCCGGAAATGACGATTTCACCGCTCGTTACCTCCTCGAGTCCGGCAATGATCCGCATCAGAGTTGTCTTGCCGCAACCCGACGGTCCGAGCAGCACAGTGAATTCGCCGCTTCGAATGGTAAGATCGAGTTCAGGCAGGACGACCAAATCGCCGAAGCGTTTGGTGACCTTACGGAGGACAATGTCGGTCATGGAGGTATCTTGATACATGCGCTATCCGATTTTCTGGGCGCTCACTTCTGATACTTGAGCTGCTTCAGCAAATCATCGAGGCTACTGTGCGCGGCGTTCATCGCCTCTTCCGAATTCTTTTTACCGACCCATGCCGCAGAGATCTGATCATAGACAGTCCGTTGCATCTCGACATATTCCGCGAGATCGGCCGTCAGAGGCAGAAGAACCTCGGCAGTCTTGATAGGCGCCAGGAACGGATAGCGCGCGAGCCACTTCGCATTGTCGTAGACTTGCGTGCGGTAGGCTCCGGGCGCACCGTTTTCCAGCATGATCTCTTGACCTTCGTCGCTCGTGACGAAACTGATGAACTGGTAAGCGAGATCCGGTTCCTGAGCCTTGGCACTGATGGCAATCTGGAATCCGCCGAGGTAGTCGCGGCGCGGGCCATCGAGCGTCTCGCGCGGAGGCAACGCATAACCCACCTTGCCAATAACCTTGCTGGTGGCTGGAGTTTCGATGTCTGAGAAGAAGGAGTACCAATTGATGTGCATGGCCGCTTGGCCCTGCGCAAAGGCATTGATGGCCTCGGCGTAACCCATCGCAGCAGCACCCGGCGCCGTGTAAGGCTTGATCTCGAGCCAACGGTCGAGTGCCTTTTTGCCATTACCCTCGTGCGCGACCGTCGACTTGAAATCTTTGTCCCACACGAACTGGTTGGCGTTCGGCGGCATTTTCAGTCCAGCCAAACGGACCGTCCATTCCGAATAGGCGCCGTCTTGCTCGGCTGGCATGGTCGCGACGCCGTAAACTTCAGACTCTGGCGCGTTGAGCTTGGCGGCATAGTCCCGGAATTGGTCCCATGTTTTCGGAGGCTCGGTGAGGCCCGCTTTTTCAAGCAGATCTTTTCGGTAACCAAGCACCTCGATGAAGAAATCGACCGGCGCCGCGTAGTGTTTGCCGTCGAAGACGTTGTAGCTGTCGACAATGCCCGGGAAAAACCCCTTCCAATCGATTTTCGTCGAGGCCTTCGCCTCGAGCGGCTCGAAAGGCTGCACCCAATTGTTTTTCACGAAGATCGGTAGCCAGATGCAGTCCAGCACCATGATGTCGTATTCGTCGGAGCCGGCAGTGCCGAGCAACACTTCTTTGTTATAGGCATCGGCGTATGGCAGCTGATCGATCTTCACTTCAATTCCGGTGCGCTGCTTGAACACGTCGGCAGCCGCCTTCATCGCCGATCCGTACGCTTCGCCCGTCGCAATAACGCGGATCTCTTTCGCCTCGGCAGAACTCAGGGGCGAAAACGCGAGAACGCCCGCCAGTGCCGTCGCAGCCAGTCCGATGCCCCGATTCCACATCATGATCTTTCCGTCCTCCGTTGCCGAAATCTCCGCCCCGAGACGAGAGACTAATGGCAATCAATCACAAAACGCAATAGAATGATTGTTAGTGATTGACTTCCCCGCATGGAGTGAGCGACTTTTCATCATGAAATGCGACAAGCGAAACCCCTCCGGACGACGCGCAGAACTCCTTCGACTGATGCTGGCTCGCGAAACCGTATCGGTGGAGGAGCTTTGCGTAATCCTGTCCGCGTCGCCAGCCACGATACGCCGCGATCTCGCAGCACTCGAAGCCGATGGCGCGCTGTCACGAACCCACGGCGGCGCGGCGCTTCAAGACGTGCGCATGGCCGACCAGGATTTTGCCCAGCGCGAATTGCAGGACATCGAGGAAAAGCAGCGCATCGCTGAGGCCGTTGTCCGCCTCATCCCGCCGAAAAGCACGCTCTTTATGAATGATGGCTCCACGATCATGGCGGTCGCAAGAGCAATCGTGTCCGCGGGAACTGAATTATTCGTGGCGACGCCAGCCGTGAATGTTGCGACGAAGCTCGCGGAAAATCGGGCCGTCACCTCGTGTTTGCTTGGCGGCTTCGTCCGAACGACGTCGCTTGCAACGAGCGGTCACTTCACCGAAGCAATGACGGCTCAAATCAACGCAGACTTCGCCATCATCTCCGCGGACGCCGTGAGCGTCGAATGTGGATTGGCATTTGCCGATCCGCACGACGCGGGGCTTGCGCAGAAAATGATGAGCCAGTCCAAAGCGACGATCGTCGTGGCGACGGCTCGCAAACTGAATGCCCGCGAGCGCGTAACGGCGGTTCCGTTGTCGAAAATTTCCAAACTCATCACAGGCCCGTCGGCATCAGTTCGCGAACTGGTCGCCACCGGACTGCGCGTCATCGAGACCAAGTAACGTCATGTCCAGGCCAGCAATCAAACGATCCAATGACGCGTGGAAAGGAATGGCGTTCTTGGCGCCAGCGCTCCTTTTCATTACCGCGCTCACCATTTACCCGCTCTTCTATTCTCTTTGGGCGAGCTTCACCGACCTGCGTTTGACAAGCCCTGTTTGGCGCTATGTGGGGTTTGAAACATACTGGCTCTCGCTCACGAACGATATCTTTCGACATTCGCTTGCCGTCACTGCTGTCTTTCTTGTCACGGCGGTCGGATTGGAGTTTGTGGTCGGCTTTGCGCTCGCGCTGTCGTTCAAGAAAATGCGCGGCCAGCACCCGATCATGCGCGCGCTACTGATGCTTCCTGTTATGGCAACGCCCGTGAGTGTTGGACTCATTTGGAAGCTGATGCTCAACAGCGATTTCGGCATCATTGTTCATGCGGGTTCGGCGATTGGACTCGGCGACGTGCACTGGCTCTCGGACACGACGATGGCGGTCGTCTCCATCATCGCAATGGACGTATGGCAATGGACGCCCTTCATGTTCCTCATCCTTTTGGCGGGTCTCGAAGGCCTCCCCGCAGATTTGTTCGAAGCCGCTGAGATCGACGGAGCAAAACGCCGGCACGTGCTCTTCGGCATCACGCTCCCGCTGATGGCCCCGATCATCGCCGTCGCCTTGGTATTCCGTCTCATGTTCGCAATCGCGACCTTCGACAGCGTATTTGTGCTGACCAAAGGCGGCCCCGCACTGTCGACGGACCTCATGACACTCTTCATTCAGCGCGAAGGACTTATGAACCTCAACGTCGCATCCGCGTCGGCCGCGTCCTTCTTGGTCCTGATCGTTGCGTTTGTCGTGATCAGGGTTCTATTCAAGAAAGGCTTCGCCGGTGCGCACTAAAAGTAAGCTCGGTGCCGAGTGGCTGATGATTGCAGCCAACGTCATGCTCGTGGCTTTGTTTCTATTCCCGCTCGCATGGATGGTTCTGGGCTCGTTCAAGTCCGATGCCGATCTGCTGTCTCCAAGCCCGGTCTGGTTCTTCAATCCCACCTTGGATCACTGGCGATTCATCCTGGCCAACTGGGCTGTCGAACGCCATCTCGCCAACAGTGTCATTATCAGCGTGGCGACAACGCTTCTTACCTTGCTGCTCGCCCTACCCGCGGCATACGGGCTCTCTCGCTTTCCTGTCTGGCGCAAGGATGCCGTCACCTACAATCTGCTCAGCCTCAAGATGATCCCGCCGATCGCATCGATCGTGCCGTTGTTCGTCCTCCTGAGACAGGTCGGATTGTACGACACGTATCTGGTGCTGATCCTTCTCAACACGTCGTTTCAACTGCCCTTCGCCATCTTGGTGATGAAGTCGTTCGTCGACGAAATTCCCCGCGAGATAGACGAAGCGGCAAGTGTCGACGGATGCAGCCCGTTTGGCATTCTTTGGCGCACGATCCTGCCGCTATCGGTTTCAGGGCTCGTCTGCATCGGCCTGTTCGTCTTCATATTCACTTGGAACGAATTTCTGATCGCGAACACGATGGTTGGCGGCAAGCTGCGGCCCTTGCCGCCGGTGGTCGGGCTGGCCCTTACCCATCGCGGCATTCTCTGGGGACCCGCACTGGCGCTCGGCACAGTCGTCCTGGTTCCCGTCTTCTTTCTTGCATTCTCCCTGTCGCGTTACATGGCGCGCGGTCTGACTTTTGGCGCGGTGAAGGGATGAGCGAAATCGAAATGTTAGAAGCGCTGCCGCTCTGGTCGGCGCCGCCGCGTATTGCGCCTATTACGGGAGGCCGCACGAACCGGAACTTCGCGGTTCACGACGGCGAACGCTCATACTTTGCGCGCATCGGCGAAGACTTGCCGCATCACCGGATCGACCGGCAGATTGAGCGTCACGCCGTGACGCTTGCGGCCGCTGCAGAGATAACGCCGCCACTCGTTTATGCGCGCGATGGGCTGCTCGTAACCGGCTTCATTGACGGTACGACACTCCACAAACACCAAATCGAGGATCGTCATCTCGTGGCGATCGCGGCGCTGTTGCGTCGCCTGCACCAGATTCCCGCGGAAGGTCTGCCCGCATTCTCGCCGAGAGACGCCGCACTGCTTTATCTGGATATGCTTCCAGACTCTTGTCTCGCAATCGAACGTCGGCACCTCGCAACGAGGCTTTCGGCGATGCCCGCAGGCGAACCGCTTTGCCTCGTCCACGCCGATCTGATCCCCGAAAATTTCATCGAAAGCGCCGGCGTCCTGCAAGTCGTCGACTGGGAATACGCGGGCCGCGGCGCGCCTGAAACGGATCTTGCATCTGTCATCGCGAATTTCGATCTCGATGAGCGCCGGACCTCAACACTCCTGGACGCCTATGGCTCCTATTCACTCGGTCTACTGGCTGCAATGCGCGAAGCGCAGATCATACGCGAATATCTTTGGTGCCTCGTTCAGGCGCGGCACACGGACGAGCTTGGAGATTTGATCGAATACACGAGCCTTTGCCGGCAGCGCCTGCTGGAGATCGGACTATGACATCCGACTTCGATATCGTTGTGATCGGCGCAGGAGTCGTCGGCACCGCCATCGCGCGCGATCTTTCGCGATTTAAGCTCAAGGTCGCATTACTCGAAGCGCGACCCGATTTCGGAGATGAATCGAGCAAAGGCAACTCGGCGCTGATGACGTCGGGCATAGAGATCGCTCCCGATAGCCTGGAGTATCGCCTGGTTCAGCGCGGCTATGCCCGCTATCTCGAGGAAGCACCGGCTCTCGGTTTGCCGATGCGCAAAGTCGGCGCGCTGACTCTCGCCTGGAGCGATGAGCAGTGCGCGATCCTCGAAGAAGAATTCGAGCGAGTTCGCGCGCTTGGGCACCAAGATTTTCACAGGCTGGAGTCCGCCGAAATCTACGACCGCTGGCCGAATTTCGGCCCCGGGATTCGGCTGGCTCTGTGGGCTCCCGAAGAAGGGATTGCCGATCCATTCTCGACTCCTTACGCCTACGTCCTGGACGCGGTCACGAACGGCGTCGAGTTCCATCATTCTTGGCCGGTTCAGTCTGTCGATCGCCTCCAGAATGGCTGGGCCCTGCACAGCGAACGCAGGAACGTCGTTCGCGCGAGGCTGGTGATCAATGCGTCCGGCCTGCGTGCCGACATCGTCGAAGCGCTAGCGGGGTACAATGATTTTGAGATGCGCCCCCGGCGTGGCCAATATCTGGTGCTCGACAAAGCCGCGCGCGCGATTCACGACGTGATCGCGATGCCGACCCCCACGCCCAAGGGTCGCGGCATCCTCATCTCTCCGACGATTTTCGGCAACGTCATTGTCGGGCCGACAGCCGAAGACGTGGATGATCGCGACGACCGCGCAACGACCGTTGACGGCATAAAGCTCCTCAAGGAAGCGATGGCGACCATGGTTCCGGGCCTCACAGCCATCCCGGTGAACACGGCCTATGCCGGCATGCGACCTGCCACGAACTACAGCGATTATCGGATCATTCCGCGCTTCGATCACGACTGGCTCACAGTTGCCGGTATTCGATCGACGGGCTTTTCCGGCGCACTCGGCATCGCCGAGCATGTCATTGGCCTGATCGTTCCGCACGTTTTCGATGTCAGCCACAAAGACAGTCACAGGCCCGTCAGCGTGCCGGACTTGTCGGAACCGTCAAACCGATTGCGGAAGAACGGCGAGCGCAGCGGCGCCGATCCTGCCTACGCCGAAATGCTCTGCCACTGCGAGTGTATCAGCGTTGGCGAGGTCCGCGATGCCCTCGCGTCTCCCGTCCCTCCGCAAACGATCAAAGGATTGAAGCGGCGCACCCGCGCGATGTTTGGCAGATGCCAGGGCTTCTACTGCGGAGCACGCGTGCAAGCGATGTTCGACGAAAGATCGAAACCATGACAGCGGCAATCGGAAATCCGCGCGTCTTGATTGTCGGAGCCGGACCCGCGGGCTTGGCAGCCGCGGCTGAACTCACTCGTTCAGGCATAAGCGACGTGCTCGTTATCGATCGCGACGACAGCCCGGGCGGCTTGCCCCGCTTCTGTCACCACCCGGGCTTCGGGCTCGAGTATGCCCGCTGGCCATATTCCGGCCCAGCGTTTGCAAGGAAAATGCTGGGACAGCTTCAAGGCACGCCTGTGCGGATCAGCATGGGCACGACGTTGCTCTCACTCGAGAACGGGCCGGTATGCGAGGTGATGGGGCCCGAGTTCGGCTATGCCCGACTGGAGCCTCAGGTCGTCATTGTCGCCACAGGCATCCGCGAAGCCAATCGGGGCAACCGCGTCGTGCCAGGTGTGCGGCCGCCGCAAGGCATCCTGACAACCGGCCTGCTCCAGCAATTGGTACATCGAAATGTAAGGCTGCCATCCTCATTGCGGCGCCTCGTCGTTGTTGGAACCGAGCACGTGTCTTTCTCCGCTATTCTGACGGCACGGCACGCCGGCATCCGCGTCGTTGCATTGGTTGGCGCCGAGGAAAGTGTGCAATCCTACGCTGCAGCGGGTTGGCTTGCCCGGGCGCTCGGGATCGGCATCCGTTTAAACAGCGAGATCGCTGCAATCGTCGGCACCAGTGAACGCGTCGAAGCTGTGAGGATTCGGCAAGGCGGTGTCACACGCTATATTGCTTGCGATGGCGTCCTCTTCTCAGCCGGATGGATCCCCGAGACAGTGGCGCTCGCGAAGGGGCCGATGTTGATCGACCCCCTGACCAAAGGACCGATCGTCGATCAGGCCATGCGCACGAGCCTTCCCGGTGTTTTCGCAGCTGGAAACGTTCTCCGTGGGGTCGAGACGAGCGGCTTCGCGGCCCTCGAAGGCAAGCGCGCCGGAGCCATGGCCGCTCTGGCTATTGCTGGGAAAATCCCGACCGAACAAGCCCGCGGACCAAGAAAGATCGCCAAAACGCGCGTTCCGCAGCATTGGGATCATTCACTCTCCGAACCGTCGGGACTTGCCCATCATTGGCGGCCCGCCCGATTTCGAAACGCCTACGAGCGGTAAATCCTTCGAAATTCGCCGCAAGCGCACGTCGCGCACAGAAAGTCTGTGAACATCCCAGCTCGCAGCTGCGGTTAGCCCGCACTGTTGCACAAATATCCCTTGTGCTCCCCCTCCTCACAAATCAATGCTCCGCACTCAGATCAAGTTCAGCGGGGGCAGATGAACCCAGACGTAATCTCTGTAGTGATCGACAAATTGCGGAAGTTGAGCCCAGAAAAGGCTTCAGACTTAACCGTGACGAATGCCCAATTCATAACGCTACGATCACTGGATCTCGACAGCCTCGATACGTTGCAGCTCGCCATGGATATCGAGGATGCGCTCGGGATGAACATCGAGATCGTCAACTTCCCAAATACGTTGACGATAGCACAGCTTTCGGAACACCTCGCCGAGATGAAAGCAGGGCTCCGCCAACCAGCGTAGATTTGCTTCAGGTCAGCGCAATATGAATTTGCACTGGCATCAGGAATGGGTCGTCGTGAGGACTCATCGTGATCGTGAGAGGTTCCGCCCTCAGATCACTTTGAGAAAACGTCTCAACCACAAGCCCCCACACCTTTTCCGAAATCGACTTTCCCAAACACGTGTGCGCTCCGAATCCAAACAGAGCACGCGTGTTCTCCTCGCTCGAATACTCTGCACTCTGCGTCAAGCACCTCACCCGCTCACCCGGACGAAACTCGAAGTTGGCGACGACCGCTGCTTCATTTCCACAAATTCGATCCACGAAACGAAGCGAGCTTGATGGATAGAGTTGCGGCCAAACGAGATCGCGCATGCGCGCTCCGGGATTTTCTTTAAAAATCTCGTAGAGCGACAAGCTCAATGTCCCGACAAACGGCCTCGCCCCCAATGCAGCGAGACAGAGAAGGATAAGCCGGTCATCCCCTTCTTCCGGATCTGCGCTTAGATAATCTCCGATTCTATCGCTGATCCTGATTCTTTCCCGTATGGATAAGATCGGACTGAACAGAGCCGGAATCTCTTCGACGAGGTCTAGTGTTTCGCTGTTCCTCGGCACAATGGACGCGGAAATCGCCCGCCATAGCGGCCGAGAAAATTCCTCGACCAATTCTATCCGCGTATTTTGGCGGAAGACCCGCTCGAATAGGATAGCCAGAATTTCCCGACTGGAGGAAAATTGGCAATCCTTGGTTTTTGAGATCTGCTTGGCCATGGCCTTGCGGACTCTCTGATGAACGTCACCATCGATAAATACGGGCAAGCAATCTAACAATTTGATGGCTGACGAAAAATCGAGGTGCGTCCGCTCCGCCAGCTCGCGGTAGCGATTTGCCATGGAGTAGGTGCCGAAATCTGGAGACAGGATGATCGCCTTCGCAATCGCTGCATCCTGCACAGATTTCATGTCACGACTTCCCCAAGCCTGTATCTATTTCGGGCAAGATAGCGAAAGGGTTTACGAAGTAAACGGGATAGAATAGGACTGCGTCACTCGCGCAAAATTTTGTAAGCCCTCCAATTATCCGTCGAATGACCAACAATCAGCATCCTATCGATGTCGAAGTCATCGAGACATATTACGGGGCCGTGCTGAAAAGCCGGGTCGGTGAAATCAACGTAACGACAAGTCATCCGGAAAAACGCAACCGCGAGGCGATGACCGATTTTGCGGCCTGGTATTTCCTCCCCGTTGGCATGCGGCTCAACGCGGCTCTTCGCATCGAGGGGCGCGGCACCCGTCAGACGGTTGCGAACTTTCGTAGGATTAGCGAGATTTGGCAGTCGTGGCTGCCCGGCCATTTCTACGCAACCGACGTGAGCTTCGCCGAGTTGAACTCGAGGCCAACGGACGTTTCACATCAAAATCCGGGCCGCGATCTTCTCTATTTTTCCGGAGGACTCGACGCCGCCTATACCGCACTGGCGCGCCTCCGAGATGGCCGCCGCCAGGACCTTCTGACCATTCACGGCATGGATTACAGCCTGAGCGACACGGCGGGTTTCGAGGCGCTGCTTGGGAAGACACGGGCATTCGCGGAAGAACTCTCCGACACGCGCATCGTGGTCAAAACGGATGCCTATGCGCTTTACAACAAGTTGAAAGTCAATTTGAAGCGGCATCATTTGAGTCACGTTTTTGCGTTGGCCGGAGCAGGTTTTTTTCACTCCAGCACCTATCAAAATCTCATCCTCGCGGCTGACGAACGCCTTGATGGACAGTTTCTGCATTTTCCGTGGGGAACGAACTCGGCAACCGATCATCTCTTTGACGACGGGCGGACGAAGTTGATCACAGCCGACGACAATTTAACGCGAAGTGAAAAGCTTGAATTGATCCTGAACTCCAAGACAGCGCTGAACTCCCTCGCCTTCTGCTGGAACCGGAAGATACAGCCAGAGAATTGCGGGCATTGCCGGAAATGCCTCCTGACAAAGATGATGTTTTTGGCAGCCACGGGTTCTGTCCCCGACATCTTCCAGAACCAATCGATCCCGTCCGACTGGGCAACGCGCCTTCGCTACCGGGACCCTGCCGGCTTTCATGCGGTTCAAGAGATTTTTAATTCCGCATTGGCACTCGGACATACTCGCAAGATCCCGAACTTCACCAAGACGTACGAGGACGTTTTCGGCTTTTACCGGCGGCTGAGAGCCATTCAGGAGTCGAAGTTTGTCGCCTACAATAGCAGGTGGATGAGATCTGCCATCAATAAATTGGCGTCGATCGGAAAGGTCTATCGGCCTCGATGAACACTCGCAAAAATCTCAAAATCGATTTGAAGGACCTGCGATTTCTCGTACGAAATCTTGGAATTTTCGCATTCTTGGTCCGCAACCACAGCAAACCGGCCGACGTGCTTTTCAAAGTTGCCTGGAAAAAACTTGATCGGAGTGGCTCTGCCCTAGCCGCCAATAATTTCCGGCAAATTCCGGCTCGGAACATTCAGCACCGCAAATTACGTCAGGTCTTCAAACATTTGTTCCCAGGCTTTTCACCGGAAATCACCCTTTCCGATCCCAGCATAATCAACGAACTGCGCTCTCGCCAATCCATCATCGCGATGATCCATACGCAAGGCGAGTACGCGATCCTCGCGGCTTTGGACCGGGCCGGCTTACGAAGCGCGATGATCACAGCATCCCCAATCAACAACACGAGGCTGGCTAATTACGGTGTGAGAAACGCGCCTCTCAACATATTGAGAACGTCTTCGACATTCGTCGAGGCTCGTGCTGCTTTGCGTGATGGCTACACGCTGGTATGCGACGTCGATTATGTGCCCGACAAAAAGAGTGCGAACGCAGATCGCTACATCTCCACACCCCTCTTCGATTTTCAGCGGCTCGTGAGGGCAGATCTGTACTTCGCCCACATTCGCATCGGTGAGGAAGGTGAAATGGAATGTGTCGTCGAGCGCGCGCCCGGCAACGACAATCTCAATGGGTCAGTAGCTCTCACCGCCGCCCAATTCATCGAATTCATCGACAAGCTTCAAGACAAGCCATCGAAACTCAAGGTGGGCGATTGGTCGACGCACATGGGCCCAAAGTCCGGAAGCCGTCAGCACGGTCAGGCCTCGGCTTCTGTCTCCAAGAAGGCTCCGAGCGCTTCGACTATACAATCGCGGGGCGAACATGATTGACCGAGGCAAGATAGGTATGAAGCGCGGCAACAACTTGCGCTCCCTCACCCACTCCCGCCGCCACGCGTTTGATTGAACCTGCGCGAATATCGCCTATAGCGAACACTCCGGCAACGCTCGTTTCCAAAAGGCTCGCACCGTTGCCGGCCGCTGCGCCGGTTAGAACAAATCCCTTCGGATCGAGGCGTACGCCAGACCCCGACAGCCAATCCGACTCTGGGTCAGCTCCGATAAAGAGAAAGAGATGATGTATTTCGCGGCGAACGTCTTCTCCTTTCGCGGTTCTCCAATGGATCGCATCGAGAACACCATCGCGTCCTTCGAGGCGCGTAACCTCTGCCTGCGTCTGCACGTCAACGTTCGCAAGACCACGAATGCGTTCCACCAAATATTGGGACATGCTCCGGGAGATGTCGCCACCACGCGCGAGCAGCCAGACTTTGGCCGCCCGGCTCGCTAGGTAAACCACGGCTTGCCCTGCCGAATTTCCGGCGCCGACCAGAACGACTTCCTGTTTGGAACAAAGCCGGCCTTCAACGGGCGACGCCCAGTAATGGACACCGCTCCCCTCGAACTCGTCGACATTCTGCACGTCCAGGTGCCGGTACCGAACTCCGCCAGCAAGAACCACGGCGCGCGCGGTGACACGCTCGTCATCTTTCATCGTGAGAATGAAGCCGCGTTGATCCGGGTTGTTGCTGGATTCCAGTCCCACGACTTGGGTTGGAATTGCAAATTCAGCTCCGAACTTCTGCGCCTGATTGTAGGCGCGTGCCATCAACGCCATGCCCGTGATGCCGGTCGGAAAGCCGAGATAGTTTTCGATGCGAGCCGAGGCACCGGCCTGCCCGCCAAACGATCGGCAATCGAGCACGAGAACCGACAATCCCTCCGACGCTGCGTAAACAGCGGCTGCCATTCCCGCGGGCCCGGCGCCAACAACAGCCACATCGTAAACGCGCGTTGCATCGATGGGCCCGACGAGACCGATGCAGCGGGCAAGTGCCGTCTCGGACGGATTTTGAAGAAGTTGACCGCCAGGACAGAGAACAATCGGCAGCGTGTCACCCTCAACATGAAACCGTTCGATAAGAGCGCGCGCCTCGGCATCGGTCGTGGGATCGAGCCACAAATGGGGGTGACCATTGCGCCCCAGAAAATTCTGGAGACGCAGCACATCGCTGTTGTCGGCGGGCCCGACGATAACAGGACCGCCTCCACCGGTTTCGAGCAAGCCGACGCGGCGCAAGATAAGCGCCCGCATAATGCGCTCGCCGAGCTCGGCTTCCGCGATGAGCAATGCCTGAAGTTTCTGAGGCCCGACAATCAGCGCCTCGACTTCGTTCTTTGCGCGCGCATCGACCAAGGATGGCCGGCCGGAGAGCTGAGCAAGCTCGCCCAAGAACGACCCCGGCCCATGCGTGACAATCGGTACGCGGTGACCGTTCGTATCATGCTGCGTGACGTCGACTTTGCCGCTCAGGATGATCGCCAAACCGGCGCTGACTTTTCCAATTTCCGCGAGGGCATCACCGGTGTTGAACGACTTGAGATTGCCGAACCGGCGGAGACGGTCGATCTCCTGAGGTGCCAGCACGGGGAACATCTGTTCGCGGCGCTTCGCAATGATAGACTGCGTTTCTGATGACATCCCTACTCGCACTCCCACGTCTCGTCGACATGAACGTTATGGGCTTGTCCGGCTGAGTGCCCGGACAAAACTACAGAGCATCAAGCTTTTGCCTGGCGAGGAACGTGCGCATCAGAGCCGCTATCTGGTCTACCGCCTCGTCAAGCGCGAAGTGTCCGGCATCGAGGATGTGGATCTCCGCATCGGGCACATCTTGCGCGTACGCCGTCGCCCCTGCAACCGCGAATGAAGGATCGTATTTGCCCCACACGACAAGCATGGGGGGCTTATATTGGCGCAGCCACGCCTGCCAGCGTGAATATGAGGCCACGTTGTTCCGGTAATCATAAAACAGATCCGCCTGAATCTTGGCTTGGCCGGGCCGTGACAGCGCCGCGAATTCCTCAGCCCAGATGTCGGGATTGTAGCGCTCGATGTGGGGACTCGTGCCGACGTGGCGTTGCCTGCAGGCATCGAGCGACGTGAAGCTCGAGATGAAGTCCCCCTCATGCGCCGCACGGTTCTTCCAATAGGCCTTTCGATCCACCCATATCGGTCCAAGCCCCGCTTCGTGCGCCACGGCATTTTGGACGATCATCGCCTGAACGCGTTCCGGGTGAGCGACCGCAAGCCGGAAACCGACGGGGCCGCCATAATCCTGCATAAATAGCACGTACTTCTTAAGGCCCAGCGCCTCGATGAAACCCTCAATGACGCTGGCTTCATGATCAAAAGTGTAGGCGAAGGCCGATGCCGGCGGAGCGTCGCTTAGCCCGAAGCCGGGATAATCCGGTGCAACGATGTGGTAGCGATCGGCGAGCAATGGAATAAGCGTATCGAACATCCGCGACGATGATGGAAACCCATGCAAGAGCAGCAACGCCGGTGCGTGACGCGGACCAGCTTCGCGATAGAATATCTTCACGCCATCCACCGCGAGCGTTTGATAGGTCGTAGTTGCGGAGGTCGAGGGCGAAGACAAGGACTGAGCCTGAGTTCCGTCGCTGACTAGGATCAACGTAGCTGCGACCGCGACAAGCGATCGCTTTAGTATCGTCAGAATTCCATCAATGTCCGGCATCGCCAATAGCAATTTTTGAGTAATCTTCAATCGATCAGCTACCGGGCGTCGCCTCGCGCCAACGCGAGACGAATTCACGAAGTTCGGCTTCCGGCAAATCCGACACGGCAAAATACTCGAAATCCCGGCCGAACCAACGGATCACGGAGTATCCGTCCTTGGTCGTCTGAAGCGCCGGAGAGGTGCTCGACATTTGCCCGGGGCGCGGTACCGCTACCACACTGATGATATGGGCGCGACGCTGGTAGACGAGAACGGGAACGGGCTTTCCGTCAACGATTTCCACGCGCCCGCCAGCAAGCGGAAAGCCTGCTCCGGCCAAATCGACGACCTGGGGCGAAAGGGCGAGCTTGCTGTCGAACCATGGCTTGACGGTATGCCTGTCGCTCGAGGCGATATCGAAGGGCTGAGCCGCCAATAACGCGCGCTGATGATCGGCAACAATGGCCGCAATTTCGTTCGCACCGGAGTTCTGACGCAGAACTCCATACATGCCACCAGCCGTGATAGCCGCAGCGACAACGGCAGCGGCAGCCATCTGACGCCAATCGTATGTTCGAGATGGCCGCGACGGCAGCGCTACGACAACCTCCCGCGACGGCTCGGCAATTGCCGCGATACGCCGCTTGAAGTCATCCGATGCGCGCTGCGCCATGAGATGAGACGCCAGCGTGCTGCGCAATTCGGCAATCCGGTCGTGCTCGGCCCGCAGAGCTGGATCGGCCGCCAGACGCCGCTCGACGTCTAATGCCGAAGCGGCATCGAGTTCGTCGTCGAGATAAGCATTCAACAGAATGAGGGACTCTTCCCGGGAAGACCATGACGAAGGCTTGATCATGCTGCACCAGCCTTTCCCTCACCCGCCATGCCGATGCGTTGAATAAGCGAACTCCGCGCGCGCGCCAATCGCGACATGACGGTGCCGACCGGTATGGATAAGGCCTTCGATATCTCCCGGTAACTCAGATCTTCGATCTCTCTCAGTACCAGAACCTCGCGATAGGCAAGCGGCAATGCCGCGATAGCGTTCTCCAATTGCGCGGCATCGGCTTTCCTTATCAAAATCGCTTCGGGCGATGCCTGTGGTTCAGCCATCTCAAGCCCAGCCTGTTCTAAAAGTCCCGCGTCATCCGTAGTCGTGATGGCCTTCGGCCGGTTCTTTGCCATCCAGCTGAAAGCGGTGTTGCGAACAATGGCGAGAAGCCAAGCCCGCGCGTTGGCATTTTGGACCGAGGCGATGGCGCCGAAAGCCCTGAGACAAGCCTCCTGAACGACATCTTCGGCATCGGCGGCATTCCCGGTCAGCCAACGCGCGAGAGACAACGCATCGTCGACGTACGGGAGCACCGCCTCGCTAAATCGTTGCCGTTCGTCCATCACGCCTCGCATGATTGCGCGGTCTGGCACTACTTCGCCCGTTCTTTCAAATACTCGATAACGTCGGCTCGATCTTGGGCGCCATCGAGGTGAAAGAACATTTTCGAACCTGGCACGAGCTTTTGCGGATCCGTAAGCCATCGGTCGAGGCTGTCCTGATCCCAGGTAATACCCGATTTCTTGAGGGGAGCGGAATAGCTGTAATCGGGAACCGAGCCAGCCTTTCTGCCGAATACGCCCCGATGTTTCGGGCCGACATCGTTGGTGTCGAGCGAATGACAGTCCTGGCAGCTTTGGTAAATTTGCTCGCCGTGAGCGGCATCTGCGGCCGCGCGAGCGGCAGGCATAAGGAAGATCATTCCCGATGCGGCGACAGCGAACCCCGCCGCCGCGCGTATCATCTCGAGTTTCATCGCACTACTCCGCCAACGACGTATCGGTTATCGCGAGCGGCGAGTCCGTTCTCTTAAAGGCGACGTTGGTTATACCGAGCACGCTGCGGAGCTTCTCCGCCGGCACGACCATCGGGCCCGGCGAAGGCGCCGTTCCGGGCGCCGGCTGCGGAAACGCCGTCGAACGCGCAGTGTGAAACGTGATGTTCCCTTCGACCTTCTGCATCAGCTGATGAATGTGGCCATTGAGGACGGTCACCGACCCGAAGCGCTTGAGGTAACCAAGTGCGATCGCTGCATCATCGGTGCCCCATCCCCAGTTCGGATAGACGGACCAGAGCGGGATGTGCGCAAAAATGACGATCGGCGTCGACGACTTGAGCGGACGAAGGTCGTCCTCGAGCCATTCGAGCTGCTCGTTGCCGAGATAGCCGAGGCCGAATTGCTTCAAGTTCACGACGTTGTTCAATCCGATGAAGTGCACGCCGTTGTCGTCGAAACTGTACCAGCCTCCGCCTTTCGTGCCCTTACCGTACCGTTCGAGATAGGCTCTCTCTGTTGCTTCGTCCGTGATGTCGTGTTCGCCGGGCACGTAATGCACATCGACGCCCGTGCTGCCGATAACTTGGTTTGCGAGGTCAAATTCCGCGGGCTTCGCACTGTGCGTGATGTCGCCCGTATGCAGCATGAATGTGGGCTTCGCGGGCAGGGCATCGATCCGGGCAATAGCCTCCTTGAGCGTATCGAGCGCGTGCGGATTGGCGGGCTTGTTGAACCCAACATGACTGTCTGAAATCTGCAGGAACGTGAATCCACTCGTCGCAGCCGCAGCGGCCTCGGCGGCATCAAGCAACGACAACGATGTCGGAACACCGCCCGCAACCGTCCAAAATACACCCGTCCCCGCCCAGATCATGCATTCCAGCGCATGCCGCCGGCTTACGCCCTCGTCGTCCTTGCTGTCGCTCATGACTATACCTTTCCAAAGGTCCGCGACTTGGCGGGTCGAAAGGGTAGACTCGAGGGACGAGCCGTTTATTCCCAGGCGGGTCAAAAAAATGAAGGCTCCCACTTCTCGCGAGTTGGAAGTAGCAAAATTAGAACAACTCAGCACGCAAACCATGCTCCGGAAAGGCCGCGTTACCGAAGCCTGCGCTATTGAGGTAGCCAATTTTAAAAACAAAGTGAAAGGAGCAATTTGGATCCATCGCACAGACGGCGGGTCTATGGATTCTGAAGTCACGGAATGACACAGTGGCCGCTATGAGCGGCAGATAATCGTCTTCGGTGTGGCGAACCTACACCAAATCAACCGCTCAACGAACGTATTCTCGATAACCAGCGCTGGAACGTCACTGACTTCCAAGGGGTAATCCATGCATGTAAGTCAATCGTTGCCGATCGCGGTTCTCGCGGCTTCGCTAACACTCGTCGGCGGGCTGGCAATTGCCGCCCACGATAAGTATACGGTGAGCGTCCCCAACGGGCTCGCATTCTCCGAGTTCAGAGGATACGAAGATTGGGCCGCCGTCTCCGTCAGTCACACGGAAGGTGCTATTGCTGTCATCCTAGCCAACCCCGTAATGATCGAGGCCTACAAGGCCGGAATTCCCGAAAACGGCAAGCCCTTCCCTGACGGCTCCAAGATCGCAAAAATCCATTGGAAGCCGGAAAAGAGTACGGAAGCCCCCGGTCCAACAACGGTGGGCGGCGCCCAGCAAAACGTTGACTTCATCGAGAAGGATAGCAAGCGCTTCGCCGATAGCGGCGGATGGGGATACGCCGCTTTTATATACGACGCCAAATCTGACAGTTTCACACCCGCGACCGTCGAAGATCAGCCGCCACAGGAAAACGACGCAAAGTGCGGCTTTGCCTGCCATACGATCGTTTCAGCGAAAGATTACATCTTCACGGCATACGGAAAGCGCTGACAGGGCTCAGCCTCACTCTGTTTGGCGGAAAGATCAGACCGGCAAGTGATCCAATTCCTACTCGCCGACAGCAGCACGAGCGAGCATCTTGATCGCGTCGTCACGCGCTCGAGCGTCCCTCGAAAGCGCATCCATGACGTCCGTCCAAGACAACTCGATCCAACCGCCAAACTTTCGCTTCGCTACAAAAACTTGACCGGTGTCTTTCCGCTTAACCAGCGCCAGTCTTCTCTCCGCGGAAGCAACATCCTCCCACAGAAGTACAGAACACCATCTCGACCCACCGGCGCAGTCGACCACAACTTCGCCGTTACCCTCCACAATTCGAGGTTCGCTCATCTTCCGTTCCTCCACTCAGGGATCGCAGTGAACTCAACGCCTGGTGATAAATATCGGATCGCACACAAGCCCTGCCCTCACGCGGTTTGAACTCGATTGGCAACCGAGACGCTCAGCATGTCCGCGGATATTCAAGCCTCAGACCATAAGGGTCTTTTGTGGATAACCATATCGCGACCATCTGATTAAACCAGATAGCAACTGTTCGACCCGGCCCGCGCTGTGCTGTGATTGGCAGCATTCATCTCACAGGGCACTGCATTTTCAGCCACCTCTGACTTTTAATTCACGTCCATTTTTGTTTCATCGGGCGCCGATATTGGGAGCCGTTCATGCGTCACAGAACAAGAATTCATTGGCACGCGACGATCCGCACATATGACTTGGCGGGTTTGACCACTTCCTGGCTCTCAATCGCGATCTGAAAGAAACGCGATCTCCGGTCGTCGCTCAGACCTTACCCGACAATTTCCATTTCAACTTCCTATGGAGCTCGGCTCCAAGAGAATCCTCTGCAAGATATGAAACAAATTCACTTCGAAGTTCCGGGCTCGGTCCAGCAGCGAGCGCTTTTGCTCGGCCATTTTTCAACGGTCGGAGACATTCAATGCCTTCAGTTTGTAAAGCGGTGTCTCGCGAACGCTGGACTACGCTACGACGTCTCGGCCTTTGGAGCCGACGTTCGCAGCGAGCTTACGGGTTCCATCAGTCCGGCAATGGCAGAGCCGCGTTCCTACACTCATCTCGTCATCGTCTGCGGTCCCTGCTGGCCCGGGCTGCTTCAGAACCACAATTTCGATATCGACCAATACGGGCACTGCAAACGCATCGGCATCAATCTGACGATGGTGGAACCGCTCGCGAGGTGGAACCCATTCGATGTTCTGCTCGAGCGCGACTCCGATGCCGCTACGCGGCCGGACCTAACCTTTATGGTCGGTACGGAAAAGGTTCCGGTGTTGGGCCGCTGTATCATCAAGAGCCAGCACGAGTATGGCGCCAGGCAGAGACACGCAAAAGTCATCGACCGCATAAACGATTTAATCGAACGGCACGGATTGCCGGTTTTCGATGTCGATACGCGGTGGCCGAAAGCGTCCAACGCGGGCGGCATTGCATCGCCTGAAGGCGTCAGCGCGCTCATCGGCGTTGTCGATACGTTGATTACAAATCGATTGCACGGACTTGTATTCGCACTTCAAAACGGCGTGCCTGTCATTGCTGTCGACTCTGTTGCAGGCGGCGACAAAGTCACCGCGCAAGCTAGGGTCCTTGAATGGCCGGTATGCTTGCAAGCTGATGAAGCAACGCCAGAAGCGATGGATGCGGCGTTGAACTGGTGTCTAACGGCCGATGCTCGTGCTGCAGTGCTGCACTCACGGGATATGGCTCGGCGCCTTCTAGACGGCATCGAACTTCAAATTTCCGAGATGCTCGCGCCAATCGATCATCCGATGACCATCGGCTCAGAAGAGATCGTCCGTTTGCGAACATTATGTCATCTTCCCGGCCGAGCGCCACCTACGGAAAAGCCAACATCTGCGAAACCGAAGTTCAAAGCATTTGGCATCGGTGACGTCGTAAACCAGAGCTGGATAGATCCTAAACAACAGCAGATCGCCAGCAGAGCAGCAGACCAACCCTCGGCGGACCGACGTTCTCTACTTCGCGAACTCGTTGGACTTGTAGGCAAACCGCAGCCTACCGAACCAGCCGAAGAGAATGAAAATAAGCGCGAGACGACGAGTCCCCGGCAATTGTCTTCAGAGATCGAGTTCGACGCCGACGGCGACTGTCGCTACGCGCAAAACGACCGGGGCTTCGCGCGCGTCGCTCATATCTTTCATCAGAATTGGCACGGGATACGTTCCGCCGCCGGCGTGCAGCCGGGTCACAAAGTGGCGATCCCTTTGCAGCGCCCCCTCAGCAAGGGCGATTTGATGAAACTCGTTATGCAGCTCGAAGAATGGGGCATCCAGAAAGCTGTGTTTCATGGCTTCTCGGATGCAGCCGAGCGCGCGCTCCGGATGGTGCGAGCGGCTGGGATCGAATGCTACCTCGTCTGGCACGGAAATCTGAGCCAACTTGCGTGGAAGCCCGAAGCTCAATTTTTCGAGCGCGCCATGACGGTCTGCCGGACCGGCATCATCCGGCGTGCGCACATGATGAAGTCCGGAATGGGCATGGTGTTCCCGCGGAGCTACGAACCAATGCTCCTCAACTGCCCGCCTTCAACGAACCGGCGCCGGCTGGTCCCGGCTTTTTCCGGAAACCGCAAGATTGCTCTGGTGCCGGCATTTCCCGATATCCGCAAGAACTTGCACTCCAGTCTCCTCGGAGCTGCGCTATCGAGCTCGATTCAAGAAATTATCCACTACGGAAAAATTCAATGTGGCATGCCCGAGACCGCAAGATGCAAAAGGGTGCCGTACACGGGTCACCACAACCACATCTCATTCCTGCACGACGTCGACGTTAGCGTAAATGTAACGACGATCGATTGCCATCCGATGGTCGACATGGAAGCGCTTGGCGCAGGAGCAATGGCGCTTTCGGGCCCGCTGTTTCTCGACGCTCTCACAGAGCATCCGTTTACGGTGCTCAGCGCTATCGCAAACCCCTTCAATGTGCGAGAAATCGGAAAGCGCCTCGATCACCTCAGCTCGATGAACAATCCAGAGCTGCAGGCAATCATTTCAGATTACGCACGGGAAATTACTCGCGTTTCAAGAAAGCGTTATGCTGAATTTCTCAACCTTTAATTTTCAAGAGATCGCCTTATGGCCATTCGCGTCTGCATTGCAACGTTCGAACTCAAGTATTTTACATCCGGCGGCATCGGAGTTCTGGTTCATAATCTTCTCAAGACTTACGGCGGCAATCCCGATCTCGAATTTTCGATTCTCTGGTACGGCGAGAAGGCGTTGAGCGAGGGATTGTTCCGCCGCGTCCACCCTGCATGTCAATTCTTCGACGCCAGAGAGTGGACCTCTCGAGGATCTGCCGAAGATATCAGCTATCCGCCCGCCGACGCCTTCATGTTGGCCCGTCACGGCCAATCCGCCGAACTGATGAAAGCGCTTCGTGCCATCGAACAACAATCCGGGCCCTTCGATGTGATCGAATTTCCTGACTTTGGCGGCGTGGCACTTGCCACGCTGCAGGAAAAGTTGATGGGTCGCGCCTTCGCGCGCTCAACGATTGCAGTACGAATCCACAGCACCGAAGCTGTTCTACGCAGCCGCGACCACCGGCCAGCGCATTGTGGAAATTTGGTAATTGCCGATATCGAGCGGAAAGCACTTTCCGACGCCGACATCGTCATTGGTCACCTTCAACCGATCATTGACGATGTCGCTTCGCATTTTGGCTTCAACGAAGCATGGAAGCAAAAAGCGATCGTTGAAACGCCGCCGGTGCTGTTGGAATCCGATGAACGCGAAGAGAGCGCCAAATTCACTGAGAACACCCCTCTCGTGTTCACCAGCAAGATACAGTGGGTGAAACGAGCGCACGTATTCATCAATGCCGCCGTCGGCTTCATGGACTCCACCCCGGAATATCAAGGCGACGCATTATTACTGGCGCATATCGTCAACGACGAACTGTACCGCCATTGTGAAAACCTGATTCCGGACCATCTCAAAGCGCGAATCAAGGTTCTGGACAATCTGCATAACGCCATCCGGGAAGAAACCATTTCCAATTCAGTCGCGATATTCCCCGCTGCCTACGAGAGCTTCTGTCTCGCGGCATACGAAGCCAATCTCTTGGGTGCACTCGTCGTTCTCAACAACGATAATCCTGCCTTCGGCCCTAAGACGCCGTGGGTGAATGGAACCCTTTGCGAGAAGTTCGATGGTAGTGCCCACGACCTTATCGGCCTGCTTCAAGATATGTGGTCACGCCGGCACGGACTGAAGCATGAGCGGGTAGCATTAAAGCCAGCCTCCGCGCCATATTGGATGAATACCGCGATACGCAGCTCATCCCGGCCGTCCGACGCTGAGCCGAACCGGCTATCGATCATCGTTGCGACAAGCGATGAGTATGGCGATCCGATGGATACGGTATATTCGGCGCTTCAGGTGGAAGGACTGAACGTCGAAGTTATCTTCGCATGTGATTGCCGACCATCTGCACCCGAACGAGCCGCGGTCTTTGAACGTCTGAGAGCGTCGTCGCTCGTTTCCGACGGGACGGTCAAAATCGTAGAGCTCGGCTTTCGAGGCGGCCCCGCGGCACTCTGCAATCTGGGGCTCCGCAGCGCCAAGAATGAGACCGTTGCATTTTGCAGATCCGGTACGTCGATCGACGCGGCATTTCTGGTCGATGCCGTAGAGGCCCTGAAGTCCCAACCCGATTTTGACTTCGTGATTCCGCAACTGATTTTCGAGAAGCTGCCGTCGGAACCGGAGGTTCTGTATCCTGATAGAGTTCGCTTAGGAGAGGCTCTTAATACCGGGGTGGTGGCCAATCTCTTCGGCACCATCGAAATGGTGGGACGCCGCGCAGCGATCGAAGCAATCGGCTTCGATGAGTCTTTGGACCGAAACGTGGATTGGGATTTCCATATGCGCGCCTGCGCGAGCGGGCATCGCTACATCGTAAGCAATCGGATTGAAGCTCGCGTCGAGCTATTCCCGGATGCGACGCCCATAAGCTTCAGAAGTCATATCGATGCGGTTCTCGCCAAACACGAGATGTACTCGGCCGGCGGAAAGGTAACGCTTGCGGCAGCACTCGATGCGACCGACTTGAGCTACAAAGCTTGGAAAGGAGCAGGCGAAAATGATGGAGCTGAGCCCGATATTTCGGCTCTAAATTCCGTGCTGATCTCTCGACGGCCAATCTCCTATTACTTCCACGAACGAAGGCCTTGGTGGAAGATTGCGCTCAAAAATCCAAACAAACCTGTGCGGTGGCTGCTGCTGCGGGAAATGCAAGCGCGAGTGCGAAATCGACCGCAGCGGAGCAATTGAGACATCGCTGGGCTTAGGGCCGCCGGATACGAAGCCGGCAGCCCATCACCCGATTGAGAGGCACGGTTATACGCGGCTGACGATTTGCGTAGTCGACGTACTGCTCACAACAATGCTGTCAACGCCCGTCCCGTTGACATCGGCCACACCACGGAAATCCTGAGCAGGCGAGTATCCCTCGTTAGACCCGTAAGCATGCCAGCTGTCGCTGATCGCAAAAGTGACATGTCCCGTCGTGGGGTCCGTAGTCGGACGCGCAACAAAAGTGTAATCCGCTCCGAAGCCGATGATATCGACCTCACCCTTGTTGTAAATGTCGCCTAACACACGCGTGTCGAGCCCTGCGCTCCACCCTTGCTGCGTACCGAAGTTTGCCATGGCAAGGTAGGCGGCGCCGAACGCACCGCTTCCATCGGCATTTGGCTGCTGACCGAGAGATACCCAAACACCCGCGTCACCAAAAGCAACGACGTCAAGCCGTCCGTCTCCGTTGATGTCGGCAAGAATGCGAACCGACGATGACGTATCCCATCCCTGGTCTCGCCCGAAATCGATATTCGTGCCGGTAGAGCCCTTCTGTATGGCACCGAGCGAGTAAACCTGTGACCCCGCAGTCGCACCGGCGGTAAACTGGCCGTAGGCGTATTCTAGTCCGGTCGGTCCCATTCCGACAAAGTCAGCAATTCCGTCGTTGTTCAGGTCGATCATGTTGCCGCGGTAATCGCGGAATGTTTGGATATCCAACGTGCTGTCCCATCCCGATGCGCCGCCGAGCGTTTGCGAACCCGCTGCGATGTAGCTTGCCGGGGGCGTCACCGTTGGATTGAATGCCTGCTGTCCAACCCAAAGACCAGACACACCAAACCCCACAATTGAGGCGTAGGCATCGGTAGTAGAGAGGAAGGCGACATCCACGCCGTATGTTTGCGTCCAACCTTGGGCAAGCCCGAAGTTATTAAAGACCTTTGACGACGTTGCCGCGCCCGAACCAGTAACAGAAGCGTAATGAAACCCGTCCGCGCCGACGGCCCAAAGCGTATCGAAGTGATCGGTCGGAGAACTCGAGAGGTTTCCAACAAAATCGATCCCGCGCTGGTTCGCCGCCGTGTAGCCTTGAGCGATTGTGAAGTCATTGGCCAAGGCTGTGAGATTCGTCGAGAAGCTCGCGCCGCCGTTGTATTGCGAGGCGTCCCCAAGTGAAGCCGTAGCATAAACAGTTGAAGTACCGAATCCGATGAGATCGGCGCGGCCGTCGCCATTGAAATCGGCAAGCGTGCGCATTGTGCCCACGGTTGCCCATCCCTGCGATACGCCGAAATTGCCGTAGAAATCGGTAATCTGGAAATTGGGGCTGAGCAGTGGATGCGCTAGATTGGCAACATCGTCCACCGAGCGCGCCAAAATGGTATAGGAACCCGTCACCGAGGGAGTCCACGCATAGGTCCAGCTGACACTCGCGGCGGCGGCTGCAAAATTCGCTTCGTGCCACGTATTGCCGCCGTCGGTCGATACTTCTACGCCCGCAACGACGCCACCACCCTGATCCGTTGCCGTACCGGTGATCGTGGCGAGCTGACCTGCAACGAACTGCGCCGCAGTGTTCGTTGATATGACCGTCGTCGGCGGCAGGAAGTCTGTCGATTGCGAGGCCAAGGCCAAGCTCGAATCCAGAGATTGCGGCTGAATTCCCTCTTGAGCGAGAAGATTGACCATCGCCTGCTGAAAGGCCGGATCGGCTGGCGCATCCGTTGGCGACCCATCCGGCCCGGGCGTATGTAAGGACGAGAGGGACCAAGACCACATGATGCTTCCAGCAGCAAATACCAGAGCGCCGCTGGGCGCACGATACATGGTCAGATTATGAGTCGCGGTTCCCGTGATCAGTCCCGAGATGACGTAGGCATTACTCAGCGCATCGGTCGTCACCGTTGTGGAGGACAGAGGCACCAGCCCCGCAGGACTAAATCCGTTGTTCGCCACCTCACTTGAGGTGGCGTTGACGTCCCATTCATATCCTAGGTAGTCGCTCGCACTTGTATATGTTTGGCCAGGTTGGAGATTAGCGACATCCGTGTTTTTCCAGATGTTGAGCTGAGCATACTTATAGGGCACCGTGATTGGATTGAGCGGCGTGTTGTGATCCCAATCCACGTAGTACATTTGGCCGGAAAGTGCGTTCTCGGGAATGAGCCCGCCCGCAGGATCCCGTGTCTCTCCGGTCCATACGCCATCGGGATTCTGCAATCCCGTGGATGACGTTTTATAAGTCACAAGGGTGCGATTGGGATCTCCACTGCCGTCGATGCTCGGAAGAAGCTCGGTCGTCCAATAGCTCTCGTCGCCACTCCAAAAATTGAGACTTACGCCCGCGTCGCGGGCCGCCCGCACGTTGTTCTGCTGCTGTAAAGTCCAATATTCATCGTGTCCGACTGACAAAAATGCCTTGTGGTTGAGCAAGAGGCTGCCGTTCGTCGCCGTGTCGATGCCGGATTGATAGCTGACGTCGTAACCGTTCTTCTCAAGGAAATAGATCGCCGGCAGTTCCTCTCCGAAAACGAAATCCCAAGGTCCGGACGCGGTCGTGTCGTCAGGCCCTGCGGGAGTTTGAATCGGCCGGTTGTAGCTGATGTTCTGCGCCGTATCGGTATAGAAACTTCCGCCGCCCCAGGCATTGTAAGCTTGCCAGGTCTCGTCGGACGTTTGAAAGATGATGTCGGACGTGCTCGCATTGTTCGTCACGACGAACGGAATGATATTTTCGCCATCCGTTCCGTCCAGCCGGGTCAATTTCGCGATGTAAACGCCGGATGTCGCATCGGTTGGGACATTCCAAGAATCCGTGACGCTCCAGTTGCCAGCGTCAATGTTGCCGGTCGTCGGGTCGGTCAATGGTGCCGGCTGATTTACGGCCGAAGCCGCCTGATGCACCATCGACGTTACGAGGGTGGCCCCATCACCGCCATAGTACCCAAGGCGATAGATGTCGATCCGATAATCGTTGGAGTCGGTGTTGATTTTGAAATCAACGGTACTCCCCAAATTCGTACTCATCGAGGTGGTGAACCCCTCGATACTCGAGCTTGCAGCACCCGGCTGCAGCATCCATTCGCTTTGGGGAGCCCCCGGCTTCTCATTCTCAAGTACAATTGCGTTCGACATAGGACACCTTCAAAATTTTTGAAAAAATCATTCTGATTACTGAGCTATGATATTTTATTCCGAACTTTCTTATTCACGTTTATTGAGAACCCAATTCGATTAGCGTTCCTGCAGCGAAGCCGATTGAATTTCGCGAAGCGGAGACAACACGTAGTCGATGGCCCGGCGCTGCCCCGTCTTGACCTCGGCACTCACCGACATCCCGGGTCGCAGCCGAACTTTCTCTCCGTCGACATCGATTGTTTCCTGCGAGATCGTTATTCTAGCTGGAAACGCGAGCGTTTCTGCTGTCGCGGCATTGGCTGAAGTGGGAGCCCCTTGCGGCCGCGTCAGGCTCGCGGCGTCGCTTAGATTCGCAGCCGTTTTTTGATCAACGCCGTCATGCGAGATGGTGGTGACGGTGCCGTCGAGCGTCCCATATCGCGTGAATGGGAACGCATCGATCTTGATAGTCACGGGTTGTCCCACCTTCACGAAGCCGATGTCGCGATTAAGGATCATGGCTTCGATTTCGATTGGAGCATCATCCGGCACAATCGTCATGAGCGATTGCCCGCTCGACACGACCTGTCCAACCGTCGTAACGGAAAGTTGCTGAACCATTCCGTCGATGGGTGCCGTTAGCCTCGTCTGCGTCTCTTTCACGGTCGCTTTGATGAGATCCTGCACTAGCCCGTCACGCTTGCGCTGAGCGTCAGCGAGCTTGGCAGTTTGCTCTGCAACGAATTGCGCAATGGTTTCGCCAATTTTGGCCTTGGCAGAATTCTTGGCCGCCTCGACTTCGATGAGCTCACCCTGATCGCTCGCGAGATTTGTCTTTTCCCGCTCATATTCCTGCAACGCGTCGAGGACCCTTGCGCGGTATCCTCCGCTCTGAGAGTCGATCTCATTTCGCACGTCCACGCGCTCCTTCAATACGGCGAGCAAACTGTTCCGGGCAGCGACCGTCATCGTCGTGTGATCGTAACGCGCAACCGCCTCTCTCAACTGTGCTTCAAGGCTGTCGCGCGTCGAAACCAAGTGAGCGACTTCGGCCGCGAGGACGTGCTCTTCCCGCTTGCGCAGAACGTCGCCGACGCCCTCGTCGAAAGGAATAGGTCGCAACAAGAGAGAGTCGCTGCGTGCGATTGCGACGGCGACCTCGCGCCGCGCGATTTCTGCTCGCGTGGCCTGAAGCTCCAATGCTTGCGCTGTTCTATCCGCTGTCGTCTCGGTGGGATCGAGCTCGATGAGAAGATCACCTGCCTTGACGTGACTGCCGTTTTCAACGTGCATCGCGATGACTTTACCCGGCAGCAACGGCTGAACGATTTTTGAGCCGCCTCGGGGCTGAATCTTTCCACTCGCCGTCGCATAAATATCGAGATGGCCGAAATACGACCAAGCCAGCACGGATGAAAAGCCGAGACAAATGAACCACAGCAAGGCGACGACGATCGGCGACGGCGGAGTTTCAACAAGCTCGAGCGCCGCCGGCAGAAACTCTCGATGTGCCGCCTCCATTCGCTGGCGCGCGGCCGCAGGGGCGACAATGGCGCGGTCTTTGACAGCGGGCCGGAAACCGACTTTAGAGAGGAACCCCGCAATCGCCCCGCCTGCGCCACTGAACGGATTGCGCGACGCCAAGAAAAGTATTCCAGAGAAAAGAGCGAGCGCCACCGGAACCGAAACGAGCAGCTCGACGAACGCCAACACCAATGGCTCCCCATTGAGCACGTCGCCCGTGTTGCGAGCCGATGCCACGACGGTGGACGGAACGTCCATCCACCAGCCCATAACGGATGGATCTGCAGGGCGTCCGCCCCAAGCGCCACCTGCAAAATATAAGAAGAGTTGATGAGTAATGCCGAGGGTGCCGGCGAACAACGACAAGCACCCGATCCATCGGACAGCGCGTGCTTTCACTTAAGCCTCCATCGTCGAAAACTGAAGTTTATGAAGGGTCGCGTAAGCGCCGCCGACGCGCTTGCGAAGTTCAACGGGCGAGCCGTCCTCGACAATGCAGCCATCTTTGACAACGATAATTCTTTCGCAGCACTGCACCGCCGCCAGTCGATGTGCGATGACGATGACGGTGCGCCCCTTCGTCATTTCGCGCATATTCGCCCGAATGATCTGCTCGCTCTCGTAGTCGAGCGCGCTCGTCGCTTCATCGAGTATCAGGATGCGTGGCTGAGTGACCAAGGCTCGCGCAATCGCGATGCGCTGCCGCTGCCCTCCGGACAGGTTGGCACCGCGTTCCTCGATCAATGTGTCGTAGCCGAGAGGCAGCTTCGAAATGAACTCGTCAGCGCCCGCGAGCTTCGCCGCAGATATGATCGCACTGCGCGGCAACGCCGGATTGGCAAGCGCGATGTTGTCGTGGATCGAACGGTTGAACAAAAGATTTTCTTGCAGGACGACCCCGATCTGACGCCGTAACCAGCTAGTGTCGACGTGCCCGATATCGATGCCGTCTAAGAAAATCTGCCCGCGCTCAGGACGGTATAGCCTTTGAACCAATTTCGTCAGTGTCGATTTTCCGGACCCCGAAGGACCTACGATCCCGATGACCTGGCCCTCCGGAATTTCGATATTGATATCCCGCAGCACATCACTGCCGTCTGGCGAATAGCGGAAACTGACGTCGCTGAACTTGATGGCGCCCCGCAAAGGCGCGAGACTCGCGCACGCCTGAGGTTTATTCTCCACCGGACTTCTCAGAATATCGCCGAGCCGGTCGACCGAAATATGAACCTGCTGGAAGTCTTGCCAAAGTTGCGACAGCCGAAGTATCGGCGCGATAGCCTGATTCATGATCATCGTGAAGGCAACCAACGCACCGATGCTCATATCCCCGTTCATCACTGCACGCGCGCCAAATAGGATGACAAAGGCGGTTGTAGCCTTGCCCACATACTGGATCGCGTTCTGCCCAAGGTTGCTTAAAGTCACTGCCTTGAATGAAGTGCGAACGTAGGAAGCAAGTTTCTCTTCCCACTCATTGCCCAAGGTAGGCTCGATTGAAGCCGCCTTGAGCGTCTGCATCCCGACGATGGATTCAACCAGAAACTGCTGACTGGCCGCGCCGCAGTTGAAACGCTCGTCGATCCGCTGGCGCAGTATAGGCCTCACCACAACGGCAATCACCACATAGAAAGGGATCGACGCCAATACGATTGCTGCAAGCAGCGGCGAGTAGCAGAACAGGACCGAAATAAAAATGACGGCAAACAGCGAGTCGATGATCGACGACAGCCCTTGGCCGGTAAGGAACGACCGTATCGTCTCGAGTTCACGGATGCGAGCAACAGTCTGGCCCGTCGGGCGCGTTTCAAAATATGAGAGCGGCAGGCGTAGAAGATGATCGAACAACCGCGCTCCGAGCTCGACATCAATCCGGCTTGTCGTGTGGTTGAGAGCGTAGGAACGCAAATATTGCAGCGTCACGTCGAACGCACCCAGCAAAACTAGGCCTCCAACAATGACCAACAGCGTCGACTCGCCTTTGTAAGGGAGAACCTTGTCGATGATCACCTGAAAGAACAGGGGCGTGATCAATGCGAAGAGCTGGATGAATAAGGAAGCTGCCAGCACATGAGAGAGCGGACGGCGATACCGCCAGATCGAGGCGAGAAACCAGCGATAATTGAACGCCGCCGGACTTATGCCCGCGCCGGCCAAGCGACGCCGCAGAAGGATGATCTCTCCCACCCAGCATTCGGCCAGAGCGGCCGCGTCTGCTACCTTCGCTGCGCGCGTGATTGGGGATACGAGCCGGTACCGCCCGTCGGGAAGCCGATTGGAAAGAACGATATACTGGCCGTCGTTCAACCGCAAAACTGCCGGCAGTGGCACGGCATTCAGGCGATCGATATTCTGATGCTTCAGAATTTTCGACTTCAGTCCGATTTTTTGAGCGCCCCGGACGATGTCCTCGCTACCGCAATGCTTCCCGTAAATGCCGAGCAAATGAGCTATTTGCTCGGGCTGAGCCGCTATCCTGTAATGCGCGGCTATCGCAGCCAACGCCCAAAGGCCGCTCGCCGACGAGGACGGTACAATTGAATTTGCAGCATTGGCTCCCGCTTCATCGCGGTTGAGGTAGGCAACATTGGCTGAAGTCTTCGGGACGTTAGAATTCTGCGCGGCCGCCCCATCCCGCCCCAGATCGCGTTCCCCTGGGAGGCCACTGGCCTCCGCTGATGCACTCAACATGGAATGCCCCCTTAAATTGAGAAAAAAAATCGGCCTCTTCTAGCTTAGGTCTAAAAACAAACGCCCTCGCGCAGTGCAATTTTCCAATGAATGCAACAAAACTCGCGACTTCGCGTCGGCCATTACCGCCGCGCTGAAGTACCGATGAGCAGATCTACTTATTCGAGAACAGCAACCTGAGCGGCTGCGAAATATGCGAACCAAAATCCGGGCGTGCTGTGAATTTCAATCAACCGCAAAAGGCGGCTTACACTCATAAATATTTTTTGACACATGAAATTGCGATGATTGTTTTATCCACCAAGCGTGAAAGAAGCATTAATGTTGATTCAATATACCAACATTCTCTAACAGGCCGCATTTCGGCCCAAAGAAGAATCAATTCCATTTGCGCATTTATTTTTCCAGAATTCGGCGCACGCCCCGACCACCGATCCAACACCTTTTTATTCCGCGCGGGATCCGCTGACATAATCGCCGAAGAAGGCCAGCTCACTATAGGCCAAGTCGCCAAGTCGCGGGGCCCTCTGCCCTTTAAAAAACTTCGGCTTGTTATCCATAAAATGCCCGATCAATCCCTTGATGGGGCCATTGCAATCGATCGCCAGAAGCGGGATGCCGCGCTTGAGAAGATGCCGACCGATCGACCCTGCGTATTTGATGATGTCAGAAGGCTGTCGGCAGTAAATCAACTGCGCATAGGACACATATTGCCTGCGCCTCAAGAACACGAACGGAAGTGCTATATCACCCGTTTCGCACACGAGACTGATACACCCGTAATTGCTGTGATCGGCCAGCAACGCAGCATCCGCGGCCGAAAGCTTTGAGCCCCCTGAATTGTAATCGGCATAATCCCAGATGCGTGCATGTGCGCGAGTAGGGCTCGCCGCCGCAACGGCCAAGAAATGTCCTCTGCAGTAAGGCGCGAACCCCAGATGATCGAGAACAGGACGCGTGCCGGCGCCGGGTGTTGGATTAAAATAAATGACGTCGTTGAATTTGGCTGCTTGGCGCGCCAACCGGAAGCCTTGGCCACGAAATTCCGGCTCCACATACCAACTTGACGTGCTGCAACGAATCTCGACTTGCGGATCGACGGGGACAGCGGTGAAAATTGTGAAAATGCAGCCGACGACACGGCCTTTGCTTTCCAACATCCATCCAAATCTTGGAAAGCCTCCGGGCCAGGGTCGATCGGCTAGACGTTGACAGACTCCTTTCCAAACTGCGCGATCGTAAGTTGGGAAACCTTTCGCAAGAAGGTCCGCAACCCCCTCGAGATCTGCTTCGTCGATTTCCCGGCAAATGGCTCTGGTGAATGGCGCGTTATCGTTCATGATCGTAATGAAGATCCCCGGTATAAAATTTAAAAACGAAATTATAATTTACAACGGCTTGCGGAATGCGAACTGCCAAGCCCATGGAAGTATCCCAAGTCGCGAATGAATGGCCGCGAGCCAATGCACCGATTTTGGTATCGCGCGCACCGAGTAGTTGAAATTCCGGACAGCAATGACCTCAAAGCCGCACGCCTGCGCTCTTCGTTTAAGATCGTTCATCGAGACGCTGAAAAAATGCGCCTTCTCGAAATCCCAACCCGTGGGCGTCAACCGCCAATACACGCGCTGAAGCGATCGCGGCAATACACCAAGGAACGGCAGGCGACTGTGCGACTCGATGGGAAAGTACGGATTAGGCAATTGTCCGACAAGAATTCCCCCTGGCGTCAAACAGCGGTAGATCTCCGCTAGTGTCGCCGCGCGCAGTGTAGGCGGCACATGCTCGTAGACATTCGCAAAGGTAACGCAGTCGAAGTGATCATCTGGAAAAGCCAGCTGGTGGCCGAACCCTGGATAGAGACGCGCGCCGTTGCGGGAAATTTTGCTTTCGGGAATATCCGGATCGATGCCCGACCAGCGGAGATTCAACCCTTCGCCATAACGATCTGTCAGCTCGCCCGACATACAGCCGACGTCCAGGGCATTGTCGGTCCTGGCAAGGCGATACCGCCGAATGAGCTGGTTCAACGAAGCCGACAACTCGTCGTTGCGCGCCGCCCACTCATCCCTGGACTGAAGAAGACCTGTGCCTCTTAAGGCGTCGATCTCTTGGCGCGTGCCGCGTGGATTACCGTTTACAGTATGTTCTATCGTCATAAGATACTCGCAGTATTACTGATCAGAATGATTCAAAAAATTCGCCGCGACAAACGTCATGAGCTTATTTGGTTGATGGATCTTGAATTGAAAAAGAAAGAGTGGGCTTCGAAATTTGCCGTACGGCTGCCGCCTGCATAAGGCGCCACAGCGGACTATCATCATTGTGAATATCGAACCCGTCGACCGAGTCGTCCGGATACTTCCCGCTGTCCTGCCGCGAAACAAGACGCCAGACCATCCAGCCGGAGCAGTCTTGGTTCTGATAGATCGTATTCAGCCAGTTTTGGTAGACGCCGATCTGGTTCTCGTGAACCCTGGACCAACCAAACTCCTCGAGCAGCACAGGCTTGTTGTATCTCGCGCCGATCGCGCAGAAGGCGTTGATGCGTTCGTTCATCTCGGCGGGAGTTATGTCGTTGAAACGCGGATAACCGTGCCAAGTACCGAAATCAATGCCATCGGTTTGGAGATCAAAGAAATCACCGTTTGAATTGCCGTGACCACTCGCGAGCAAGTGATTGCGATCTTGCGATTTCACGAACAGAGCCATATCGGCCAACCACAATCGGAGAAGTGGAATCGGATGAATGTCCGGTTCGTTCATCAGCTCCCACGCAAAGATGGTCGGATCGTCCGCATAACGTTTGCCGTTGATACTATTCACCCGCGTGATGACTGCCCGCACCCAGTTCTTGTAGTCGGCGGTTGTCCGCTGGTCCTTCGCAAAGAATGTGTAAGTGTCGTCGCTGCCGTACCAAGCACGCATCTGTTGGGCGCCGCCCGTGTATGACCAGAAATCAAGAAACGCCAAGATAACCTTGAGGTCCCGCTTGCGAGCCTCCTCCAGAAGAAAGTCGATGCGGTGCATCCCGTTCGGGCCATCGTTGATCGCCATCCGGGATTGTGTCGCATCCCAATAGAGCATGTAGACGCCGTGCACCCCGAGATTGCTCGTCTCAGCCGTGCTTTTCCAATCCCAAATGGCCGGCACTTTGTTGTCGAGCGATCCTATGACCGGCTGAATGAATGTCCGTATGACATTGGCGTGCATCGCGACCGCGTCATCAAGAACGTCGATCACCTCCTGCCGCGATCCGTAAGGAAGATAGTGATTGTTGACGCCGGCGACATAGAAAGGAACCCCATCGGCAACGAAATGAGTTCCGCTACTAGTTACGAATGGGGACCGATCCACGCCGTAAGAAAGGTGGGCCGGCAGCAGCAAAAGCGCTGAAACAACCAGTGCCACCAGACCGAAAATTGCGCGCCATCGCATGATCGTCACCTCAACTCTGCACCACTGGCGGGCCGAACCGCGCGTTCCAGCCTGCAGCGTTGATGATCGCGGGAAGCTGCACGAGCGATTGCAGCGTAACGGCCACCAGCCAAAGGGCCGTGAGGCCAAACAGACCGGCGCTCAAGCCGCCGACAACGACGGCGACGATTTCAATAAGCGCCCCAGCGAACATCATGAGAGCAGCCGTCGTCATTCGACGCTGCAATCGCATGACGGCGATATAGTGATACTTGATCATGATCGGCAGCAAACTGAAACCCAGCCAATCCAAGCCTGCGCCGGCAATCGCAGGATACCGTGGATTGAAAAAGCCTAGAATCGGGTTCAAGAACAAATAACAGGCAACCCCGCCCAAAAACCCAAAAATCGCCGACAATCCCAACGAAAACCGCAAACGCTGCGCTGCTGTATCGGGATCGGAGGACGACGTCGCGAAAAGCGCGGTGCCAACAGCTGCAGGCACAAGCATCGCCGCCTGCAGCAACATCCATGCCGCATAAAAGACCGCGTTGACGGTCGGAGACAAAACCACGGTCACAAGAAATGGCAACGCGATCGAAGGGCCGAGTGCGCCAATATTGAGAATGTGATGGCCGAGGATGTCAGCGGTATAGGTTCTAAGCCCGGCAAAATCAGGCCACGCGAGCAGTTCGCGATGATAAACGGCATAACCGAGAGTACAGCCGAGAGAGGCGGCAAGCGCCGCAATCCAAACAGCTACAATTGCTGATGCTTGAGGTGCCAAGGAATATGAAAGCACAAGAAAAAGCAGCAGCAAGCGCAGCAACGAAAAGACGATTTCACGCAACATACGGGCCCAGCTCGCAAGCAACCCGATGGCGGCTCCATCGGCTGTAATTGCGATCGCTGTCGCGACCACTCCCGCAAGAAACACAAGGCTGTGGCTGCTCAGCATCGATTGAAGTTGCGGAGACAGCCAACCGCTGCAACCGATAAAAATACAACCCACCGCTAAGCTCGTCAGAGCACCGCACAATATGGCTGCAGTTATTAATCCGTACACACCACGCCCGGAGTCGGGGCGCCCCATCAAAAGTGTGCCAAGGCTAAATTCACCGCAGAAAGCCATGAGGTTCATCACCGAAATCGTCGCGGCAGCAAGTCCCTGTCGTTCAGGAGAAAGGATGCGCGCCGTCCAGACCCAAAACACAAAGCCCATCAGGGCGCTCGCAGCAGCCGCAACAGTCAGAAAGCCGGCATTCGTCAAGAGTGTCTGGTTCACGATCAGATCGCTTTTTAGTCGTGGCATCCAGAAGCGGAGCAGTCTTCTCATCGGGTCTCTCCTGACCCGCGCAGAGCAAGCTGATGCGCGAAACGACCGGCCTTGCCAAATCCCATTCCGCGCACGTAGCCAATTAATGTCGCGATGAAGCCGACGACGATGGCACTAGCCCGGCCGAAGCCTCCGACGTCACCGCGGAAGAATGAAGATATTCCGCGTAGAACCCCGCGCGGAAGAACACTCGTGACATACCGTCGTTCGGTTGAAAGCGCCGCCGACGGTTGTGCGACCGCCGCAAGTGCGGCCTTTGATTTGCCTTCCGCAAAACACCTGCGAATGAAATAGCCCACTGTCAGGCGTTCATTGCCGACGAGATGAAAAGCACAAGGCTTTGCATCGAAGATAAACGCGCTGCCTGGAAAGGCCGCCCCGGCGCGGATGCAAAGCTCTGTTTCTTCGCAGCCCATCGGAAGCCGGCCGCTGCCCCGGCCAAGACGTTGATTAAAACCGCCGACGCGGCTGAACACATCGCGCCGAACGCACATGGCAGCACCGATGAGATTCCTCACAGCTCCGGGCCGCATGCCTTCGTAGGTGCACCCCACGACCCAAAGAAACTCGTCCGGAAACCAGAAAGGTCTGATCCCTTGCCATCGCGGCACGATTCGACTCGTAACGCCCAAAGTCTTGCCGCTGCCGAAATGCTTCAGGGCTTCACGGACCCAATCCGGTTCGAGTACGGCATCGTCGTCGAGGAATAGCAGCAGGTCCCCTTTCGCAAGGGCGACTCCGGTATTGCGGGCGCCGGATAACCCCTGATCCTGGTTATTGGGAACGACAGTGACGCCTCGGAGCGATTCTCCGAGACGCCTTTCCAGTTCGGCGTTGTGGTCGACGACGATCAGAGTTTCTAGTACGAGACAGCTCTGAGATCGGACCGAGTCGACCGCTTCGAAGATAGCGTCCCAACGCTTTTCGGAGTGGACGCAAATGATCACGGAGACGCTATCACGCGCTGACATTCGCGGACTCCTGACCGGTTCGATGCGCAGAAGCCCCGCCGCCAACCGAATTTAATTTCGGCGTCGCGACCGGCAGAAAATTCAAATCGATCGCATCGTCTGAAGGAGCGCCGTAGACGTCTATCGCCTCAATGTTGCCGCTGCGGTTATAGGTGTGAGCGCCGCGGAATGATCTGGCGTCTTTAGGCGACAACTTCGCAATTTCGACTTGCCGGAACGGCCTGTCGAGAGGCAGGCAGAATTGGCACCAAACGATGCCGCCACCATACAGCCTCGAACAATCTTGCGTCGGACGGTAGAGAGCGCCACCGACGCTGACGATGTGGCCGGCCGGACGTGACGTCCGCGCATCGATGGCCAGCGGCTGCTGCCCCCACGGCCGCCAAGGGCCGTGCAGCGTCGGCGCGTGATAAAGACAGAGACGGTCGGATGGCGATCCAGTCCCTTCGCACGACGTAAAGATCAGCCAATAGCCTGTCTGGTCACGGCAAAGCGTTGGATCGGATGCGGCGACATCGATTAGGGTCGCTTCATGCGTCCACTTGAAAGGAAATGCCTCACAACGATAGAGCGAGATGCGGTTGCTGGCACCGGACTCCGGAATCATCCACCATCGGCCGCCGTCAGCGAATACCATCGGATACGAGAGATGATGCGACTCTTCGATGATGGGGCGCGCCACGCCATTGGGATCGTCGAGATCGATGACCGATATAATTCCGCGCCCCGTGGCGTAAGGATACTCTTCACAAAATAGCCACGAGCGACCGCCGGAAACGATGGGAAATGGATCGGCGAGAAAACGCTGCCCGTCATCGGCCAACCGGCTATAACTCAGCGACGCTCTGCCCCCATCAATCTCCAACGGCTGATTGCCGACGTGTCGCCAACCGATCATCCATCGGTCGCCACCGCGGGCAAGCATATCGAGCCGCCGCAAAAGACGTTTCGCAAGAGTAACTGCTGCATGCCGAACAAGTTCTGGAGTGTTGCTCGTTCGGCAGAGATCAATGTTCTTCAATCCGGAGGGCCGCGTGCTCGCAGGCGTGCAGCGCCAAGCCAAAAGATCAATCATCCGCGCGCACGCATTGTCGATTGTCTTGCCGATGATCGTCGGAAGTTCAGTTTCAACGGCATACCCATTCGCATGCGAGCGTTCGCCGGAACTCTCCACGCCGATCATGACTTCTTGGCCGTCCAGGATGGCGTGAACGGCGCCCACTTCGCTTTGAAAGCCATTGAACACCGGATAAATATAGCGTGCGCCAGTGGGCGCTGAAGATGCGTCTCCATCGACCCGCAAGACGATGTCGAATTTTTCACTGACATCGTCAGTACGCCGGATCCCATCGAATGATTTATCGACGACGACAGCGGTCAGCAGCGACCTTGCGGCAATGCCGTAGACCAGACGCTCGAAAGCCAATGTCGTCACAATAAGAGCGGGAAGTGATGCACCTCCTTCGCTAACGAAAATTGCGACCTCGTGTTGTTCGTGAACCAACCGCATCGCAAGCAGGTTGTGCCACTCGCGTGCGCACCTATGGCCGATGACAAGGCAGATTTTCACCGTCGCGCCTCCGCAAATTGCGAAGGCCTCGAACCCTCGTAGATTCGTTCGATGCGCGGAATGATGGCATCGGGCATGTAACCTTCGGAGTGCACTAGGCTCGCTGCACCCATCCGCTCGCGAAGATCACGCTTCTGCAACATGGCGAGCAAGGCGCCATGCAACGCATCGATGTCACCAGGGGGAACAAGGATGCCGGTCTTGCCATCGATCACCGTCTCCGACAGGCCACCCGTGTGGCTGGCAACGACCGGCTTCCCGAAAGCATTGGCCTCCATGACAACAGTCCCGCAGGTTTCGAGCCCCTCCGACGGCACGACACCAAAAAGGCATCGGCTCCAGGCGTGCAGCACGGCGGCATGCGGCCAGCTCTCGAGAAGGGTGACGTTACCCGGCAGATCCGTTGGCGTATCCTTGCAGCGCCGGCCGATCAGCACGAGCGGAGGCGCTCCTCGCATCCGTCCATACGCCGCAAGCAGCGTGTGAATGCCTTTTAGGCGCGTCAGGTCACCAACGAAAAGCAAAAAGTCTGATTTCGGGAGCTTAGCGAGATGCGCATCTTGCCCATCACAGAGTCTCGTTACGTCATTTGAGATGAAGGTCGGAATGACTTCGTATTGATCACGTTCGGAATCGAGCCCGCATCGCAACGCAACGGCATGACTGACCGGAATGAAGGCGTCGACTTGACCGAGCCCGGATTTGCCGAGCGAGGAATTCATCAGCCACGTCACGGCGCCTTTGAGATTGCCGTAGTGCTCGCCGGCACAAGGCAGGCATTTGAATGTCGAAGGCCCGCCACAAGGGACGCCCGCGTGGATCATATTCTTCTTGGCGCACACACTGCTGTAATCGTGAAGCGTCACCACCAACCGCTTCTTGTAAATCCTTTGTAGCGGCAGATAGGAATGGAGCAGCCAGTTATGCGCGTGCACGACATCGGGATTTTCCGCGCGCACAACGCGATTGAGACGAAACGTCAATTCGGGGTCGGGAAAGGGTGGAGCATGCCGCCGCTGACCCTCCGTGAAAAGAACGGCATTTCGCTGGAGCATACCCTCTAAGCGGTAGATCTTGACGCCGCAGACGATATCGAAGTCAGGCTGGTCACCATGCTTGATGGTGGCGACGCTCACGTCGTGTCCACGGTGAACGAGAGCTTCGCTCAAGACTTTGACGTGGCGCTCCTCGCCTCCAATAATCGGCGGGAAAAACTGGCTGAGCATGAGAATTCGCATCAGCGCGCTCCCTCGATGTCCGGCCGTTCGTCAGCGCCGTTTATGTCGCTGACATGCACAAGCTTCGCCCCGGCGGTAGACGGAATTGAAGCCCACACGCGCTGCATGACAGCTGCCGGTTCAGCGTGTTTGTAAAGACGTGCAGTGAAACGCTGTTCGACGGACGCATTCCGCATAATCGGCAACTGAATATCGCGCTGCCAGGTCGCTCCGGCTGCAAGCGGGATATCATTCCAAGACGCAATAACCGCGTTAGGCGAGACGACTTCCAAATCGTAACGCATCGCGCTCTGCTCTTGGTTCGTGATGCCGAGGCAATAGGTTGGCGCGGTTTGCGTCGGCACCATCCACAATTCGGTAAAATGAAATTCTCTATGCTGCCTATATCCGACGCCCGACAGCAACACCGCCGAAACCGCAAGCAAAGAACCAAAGGTCAAGGAGAGCTTCTGCGCGCCGCTCAACACCGGCAACGGCGCCGGCTCGGACGCGCACCATTTTGCAAACGGCAGCATGAAGAGAGTCAATCCACCAAGCCCAAGAGACCAACCGGCAACATTCATCATGTGACCCACATGCAAGATGAAGCCGATGAGCACCGTGACCGCGAGGCTGACGCCGACGGCGAAAACCAGCCGTTCCAAATCCAAAGGCTCTCCGGGAAACGCGACTTTGGTGGCAACATAGCCTGGGACTAGAAGAACCATCGGGACTGCGACAAGCACGCGGACGGCATCGGGTAGAAACGACGACGCGAGAAGCAAAACGGCAAGCATCGCACATAAGGCCGCTTTAGGGGGCATCGGTGCTGTCCCGGGCTTGAGCAACGTTGATGATTGACTGGTAGCCGTTGTCGAAAACGCGGCTAATTCCGGCGACATTGTTGAACTTGAAGAGGACCTGTGGATCCGGCGGCTCCCGATAAACCGGGCCGGGATCGAAATAGAAGCCCATCAACGGCAGCTGTTCGGTCAACCTGAAGTCGAGAAGAAAATAATCGACCGAGGCTTCACGAATGGCCTCACGCTCGAGTGGCCCAAACTTTGGCGAAAATTCCACGTCTCCAAGATCCTGCTTGTCGTAAAGCAAAGTAACGACCTGCTGTCCGCCGTAAGCCGCCAATAGCAATCGGTTCGTACGGTCCGAAAAAAAGCGATTACGGGTTCCGAGCCACTGACGAGTCCACGTTGCAGCGCTTATCGCCATAGGCTCGACTGATGCGGAATCGGCGGAGACGCGATAGCGGGGACTGCCGAGGATGTAATTGCCGCTGCCGCTGAAGATGCCGCCGATCACGATGATCGTCATGGCTGTGCCGATGAGACCGGACCGCAACCTGCTTCGCGAATCTTTCTGCCAGAACGTCACGATACCGATGGCGACGACGATGCCGACGCCGAGGAATGCGAATGGTCCGATGCGATTGCCGATTTCCCAACCGGCGCGCGTCATCCGCAGCATGATGCTGATCGGATACGCAAACGTCACCAGCGTCAGAATGACGAGCCTGCTACTGTCCCATTTGAGAAAGCCTCGCCAATCCGTTGGAAACTTATCCCACAGAACGGGCACTCCGGCCCGAGCCAAAGCGCGAAAGAAACTCGTTGCCAATCCGGCGCATAGCAAGACTACCGAAAGAACCGTCGTTACCCGCAGCCAAAGAGGAGCCGTGGTTCCATCTTCGGCGACAAACGGAATTCGGCCCCCTTCAAAAGATAGGAAGCGCGAGGCTTCCGATATGGCATGGCCGAAAACAGGTCCAAGATAGTCTTCGCTTGGATTTCCAGTCCAAACGCTCCAGCCGAAAGAAAAAATCAGGGCAGCAACCGGCATCGCAATCACGTGACCGAAAGACCGCGTCGACTTGCGTCGTGCAACCTCGAAAGCCGCCATCCCAGTCAACAGGAATGCCGTAATGAACGCGGTGAGATGGTGCGTGACAGCAAGCCCGCCAAGTACGGGAAGAGCGACAATGGAGAAGCACCGCCAACTGGCAGTCTTTCCCATGCGGTTATCAACCAGCAACGCGATGACCATGAAAAGCAGCGCTAAGCTTCCGTAGGAAAACGTCGTGTCGAAAAATGCGAAGCTTGATGCCCCCATGTAAACCAGCACACCGAGCGACCCGACCCGCGACGAACCGGAGAGCCGTTCATAGAAAAGAAATAGGCAGATGACGAAAATCATTCGACAAACGAACATCAACAGTTGCCCGCAGACGAAAATCGAGAGTGTCGTTAACTCCGACAACGCCGTCGCGATGATCTCGAGACCTGGATAGACCGGCGAAATGGGCAATAGCGGGTTCGGCGTGAAGAGCTTTCCCGTCCTCATAATGTCGTTAGCCGTGGCCCAATGAAGAAACGCGTCGTGGTCAACAAACGAAATTGGTTCATGGATGAGACGGAGGCAGAACAGTCCGACAGCGGCGAGCAAAATCGTCGCTATTCGTTCCGCTCGCGGAACGCCTGGCCAGACCATCCGGCATGCAATCGGAAAGATGAGCGCTGCAATTGACGCGTAAAACATCGCCGATGCGAACGAAAATTCGCGCCGATTGGCTTCGGCGGCCGCGGCCGCGACCACAATCGTTACACCCGACCATAAGGCGAGAGCGGGGAACCAACCCCAATCGCTATGCACCTCGCTGGCAAATTCATCCGGATATTCCACATCCGCGGAAAACAACGGTCGCGCCAAGCGGAACACGGACTGCAGCCGGCCTTTCATCTCGCCTCACATGGGGTTGAGAAGCGAGGCGCTTCCGGGCGCTCTGCTAACAGAGCTTTATAGATGTTCTCCAGAGTCGCCGTGCATTCATCCCAAGTCGAAAGCTCGAGCGACCTGAGCGTCGGCTTGATATCCATAGCATTCGACATCGCTGCAGCGATTGCCTCGGGCCTCGCGTCAAGAGGAACGGCGTACGCGAGAGACCGGTCGGCAAGCTCGCGCAGTCCCGACGTCGCGGTCACGAGAACGGTCTTGTTTAGGGAGAGCGCTTCGATCACGGCAACGGGATGAGCTTCGTAAGCGCTAAAAAGTACAGTCAGGCGCGCCTGCGCCAGAAGGGTCGCCATGGCGCAACGGTCCGATGCCGGAATAGAACCGATAGTCACATGGTCATCCAGGCCAAGCCGGTGGATGCGCTGTCGCAATGCGCGTTCGTATGGACCCGTCCCGACGATTTGCAGTCGCGCCTTAGGGCGTGCGCGCAACAGATACGGCATCGCGTCGATCGCTCGATGGTGGCCTTTGTACCGTTCCAGCCGGCCGATCGAAAGTATCAGATTTTCGTCTTTCTCCACGTCTGGCGAAGGTAACGACGCGTTGAGATTGGCTCCATTCGGCACCACCAGGAACTTGTCGGCTGGAAGCGACATCGTATCAGCGAAATGTTCAACTTCGAATCTCGAAACAGCAATGTATCGCTGGGCCGGCCGCGCCAAAGGGGCAATCATCCGCGCCTGGATATGGCGCAAGCGGTTGCGCAACGTTGAAGAGTGCCCGCCACTATGGAACGACAAGACAAATGGAATCGCATGACGTCGCGCGGCCCACATCGCGAAGGGCGCGAAGAATGTATGATAGCCTTGAACGTGAATGACATCGCATTCCGATTTTCCGATGACGCGAGGGAGACCCGGCGCAAATTGCCAATCGCGGGATTTCGGCCAGCTGCGAACTCGTATAATATCGACACCCGCAGTATATTCGTGCTCGGGTAGTGCACCACCCGGATTGGCGGTCACCACTGAGACAGCATGCCCACGCTTGACGAGGCGCGTCGCAACTTCATGAACGTGCATTTCGGTGCCGCCCGCGAACGGTAAGTAACGAGCCGCGACCATCAAAATACGCATTGCCGGCCCCGCAGTCTGCCCTAAGCTATCAGGATTTCAAAAAGCCGTTTACGGACGACGGCGCGTTTTGGTGAGTTATCGAAGGTTGCCGGCGGAACATCTCTTTCATAATTGTCCAGAGCACACGAAATCCGTCGGTAAATGCATTGAGATTGCTTTGCCCATGCACCCGGTTTTTTTCGAAGGAGGGAATTTCGACAATCTTCACACCGGATCTGAGCGCACTGAGATTCAAAGCGGTCTCAATCTCGAAGCCGTCGCAGGCGATATTCAGCAGCGGCAAATGCCTTTTCCAGAAGGCATTGTATCCATAACAAAGATCCGAAAATCCGGAGCCATACAGCACGCGAACAATATGCGTGAGCGCCCAATTGCCCGACATCCTGAAAATTGACATGTCCTCGGTGCCGCCGCCTTGGATAAAGCGTGAGCCCTTAACGAAGTCGGCGCCCGACATCAAAGCGGCAACGAACAGAATCAATTCGTCGGCGTTCATCGAGCCATCGGCGTCGATGGATACGATTATGTCGCCAGTCGCGGCGCCGAAGCCCGCTCTGAGTGCAGCACCCTTTCCCTTCTTCGGCTCTTCAAGAATGCGAACCCCATGATGCAATGAGAGCGCGACCTCGCGGGTGTTGTCGGTGGATCGGCCATCGACAATGATGATTTCGTGAACCCATGCAGGCATTTTGGCGAAGACAATCGGAAGATTGTTGGCTTCATTCAGCGTCGGCATGACGACACTGACCTTGGGAATATCGAGCTTACCTCCGGGAAACCTAAGCGGAGCGTCGGCGACAGCCTGAGAATGAATGGCGGCGATATTCAAGGATCCGACTCCATGAACGCGGAAGGTAGGAGAAATGGCGAAGAGCTTTACATCGGGGATTTGCTGGCCGGCGGATTGACCAGCACACGGACAAGATCGCCGGGATTGACGGATTCCATCCCTGTCGCATTGATCACTTGCCGGTTTGTCCTCGGCCCCCGAACAATCTGGAACATCGTCGCACCATCAGTGCCATCGTCATTGATCGCCAACGCCGTTCGCATCGCATCGAGCGCACCGCTACTGGCGGACGTCGTGCTGGATGCCTCGGCGATCTGGGACTGCAGATCCACGATCTGCTGCTGTAGATCGATTTTTGTTTGGTTCTCGAATGTCAGCTTGTCTTTTTCCAGTTGCGAAACCTTCGCCTCGGCGGCGTGAAGAGCGACCGACGTTTCCTGGACACGCGCCTTCGAATCACCGAGATCGGCAGCGACTTGCGACCGGAATGGACGGCCGATTTTGTCGCCAAGACTGTCTAAATCGGCGAGTCTTTGTGTTCTGACTGAAATGCCGGATTCGACCTGATCCCGAAGCTTCTGATGGCTTTCCAATTCGTCGCGCGCCGACTGCAGAGACGCAGCAAGGTTAGCCGCCTGAGCTTGGCTATTGCGCAGTGCTAATTGGCGCACAGAGTTCTCCGATGCGATGAGGCTGAAAGCCTCGCTGTCGTTACACAGCTGCAGCAGATTTCGAGAAGGAGCAGCCGTTATCCCGTCGCGCTCGGCTTTGAGGACATCCAACTTAGCCCAAAGCCTCTTCAGGCGGTCGCCAGTCTTTTGCTTCGTCTCGACTTCACGGATCGCCTGCAGCATGTGGTCGAGATCGACTGATGTACGTTCAAAACCGCCTGCCAGTGCAACGACATGAAATACCGTCAGACCTTCCGTGAATTTATAGTAGCCCGGCTTTTTCACCGGACCGACGACATAGACAGGCCGGCGATTGATCGTCACGCTCATGAATGCAAAGCGGCCGACGAGTTGTTCGAAGGCTTTCTTCGCATCTTCTTCGAATTCAGCAACGGAACGCTTGGCTACTGGAAAGGCGCCGAGAAGCGGCACGATGACGGTGCCGTCTTCGTGAACTTCATACTCCCCGGACAACTCCGTGCGTTGCTGAAAGCTGATTGCAGGTCTCTTGGAAAAGCTTCGCGCCGACCATTTGTCTTCCTCATTGATCAGCCGCTCATAAAACGCGACCTGCAGCGTGTCGCCGACCGAAATCAAGGAATTGTCGCCGGGTCGAGTTACGGGTTGTGCCGGCGGCTCCCACCGATCAAGGATCGCTGGTGTTGTTACCGCGGCAAGCTCGTCCGTGCTGCTGAGGCTCGGCGCCTTGCTGCTGGCAGCCGACCGCACCAGGCCCGGCTCGATAAATTTTGGATACGCAATCCACGCGAAAACAGTGAGGAAAACCAGAGGAAACATCAGATTGAATAATGACGACGCTCGACGCACAACGCTCAGCAGCATATTCAATACCTGTTCAGGCTTTGGACAGTGAACGAAAACGACGTCGCAACTGGCAGCACTGCGGGCGATCTTAAGAGACCGAAATGCTTCTGCTAATTGCTTGACCTACTTGCCGTGTTCGCGCTGCTGTCGTTTCTGACAGGAGCCGCCTTGCCAATTCCGATGCGCTGAATAGAAAGTAAATTGCAGGCGATTGAGATTGGGAGAAACGGTCCTTCGCCGACGCCAATTGCGAATTGAGCAGGATAGCAATCGGCTGGCCTCAAACTCGGTGCTATATTCCGTTCATAATTGCGCCGTTGATTTTGCGATTCGTCATCTTCGAGAGCTTTTGAGGCTTCTTCAACAGCGCCACATATGTCGATGGATTCCTTCCACCAATCGACACGCACGGAGCAGTTATCAACGCCGCGAGAAATACCGGCGTTTGGCTCAAGACTTCAGCGCGAATAGCTCCAGCACAATTCTCGCCGAAGGTGCGGCGTACGCACTCCTCAGCGGCGGCCTAATAACTGCCGCTACAGATTTAAGGTCCAATCCTTATTGAGCTGTTGGCCGTTAGGCGAGCGCCACGGCGAGAGGCCCTCGATCCGATTCCGATGGGCGCGCCAAAACGCGATCAGAAAAACTCTTGCAGTTATCCTCCTCAAAGATGCTGCCTCCCGAAGCCTGATCCCCATTGATATTGGTCAATGCTCGGGACCCGGGTATGTTGAATTGATCCGGCCGGGAAGATTCGGCCAATGGCGCTGCTTGCCGCCGTGGCCCGTGGGGAGAACTTGAGAGGTGTCAGGTCCTTTGGACATCGCCACGAACAAAGCAAGCGCAGCACTTCAGATCGCAGCATCGTTACTGTGGCTGCCTCAGGCGGCGTTGATCGCCATCGCGATCGGCGACATTGCAAACGCTGCTGGTTCTGAGCGCATCGGCTGGCTTGCCCTTAGTGTTCTCGTTGTCGGAATATTGAGGGCCTTTTTTGAGAGCACGGGCAGCCGCATAGCGTTCCGTGCGGCGCGCGCGGCCGTGACGACATCCAGAAATGGTGTGATCGCCGCACTCGCTGCTCACTCCCCACTCGATCAAACGCGTCCGGCGTCTGGTCGTGCCGCGAGCGTCCTCGTTGAACAGGCCGAGATGATCGTGCCTTATCTCGCCCGCTTCGAAATCGCGAGAATTCGAGCGGTTTTCGTACCGGTCGCCATCTTTGTATCTGTCCTGCCGCTCTCTTGGGCGGCAGCTTTTGTGCTGCTCATTGCTGCACCTCTCATCCCGATTTTCATGGCTCTGATTGGCTGGCGCGCCCAGCAAGCGAGCGAAGCCCAGCTCATCGAAGCGGGCGGCATGAACGCATTTCTGCTCGACCGGCTGCGTGGCATCGCGACCATCCGCTCCCTCGACGCTGTTGACGTGACAGCACGCAGGCTTCGTGCCGACGCCGAAAGCTTGCGCAAACGGACGATGGCTGTTCTCAAAATCGCATTTCTATCATCGGCCGTTCTCGAGCTTTTTTCGGCTCTCGGCGTTGCGATGGTCGCTGTCTACGTCGGATTTCACCTGCTCGGACAATTGGATTTTGGCACCTGGGGCGCGCCCTTGAGCTTGAGCGAAGGACTGTTCATTCTCCTTCTTGCACCTGCTTTCTTCGAGCCTCTGCGTGAACTTTCGTCCGCCTGGCACGACCGCGCCGCGGGCCGCGCCGCCCGCGATGAACTCACGCGCCTCGCCACAGCGAGTGGACCCAGAATGCTCGGCAGCGATTGTGACGTTCAACAGACCGCGCACGTTGAGCGCCGCGCGCCCGCCGTTCAGATCATGAACTTGAGCTTCCGATATCCGGGAAGCGAAACGCCCGTCTTCGATCGCTTCAACCTTTCGGTCGCGCCGGGCGAACATGTGGCACTGCTAGGCCCGAGCGGCTCAGGCAAGTCGACGCTTCTCGCGCTGTTGGCTGGCCTTATACCTACGACGTCCGGCGCAATCTCGATCGGGGGCTGTCCGCTCTCCGACGAAACCGCTGCCAGTTTAAGGAAAAGCATCGCTTGGATTGGCCAGCGGCCGCACGTCTTTGCGGGAACGCTTGCCAGCAATATCACCCTTGGGCGGCCCAGCGATCCGGAGAAAATTGCAAGCGCGTTGCACTTTGCGAGGCTCGATGAAATCGCCATGGTGCGCGGGTTGAACACCGTGGGTGAAAACGGCATCGGACTTTCCGGTGGCGAAGCACTGCGTCTCGCGCTCGCACGTATCGCGGCAAGCGACAATATCGCCCTCATCCTCGGCGATGAGCCGACCGCGCATCTCGATGCCGATACGACGCAAGAAATAACGGACAATCTGTTGACCCTAGCGCGCAACAAGACGCTCATCGTGGCGACCCACGACCTGAGACTTGCGGCACGCATGGATCGGATCGTCGACTTCCGGCGCTTACGCCTGGAGAAGGCGGCATGACCCGGACCTTCGACGACCTGAAACCCGTACTCGAACTTTTTCGGCACGGACCGCGCAGAAAGCTTCTCCTCGGGTTGCTGATCAGCGCCGCGACCATTCTGAGCGGCATCGCTTTGCTCGGGCTCTCGGGTTGGTTCATCACCGCGACGGCAATCGCCGGTATGAGCGCAGCAACAGCGCTCGCATTCGACGTCTTTTCTCCGTCGGCTGGCATTCGTTTCTTCGCGCTAGCACGAACGGCGAGTCGATACGGCGAGCGCCTGATTACTCATGATGCGACGCTCGGCACTCTTGCCGAACTGCGCGAGCATCTTTTCCGGGGTTCGTCCGAAAGGCGTGCCGCGGAAGAACTGCGCATGCGTCCGGCGAAGCTTCTCTTTCGCATCACGCAGGATGTCGACGCGCTGGATTCCCTTTACTTGCGCGTCCTCGTGCCATTGGGCGCGGGGCTTGCAGCCGCTTTGGCCATCGGCATCGCTCTCGGGCTTCTTCATCCGATCGTCGGATTTGCCGCCGGCGCCTTTCTCGTTGCGACAGGCCTCGCGGTTCCCCTTCTCGCCGCACACGCCGCTGAGCGCCCTGCCCGACGCCGTGCTCATGCGCTCGAAGCGCTGCGCTCACGCGTGATCGATCTTGTCTCCGGCCAAACGGAACTCGTCATGGCCGGGCGGTTGACGGCTCAACGCGGAAAGATTGCCGACGCCGACCGAAAACTCGCCGACGCCGACGATCGGCTGAATTTCGTCGAAACAGCAGTTGCAGCTGCGTTCGGAATGGCGAACGCCATTCTCATCGCGGCGATGCTTCTCGTCGTTACCGCGCTCGCAGAATCCGGCAACATCAACGCTCCGGTTGCGTCCTTTGCCGTCCTTATTGTTGTCGCCGCACTTGAACCATTCGCTGCTTTGCGTCGTGGCGCGATTGAACTCGGCCGGACGCGGCTCGCCGCCCGACGCATCGGCCCGCGTCTTTCGACCGAGGCGTCTCCCAAGCGTTCCGATTCGCCCGGTGGTATTGCCGTAAGCTTCGATCATGTGTCTGTCCGGCACGAACACGCGCCTCAGTTGCTGATCCGCGGGCTTTCGATGTCACTTCGGAGCGGCGAGCGGTTGGCTCTCATCGGAGAGAGCGGAGCCGGAAAGTCGACGCTGTTGGGAGTAATTGCCGGCGAGATCCCGATTGAGAACGGCAAGGTCGAAAGCGTTCCCGGAACTTTTCTGACCCAGCGCACAGAGCTCTTCGCGGATTCGCTGCGTGACAATTTACGTCTCGCTGATCCCAAGGCGGACGATAGCCGGATTTTTCAGGCTCTCACCGCGGCCGGATTGGGCGCCTACATCGCGGGGCTGCCGAAAGGTCTCGATACGCGGCTTGGCGAAGGCGGCCTCGGACTTTCCGGTGGAGAAGGGCGCCGTCTCGCTCTTGCGCGCCTCTTCCTTCGCGACACGCCGCTTTGGCTTTTGGATGAGCCAACCGAAGGTCTTGATGGCGCAACAGCTCGCGACGTCATTGCGCGCCTCAAGGCCAACGCGAACGGCCGCACGCTCGTCATTGCGACACACATCCAGCGGGAAGCCGAAATCGCAGACCGGTTGCTGATCATGAATCGAGGGCACGTCGTTGCGAGCCCGCGACGCGGCGAGGCGGCTTTCGAACCGGCGCTCGCAGCGTTGCGACAAGATTGAAAGAATAGAACCAGCGGCGTCCGTTCGGCGCCGCCAATACGGAAGGGGACCGGTCGTAGGCCGGAAGAAAAGAAGATGGAACTCGACATCGTGGCGCTGTCGCGCCTGCAATTCGCGGTAACCGCACTTTATCATTTTCTATTCGTGCCGTTGACGCTTGGTCTTTCCGTCCTCCTCGCCATCATGGAAACGGTCTACGTGATGACCGGCAGAACCATCTGGCGGCAGATGACGAAGTTCTGGGGCACGTTGTTCGGCATCAACTTCGTTCTGGGCGTTGCGACCGGCCTCGTCATGGAATTTCAGTTCGGCATGAACTGGAGCTACTACAGCCACTACGTCGGCGACATATTCGGCGCACCGCTCGCCATCGAAGGGCTGATGGCATTCTTCCTCGAAGCAACGTTCGTCGGCCTTTTCTTTTTCGGCTGGGACAGGCTTTCGAAGGTCGGGCATCTGATGGCGACGTGGGCCGTCGCAATAGGCTCCAACTTGTCGGCGCTTTGGATATTGATTGCCAACGGCTGGATGCAGAACCCGGTCGGCTCGGCGTTCAATCCGCAAACGATGCGAATGGAGGTCACGGACTTTTTCGAGGTGGTGTTCAACCCGGTCGCGCAAGCGAAGTTTGTGCATACGGTTTCGGCCGGCTACGTCACCGCTTCCATATTCGTCCTCGGTGTATCCGCTTGGTACTTATACAATCGGCGTTACGTCGATCTCGCCAAGCGCTCGATGACGGTCGCGGCATCGTTCGGGCTCGCATCTGCCCTGTCCGTCGTCGTCCTCGGCGATGAAAGCGGCTACCTGTCGACGGAGCACCAGAAGATGAAACTGGCTGCGATCGAGGCGATGTGGAAAACCGAACCCGCGCCGGCCGCGTTCACCCTTTTTGGATTCCCCGATCAGGAATCACGTGAAACCCACTTCGCCGTGCACGTCCCCTGGGTGATGGGCTTGATCGGCACCCGGTCGCTGACGACCCAAATTCCCGGCATCGAAGATCTTGTCGAGCACGCAAAGGTTCGTATCCGGCAAGGCATTTCCGCTTACGACGCCGTCCAGCAAATCCGCGCGGCGAGCGATCAGTCGGCTGTTCCGCAAGCGGCACGCGACGCGCTCGCGAAAGACGGCCGCGATCTCGGCTACGCACTACTCTTGAAGCGGTATGTCGACGATCCGCGCAAGGCGACGGACGCTCAGATCGATCAAGCGGCATGGGATACGGTTCCGAGCGTTCCTACCCTCTTCTGGTCGTTCCGCACCATGGTCGGTCTCGGCTTCTTCTTCATTCTGCTGACGGGCACTTTCTTCTACCTGTCCGCGCGGCGTAGGCTCGATCATTACCCGTGGCTTCTGCGGCTGGCCGTATTTGCCATACCGCTCCCATGGATCGCCGCCGAACTCGGATGGGTCGTCGCGGAATTCGGCCGGCAACCTTGGATCATCGAAGGAATTCTGCCGACAGCGGCAGCCGTTTCGAGCCTCGGCGCAATGACCGTTCTCCTGACGCTGCTCGGTTTCATCGTCATCTATACCGTCCTCTTCATCATCGAGATGGGTCTTATGCTGCGCGCCATTCAAAGCGGACCCAAACCTGATGATGAGCCCGAAGCCGTTCTCGTTCCCCCTTCACTCATCGCTGCGGAATAGACAAATGATCCTCCACCAACTCATCGATTACGAAACCCTCCGCATCATCTGGTGGCTTCTTCTCGGCGTGCTCCTGATCGCATTTGCAGTCACCGACGGCTTCGATCTCGGCACTGCTACGCTGTTGCCGTTCGTAGGAAAAACCGACCTTGAACGCCGTGTCGTCATCAACAGCATCGGTCCGACGTGGGAGGGCAATCAGGTCTGGTTGATCCTCGCCGGCGGCGCGATCTTCGCGGCCTGGCCGCCGCTCTACGCTGTTTCGTTTTCCGGTTTCTATCTCGCGATGTTCGCGATCCTCTTCGCCCTTATCCTGCGGCCGGTAGGATTCAAGTACCGGTCGAAGCGAGAAGACGCGACCTGGCGCACCGCCTGGGACTGGGCGCTGTTCGTGGGAGGCGCAGTACCGTCGCTGATTTTTGGCGTTGCCGTCGGCAACGTCCTGCAAGGCGTCCCTTTTCACTTCAACGATGAATTGCGCATCTTCTACGAAGGAACGACGCTGTTCGAGCTGCTCAATCCATTCGCCTTACTCTGCGGATTTCTGTCGGTTGCAATGCTCGTTATGCACGGTTCGGCGTGGCTCGCTTTGAAAACCAAAGGTGTCGTGGCGGATCGCTCCCGAGCCTACGGGAAAATCGCAGCCCTCGCGACCGTCCTCCTCTTCGTCCTTGGCGGCGTTGCGCTTTGGGCCGGAATTGACGGTTATCACATCACGAGCACGGTGAACCCGCTCGGACCGTCGAATCCTTTGGCGAAAACGGCCGCCAAAGTGCCCCGCGCATGGTTCGATAATTACGGTTCGTACCCCTGGATGATGCTCGCTCCATTGTTTGGCATCGCCGGCGCAGCTGCAGCGTTCGTCTTCATGGGCGCGCGCCGGGAGATCGCTGCGATCCTTGCGACGTCGCTTTCGATCTTCGGCATTATCGCGACGGTCGGGCTCTCGATGTTCCCGTTCATCCTGCCGTCGTCCATCGATCCGCGATCGAGCCTGACGGTCTGGGATTCCTCATCGAGCCACATGACGCTTTTTATCATGCTTGTGGTCGCGGTGATCTTCGTGCCGACCGTCATCGCCTACACGACCTGGGTTTATCACGTGATGTGGGGCAAGGTTGACGAAAAGGCGATCCGCGATGAACGCGGCCACGCGTACTGAGACCAACGAAAGGAGAGATTGATCATGTGGTATTTCGCTTGGCTGCTCGGTCTGCCGCTCGCCGCCGCCTTCGCCGTGCTCAATGCGATGTGGTACGAGCTGATGGAGGACGCTGCTGCGGCCCGCACCCGCCCAGCGCTACCCGCTAGCAGCGGTAAAAGAAAGTAGAACGCCTCACGTTTTCGGGGGCGCTGCCGTCAGCGGAAAAACCTTCAGCGACCCTCACAGCTGAGCGAATGCATAAGTCGCATTTGCTCAGCCCGCGGCTCAACGGCGTGATTTTCACAAGGCGTTTATTCTGCCTTCGGCTGACCCAACTCGACGCTTTTGCCTGTGACGCAACGACTGTCATAAAACAGTCATACGAGAACCGGAATACTTCATTCTTTCAATGCATTAGTAAATCCAAAACACTTTTTGCCTAATGGCGTACCGAGGCCACCGGTACATTCATGCCATGAAATTCGCGACCACCTTTTCTTTCGGCATCGCTGCAAAAGCTGCGTTGCTCATCGTCACCCTCGGCGCGCTATCTGCATTCGCAAATTGGTATGTGCTGCACAGCGCGCAAAGCCTCGATCACGTCAATCGGACAATGGTCGAACGCGTAGCACCTGCCCGCCTCGCATTGGCAGAAGCCAAGGCCGCTTTGAATAATGTCGGCCTGGCAGCCTACAAAAGCATGGCCGCCTCGGAACCAGAGGCCGCCCGCGCGGCAAGCAACGAGATCGCCAATCAAATCGCCGCGGTGCGTCAGTGGCTGCACGCGGTTTCCGACTATTTCCCGGCGCGCACCCAAGATAGCGATGCAATCCGAGACAAGCTCCGGCACGTCGAAGCGACCGCACGTCAGATCCGTGACGCGATACAGTCTGGCGACAAACAGCGTCGCATCGATGAGATGCTTGATCTCCGCTTTGAGGCGGCACTCGACGACACGCTTGCACAGATGAACCGGCTCACGAACATTCTGGGTGGCGAATCTCGAGAAACCCTGGCGGACGCGCAGAACGAACAGGTGCGGGAATTGCGTATCATTATCGCAGCACTGGCAATGGGCACTTTCCTCATCGTCATGCTGGCACTTGCGCTCGCACATTATTCCGTAGCTCACCCCTTGCGGCAGCTTACTGAAACGGCGTTGCGCATTCGCGAGGGCGGCGCGCGTACTTTTGCACACGGCGATCGCACCCTCGGGCGCGCCGACGAGATCGGCACGCTCGCGCGCTCCTTCCAATCGATGATCGCCAAACTCGCGACCGCGCAGGAAACCTTGGCTGTTCAGTACGCACGCGTCGACGCCGCGATCAACAACCTGCCGCAAGGTCTCTGCATGTTCGACGCCGAACAGAATCTGATCGTCTGCAACCGCCGTTATGCGGAGCTCTATGAATTAAAGCCCGAACACACCGTTACCGGCACACCGCTTCGTACTATTTTGGAGGCTCGCCACGCGAACGGCCGCTTTCCCCAGGCCGAAGGCTTCTCCGTCGAGGACCGCATAGCGGCGGTTCGGGAACGTAAGCCCATCTACACAGTCGACGAGCTCGCAGGTGGCCAGTTCATCGCGATCTCCCATCAGCCCATGCTCGATGGTGGCTCGGTTGCTATTCACGAGGACATCACGGAGCGACGGGAGATCGACGCCAAGATCGCCCATATGGCCCATCACGATGCTCTGACCGATCTGCCCAACAGGCTGCGCTTTCGCCAGGCAATGGAAATCGCGCTCAAAGAAATCGGGCACGGACGTAGCGTCTCAATCTTGTGTCTCGACCTTGATCACTTCAAAACCGTCAATGACACATTGGGCCACCCCATTGGCGATGCATTGCTTCAGGCAGTGGCAGACCGATTGCGTGCATGCGTCAGGAAGCACGACCTCGTCGCGCGCCTCGGAGGCGACGAATTCGCCATCGTGCAAATAGACGCGGACCAACCTCTCGGCGCCACGATCCTGGCTCAGCGCATCATTGCAGAATTGAGCGCACCCTTTGAAGTGCTCGGTCACCAAGTTGTCGTCGGCGTGAGTATCGGCATCGCAATGGCGCCGGGAGATGGAGAAACCGCTGACCAGCTGATCAAAAATGCTGACATGGCCATGTATAAAGCCAAGGAGGCTGGCCGCGCGACCTATCACTTCTTCGAGCCCGGAATGGACGCCAAATTGCAAGAACGCCGCGCGCTCGAGGTCGATCTTCGCCAGGCAATCGAAATGGACGAACTCGAGCTTTACTATCAACCTTTGATACGTCTCGAAACCAATGAGATCAGCGGCTTCGAAGCGCTCGTCCGCTGGCAGCACCCGACTCGAGGAACGGTCTCGCCTGCAGATTTCATCCCGCTCGCCGAAGAAACCGGCCTTATCGGAACCATCGGAAACTGGGTCTTGAACCGCGCTTGTGCCGACGCGACGGCGTGGCCGTCTCACATTAAGGTCGCTGTCAATCTCTCGCCTTTGCAATTCAAGAATAACGCGCTCGTGCATCAGGTGACCGCTGCATTGGGGAATTCCGGGCTCTCGGGGCACAGGCTCGAACTCGAAATTACCGAAACGGTCATGCTGCATGATACCGATGCGACGATCGCGATGCTCAACGATCTGCGTGCGCTCGGCGTTCGCATTTCGATGGATGACTTCGGCACGGGCTATTCGAGCCTCGGCTACCTGCGCAAATTTCCGTTCGACAAAATCAAGATCGACCGGTCGTTCATACAGGATCTCTCGGCCAATCCGGATTCGATCGCCATCGTGCGAGCGGTTGCAAACATTGGAAGCGCCCTTGGCATGGCAACCACTGCCGAGGGCGTCGAAACGGAAGCGGAACTTGCGCAGCTTCGCCGCGAAGGTTGCACCGAGGTTCAAGGCTATCTTTTTAGCAAGCCCCGGCCGGCGAAAGAAATTCATTCACTGTTGGCACGGCAGACAAGCGCGTTACAGCAGTTGGCAGTTTGATCCCAAATGCCTGAGCGATCGTAACGCGCGCCTGACACCTAATGCCACCGAATGCACGTACCTCCGTGCCAACGTCGGCACCTGCGGACTTCACGGCGGGCATGGCGAATAGTGGTCCGCGCAACGCAAATGCCATTGACGCGCACCCGGCCCGGGCCGCATCCCGAGCGCACTTGCATGATCACACCGTCCGGCTGATGAAGCGGCGAGATCGGCAGCGCATGCGCAGAGGTTGCGACGGCCAAAGAGAAGGCAACAGCGAACAACCTGATCATGTTCATTTCTCCACGTCGTGCAATTCTCGAACGCAATCGAGCCTATTGCTCGACTGGCTCAGCCACCTGTTGGCTCAACGCCGGCGGGTGGCTGCAAGGGCAGGACACTCCTCAACCGCCGAAGCGAGCAAGCGGAAGAATGCACTATGGTGATCGCATTCCTTGCGAGGCTGCTGGGCTTTGAGGCGACTGGACTTGTGTTTTCTCACCGCTCGTTAAGTCTGCGAGCTTGCACGAGCATCCTTCAGCGCCTGTATATCGATCTTGGTCATCCCCATCATGGCAGCCATCACCTTGCCGCCGTTCGGACCGCTGATCAGGTCGGGCAGACCCGCATAGTTGATCTGTCATGACAGTCCGAAGCCTCCTAGAGCGTTCGTGCCAAAGCTTCGAGCTGATCGGTGCATTGGCCCCAGCCCTTATGAAAACCCATTTCCTCATGCTTTTTCTTGTCGGCCTCCGACCAGTGGCGCACGGTCGCGACGTAGCGTGTCTTGTCTCCCTCAGGCTCGAAGGTGATGACCGCCACCATGAAAGGCTGCCCGTCGCGCGGTTGCCAATTGCCGGTGAAGGCATCCGTGAAGCTGAGCTTCCGGTTAGCGACCACTTCCAGATACTGGCCGGTGTTGGGCATGTCCTGGCCTTCCGGGCTCCGCATCGTGATGCTGCTGGCGCCGCCAGGCCGCACATCGAGCCGGGCTTCCGGTGTCGTCCAGGGTTTAGGCGCGAACCATTGCTTCAAGAGGTCGGCTTCCGTCCAGCAACGGAAAAGTTTGTCCGCGGGCGCGTCGAGCAACCGGATAAGAACGAGATCATACGTGTCTTTTGTCATGTTACCTCCAGCTTTGGACACTAGGACGCCGAGCGATTAGTCGGTCCGACATCACGATGAGAATTTATTTTTTCGCCCTCCTGTCGGGACAGGGCATAGTGAGCCGTCCTCGGGAAGCTACAAAGGAAACGCCATGCTCTACACCCTGCTTTGTTACAACAAGGAAGATGTCGTCTGGTCTTGGAGCAAGGAGGAAGACGATGCGGTCATGAACCGCCTGAATGCGGTCCATGAAAGACTCGTGAAGGAAGGCAAGCTCGGCCCTGCCCTGCGTCTGTTGCCGACCACTGCCGCGACGACCCTCCGCGGACCCGATATGGTCATCGATGGCCCCTTCGCCGAAACGAAAGAGCAGCTGCTCGGCTTCTACGTGATTGACGTCCCGGACCTTGACGCTGCCCTCGCAATCGCGCGCGAGCTTTCCGCCGCTAACCCGACGAGTGTGTACGAGATCCGCCCCGTTGCCTTGTATCTCCCTGAAGCACGGCCCAACGCACCCAAGGATCGCATCAAGGCTTATTGAAATGAACGAGGTGATCCATGACCCGGCCTGGATTCATGGCGCGCTGACCGCCGCCAGGCCTCAGGCAGTCGCGGCGCTGCTACGCTATTTCCGCGACATGGACATCGCCGAAGAGGCATACCAGGAAGCCTGCTTGCGCGCGCTGAAAAGCTGGCCGCAGAATGGTCCGCCCCGCGATCCGACTGCGTGGCTGATCCTGGTCGGGCGCAACGCAGCGCTCGACGGTGCGCGCAAACGCAACCGCGATGTCGAACTCCCATCCCACGATATCATCTCAAACCTCGAAGACGCCGAGGCGCCGCTGATTGATCGGCTGGACGGTTCGCACTATCGCGATGATGTACTCAGACTGTTGTTTATCTGCTGTCACCCTGAGCTTCCGGCGACGCAGCAGATCGCGTTGGCATTACGCATCGTCTCGGGCCTGACCGTGCCCCAGATCGCTCGCGCCTTCCTCGTAAGCGATGCAGCGATGGAACAGCGCATCACGCGCGCAAAAGCCCGCATCGCGAAAGCCGATGTGCCCTTCGAGGCGCCCGGTCCCGTCGAACGGTCAGAGCGGCTTGCGGCGGTTGCCGCCATGATCTACCTATTGTTCAACGAAGGATATTCGGCGGGAAACGATCCAGACCGCGCGCCGCTGTGCGACGAGGCGATCCGGCTGGCGCGACTGCTCCTGCGCCTCTTCCAGACAGAGCCGGAAATCATGGGCCTCATCGCGCTGATGCTGTTGCAGCAGTCGCGGTTGCCGGCGCGCTTTGATGAATCCGGCGAAGCCGTCCTGCTCGAAGATCAAGACCGCTCGCGTTGGAACGCCAAGCTGATCAGCGAAGGATTGGCTCTGATCGACAAGGCGATGCGTCACAACCGTCCGGGTCCTTACCAGGTTCAGGCTGCCATTGCCGCAATACACGCCCGGGCCGCCACTGCCGCCGATACCGAATGGATTGGAATAGATGGACTCTATGCGGCGCTTGAACGGATGCAGCCCTCGCCGGTCATCACGTTGAACCGCGCCGTAGCGACTGCAAAGTTGCATGGCCCGGAAGCCGGACTTGCCATGATCGCACCATTGGAAAAGGCATTATCCGGATATTTTCATTATTTCGGCGCACGCGGCGCGTTCCTATTGCAGCTTGGACGCACAAGTGAAGCACGCGCCGATTTCGACCGCGCCATCGCACTTGCTGGAACCCCCGCGCAAGCCGCCCACATTCGCCGTCACCTCGATCGGCTGATGCAGGAACGGAAATAAAATTTCACGAAACGGTGTCGGATCGGCGCCTGTACGTCCGTCCTAGAGACGCAGCACACGGAGGTTTTTCATGTCCGACTATCCGCACCCGCAGGTCAAAGGTGGTGCCGTTTGTTATCTTTCCGTCGACGGCGCCGTGAAAGCCGTTGAGTTCTACAAGAAGGCGTTCGGCGCCGAAGTTGCATGGGTGATGCCGCCCGATGAGAAGGGCCGCACCATGCACGCCCATCTCTACATCAACAACGCGTCGGTCATGATGAGCGATTGCTATCCCGAGCACGGCCACCCTTGGGTCCCGCCCGCGGGCTTCAGCGTCATGCTCAAGGTAGACGACGCCGACGCCTGGTATGATCGCGCCGTCGACGCCGGCTGCACCGCCATAATGCCCGTCGACAATATGTTCTGGGGCGATCGCTACGGTCAGTTGAAGGATCCGTTCGGCGTCCTCTGGGCGGTCAACGGTCCCGTGAAAAAGGAATAACATAGAGCGACAGCGGATGTTCGACGGATCGATAGATGCCTGAACATCCGCACCGAAATCCAATCATTGGAGTGTCGATATGAAAACCTTTCTCGCCATATTCCTCGGCAGTGCGGAAGCGATGGACGCGTGGAAAAAACTACCGGAAGCAGAGCGCGAGCAGCGGGGGAAGGCCGGCATCGAGGCCTGGCACAAATGGGTCTCAGACCACAAAGACGCGATCGCGGAAATGGGTTCCCCACTCGGCAAAACGAAGCGTACGGACAAGAACGGCGTTTCTGATACGCGCAACGAATTGGGTGCATGGACGCTTGTGAAAGCGAATTCGCAGCAAGAAGCCGCCGAATTGTTTCTCAACCACCCGCATTTCATGATTTTCCCGGGCGATCGGGTGGAAGTGATGGAGTGCTTGCCTATCCCTGAGAAGCAATGAGCCGTGAGCAAGGTCTGAGCACCGCGAGCCATCCTCTTCACCGATCGGCGCTGACTTGTATCGTTCCTGTCATCCCGGGATGGACACGACAGAAATATGTGATCGTCGCAGCGTGATCGAGCGGCACCTGCCCCGACTTTCCAGCCGGAACCATGACATCCCACTCTCCACTCTTCGCGGTTGCGGTGTGATCGATGAAATCCTCGTTCACCCACTCAATTTTGTCGCCGACCTTCACCGTGATCTCTGCGGGAACAAATGCGAGATCATTGATCTTGACTTGCACAACCTCTCCCGCCGGCGCCGGTACGGCCAAAGCTTGCGCCAAGACAATCAAGGCCGCACGGCGCCAAACGGACCGCATAAGATACTCCTTTCAATGAAGCGTATTCGCGAGGTGCTCTGCGTGCTCCATGTGGCCGGTGAATATTTTGAGGCCGGTCTGTAGCAGGCTCTTGAGTTCACCGTTATCCGCCGACGGAATGAGGGTGGATTGAAGCGCACCGTTGACAGTCTTGTGATACGCGACTTCGTTGTCGACGTAACTCTTGTCGAAGTCCGGACCCGATAGCTTCGCCAGTTCCACCTGCTTTTCACCCGATTGTTCAACCAGACCTTTGCTGGTGTCGTTGTCTTCGGGCGTGACGCCGAGCTTCTTCACAAGAGCCAGAGCCTTATCGTTCACAGCTTGGTGGTCCCGCACCATGTCGCTCGCAAACGCGCGAACGTCCGCGTTTTTGGATTTCTTCAATGCCAGCTGGGCTGCTTTGATATCGAGGTCGCCGGCCGTATAGGCGATGTGAGCGATCTGCGCGTCTGATGGCTTGTCGGCTCCATGAACGGGCGCCGCCGCCGCCGCTAATACGATAGCTGCGGCGATGCCGCTGATCTCAATCATTCGCATCTTGAAAACCTCCGGGACTGTCTCGCCGTGAGTGGCATGTCGACGTCACGAAGGATTTGATGCCATCCTTTGACAAAGGTTCCCGTTATCGGGAGCCTGGCAGGAGTTGTTTGATGACGGTATTTGTAAGTCTCTCGCAGCGCTTGCCTTGGAACGGAAAAACATCGCTGAAGAGCGAGTCCATATGTTCGGCAAGTGCGGACTTTAGAAGACGGCGGGCGCGATGCAGCCTTGTTTTCACCGTCTCGGTGCGAAGCCCCAACAGCTCAGCGGTCTCCTCTATGCTCATTTCCTCTATGACGCGCGCGATGAGAACAGTGCGAAAATCTTCCGGAAGTTCGTCGATCGCCCGTTCCAGTAGATGACAGAGTTCTCTTTGAGCCATGGTGCGCTCGGGATCTATGGATGGATGACCGGATAGCGGGAACGGAATGACCTCGCCTTGGGCTCGGGCGTGGGGAGGATCGATCGCCGAACTTGGAATTTCGGAGCGGCGGCGAAGATGCTGCAAAGCCTGGTTCAGGACGATGCGTGTCAGCCACGTCGAAAGAGACGATCCCCCGCGGAATTCCGGTAGGGCCGAAAATGCGCGAAGATAGCTCTCCTGCAGAACATCCTCGGCTGCGCCGTCGTCGCGCACGACACTCCGCGCGACGCGGTAGAGACGGCGGTTGTTCGCCTGGACGATGGCACGTATTGCGGATTCGTCTCGTCCCACGGCGCGGCGAATAAGATCGGCTTCCCCGTCGTCCCCCCTGCCGTCCTCGACATGCGATAGGACCATCAGCGACATCTCCGTACGTTCGACAACATATCAGAGATTAGATGGCCCGGATTTGCAAAGGTTCCCGGGGCCCGAAGCAATTCTCGACGGCGTGAACGGCGTTACCTCATTCTGAAGTTTGTGCAGCGCGTTCTCGCGGCATGTGGAGAACGGAATCGTCGCCCCGATGTAAGCTTATGCCCATCTGCAGCGACTCGGCGATCCGCGCAGCCCGATCAACGAAGAGTGAAGCCGCAGTAGGCGGACAAACGGCCGTCGCTGTCTTGCCAAAGAGATCGAGCCATCGCGCGAAATGCGCTTTGGAGATTTCCTCGATGGCGAGATGCGCGGGCATCGGCCGCCCTTTATAGCTCCCCGTCATCAGAACGACCGACGACCAGAACGCCCGCAACTTTACGAGATGATCATCCCAATCTTTGATGCGCGCCTCGAATACCGGTCCAAGAACTTCGTCACGGCGAACAGCCGCATAAAAGCGATCGACGAGCATACCGATCATCTCCTCGTCGACACCGGCATTGAGCCCGGGCGCCTTCGGATGTGGTGGTCGTTGCATAACAGATACCTTGCGCGAATTGTTCTATAAGATGTATGATGCATACATCTTTCGTCAAGCGGGCAATGTCGACCCTCTCTTTTTATCGCGGAAACCCCATGCGACTGACCGCTTTGGCTGACTATTCACTACGCGTCCTCATGTACCTTGGAACCAATCCGGACAGGCTTGCGACGATTGACGAGATCGCTGATGCGTATGGGATTTCTTCAAATCATCTGATGAAGGTCGTGCATCGGCTGGGCCAGCTCGGCTTCGTCGAAACGCAGCGGGGTCGAGGTGGCGGACTACGCCTCGGCAAACCGTCGGGCGAAGTGACGCTAGGCGAAGTTGTTCGTGCGGTCGAAGAGGACTTCGAGCTCGTCGAATGCTTCGGCGCCGGGAATACCTGCCTCATTTCTGATGTGTGTCGCTTGAAGCGCGTCCTTCGCCGCGCGTTGGAGGCCTATTTTGAGGTCCTCGACGACTGGACGCTGGCCGACATCGTCGCTAACCGCAAGGCTCTCCTCGGCGTTCTCGGCAACGCTGATCAAATCGACCGCCGATAGAGGATACGACAGTGCTCAAAACACGCCTGACTGAACGGCTAAAGTTGCGCCACCCGATTATCTCCGCGCCAATGGCATTTGCAGCCGGTGGACGCCTCGCTGCGACTGTCTCGGCAGCCGGAGGTCTCGGCCTCATCGGTGGCGGATATGGCGATGCGGACTGGATCACCGAAGAGTTCCGCGCCACCGGAAATCAACGGGTCGGATGCGGCTTCATCACTTGGTCCTTGCGCAAACAACCGGCGCTACTCGATCTGGTCCTCAGCAAAAATCCAACGGCGATCTTTCTCTCTTTCGACGATCCGGCGCCGCTCGCAAACCGCATCAAAGAACGCGGCGTCACGTTGATCTGTCAAATCCAGGCGCGCCGCGATGCTGAAAGGGCACTCGCGTGCGGCGCCGACGTCATCGTCGCGCAGGGTTCGGAAGCTGGCGGTCACGGGGAAAGGCGCGGGACGTTCAGCCTTGTGCCTGAAGTCGCGGATTTGATTGCAAAAGAATCGCCGGACACACTTCTATGCGCGGCTGGCGGCATTGGAGATGGACGAGGACTAGCGGCGGCGCTCATGTTGGGTGCCGACGGCGTTCTGATCGGCTCGCGACTTTGGGCTTCGCAAGAAGCCAATGTCGGTCAACGCATGCACGCCGCCGCGCTAGCGGCAACTGGCGACGATACCATTCGCTCGCAAGTCATGGATCTGGCCCGCAAACTGAATTGGCCCTCGCGATACACCGCTCGGGTGCTCAAGAACCGGTTCATCGAACGTTGGCATGGGCGTGAGCCGGAACTGCTGACCGTTGCCGACCAAGAGGCTGCCAAATATCGCAAAGCATGGGCCGATGGCGATCCGGAGGACAGCAACACCTTCGTGGGCGAAGTCGTCGGTTTGATCCACGACATCGAGCCGGCGTCGAATATCATCGAACGTATCGTGCGTGAAGCGGAGGAGCTTCTGCGGTCGAAATCAAAGCAACTGGGATGAGATCGATGGTTGTATCGCTGTACGAACAGATGGGAGGCGCAAGCCGGGTACAGAAGCTCGTCGACGTCTTCTACGACATTGTGGAAACGGAACCGGAAGGCGAAATTTTACACCTGCTGCATCTCAGAGGACACGGCGTTGCACATTCGCGAATTGAGCAGTTCAATTTCCTTTCCGGCTTCTTGGGCGGGCCGAAACTCTATGTCGAAAAATACGGTCACTCCGATGTTCGCGAAATGCACCGCCACGTCGAAATCGGAACTGCGGAAAAAGACGTCTGGCTTCTCTGCATGTCGAAAGCGATTGATCGGGTCGGAATAGCGCCCGACATCGGAGCCACGTTGATGAAACATTTTCGCGTTGTAGCGAACGCGCTCGAAAATCAGAGTGCAAAAATGAGGTGCATGCCCTGAGGCCAGTCCTCAAAAAATAAAAACGACCGCCCACGCGGCCGTGGCCACTATTGAAAATGAGGCAAGTCTCCATCGAGACTTGCCTCGTTTTGAATGCCGTCTCAGCTCATCAACCCGAGAAGCAGAGACGCGCCCGCCACCGCGCCGATTACACCTGTTGCTCTCTTGAGCGCTAGCGCGAGCGATGGCTTCAGCTGATCGAGACAGACGCTCGAGGCCATTCCCGAAATGTGCAGGAGCGCCGTCGCGACAACGAATCCCGCAGCATAGGGAAGGAATGCGAAGCCGAGCCCAGCTCCCTCGTTACCATGAGCGTGACCATGGAAAACAGCGAACAGCCCAACCGCCGCCATCGCAATGACGGTCGGCGGTCGAACGCCGACGGCCACTGCCAAGCTCAAGGCAACGACGGACAAGCCGATACCTTGTTCGACCATTGGCAGCGGCCAACCCTCATAGCCGAGCCAGCCGCCAAACATCATCGCCGCGACGAATGCCGTAGGCACGAGCCAGCGCCCTGCCCCTCCCACGTTCATTGCAAAGAAACCGACGGCCACCATTGCGATGATATGGTCGATGCCGCTCATCGGATGCAGAAAGCCCTGACTGAACGTGTGGACCGCACCGAGCCCGACGTGAGCCGAGGCTGGAGCGGCCGCAACCACCATCAGGATCGAGCCCGCGCCGATGGCCTTTAGAACGTTTTGCACGCGTGAATGTCTCATCGTACGCCCTCCTATTTCATGACTTTGCTGCGATGGCCGAGCTTGCCATTCGCCACCAGAGTTCCAAGCACATCGAGCACGACCCGGCAGGCGAGCTGCGCGGTGTTGTCGTTGACGTCGTACGGCGGCGACACCTCGACGACTTCCATGCCGCATAGGCCTTCCGCTGCTATCGTATGAATCATCTCGAAAGCTTCGCGCGGCAGCAGCCCGCCGGGCTCCGGCGAACCGGTGCCGGGTGCAAACCCCGGATCGATCGAGTCGATATCGAACGACAGGTAGACCGCCTTGCAGCCTTCCCAGGCCATCTCGAGCGCAATTTCGGCGGCCTTCTTCGGGCCGAAATGCTGCACGTCGTGCATCGTCAGCACGCTCGTTCCGCGGCGCTTCGCAACCGCCGTTCCCGGACGATTGCCGTACCAGCCGCCGATGCCGATCTGCACGAGATTCTTCGGATGGCAGTTGGGCAAACCGACATCGTGCATGTGGCTATGGTCGCGATGCGAGGCGTGCGTTCCCTCGTTCGTCGTCCAGAACCAAGGCGTCGTATGCATGCGCTCATCCATATCCTTCTCTTGGATATCGATGTGCCGGTCGATGTGGATGATGCCGACGTTGCCGTCGATGTGCGGAGCAATGCCCCGCACGTTGGGGAAGCCCAAGCTGTGATCGCCGCCGCAGATGATCGGGAAGACGCCCGACGTGTAAATGTGCGAAACGGCCTTCGTCACCTGGTCGAACGTCTTCTCGATGTTGCCCGGAATGACGAAGATGTCGCCGGCATCGCAAAGATCGAGTTCCTCATAGATATCGACACCGCCGTCGAACCAGTAGCCGTCGTAGAGCGCCGAGATCCGGCGAACCGCTTGCGGCCCAAAGCGCGTACCGGGCCTGTAGGTCGTCGCCGAGTCGAATGGCGCGCCGACAAAAGCCGCCTGGTAGTCGCCGATCTTGCGGATGTCCTCGCAGTACGGCGCCTTCATGAAGGTATTGATCCCGGCGAACGCCGGCTGATGGCCACGGCTGAACAACGAGATGTTGCGATCGACGACGGATGAGGCCGCCTCAAGCCCATACTGAAGTGATCGAGACACTTCTTCGCCCTGCTTGATCTGGGAGATGCGAGACAACGTCTCCATGCTCTTCGCGCCATGCGTATCTTCGCGCCGGACGCCATGCGAGTGGCCGTGACGATGCGTATGGGGATGGTCGTGATCGTGATCTTTAGGACTGCGCGCCATTTCGGAATGACCTTTACTGTTTAGTTATGCAGACAATCGCGGAGTTGATGGGTCCTGCCGTCACTACTGAGGACCGAGCCGGCCGATCCATTTGTTCGACGGGTACTTGGCCGCAAAGCCGTCCGCCGCGAGCGCGGAGAGGATCGATGAATCGAACGCCTCGCGCGATTTCACCTTCTTCTGGGAAACGCCGGCGGCGAGATACGTGTCGCTGAATAGATCCCAGGTCGCTTCCGCATAACCGGCAGCGCAATCGGGCCCGTTAAACAGCGAACCCCAGCCTTTGCCATCAGGAGCGCGAGGAGCTTCCTCAGGCAGGCTTTCGCAAAGAGGTTTGCCGCCCTGCAGGCCAAGTGCACCCATGTTCTGGTTGATGTTGAGCATGATCGCGCCGTACTGATTGAGCTTCACGTCGGCAACGGGCCACGAAAGACCGGCGGCGACGATCGCATCACCTTCCTCCGGGTTCTCCTTCCACCAGTTGACCGCCTCGAACCACGCGCGAAGCAGCTCCTTGGCGACCGCCGGCTTCTCGGCGAGCCATGCTTCGTTGCAGGCGATGGCATCGGATATGAGCCCGCGTTCCCAAGTGCGATCCGTAAGGCTCGATTTGAATATCTTGGCTCCATCGCGCTTCAAGGATTGGGCGGCGAACGGATCGTAGTTGACGTCGATGTCCGTGCCGCCGCTGGCGAAAGCAGCAGCGCTTTCCTGGGGAAGCATGACCGCGTGGTGCAGCTCCTTCATGTCGATGCCGGCCCTCTTGAGGGTCAGCAGCATCCACATATGATTGAGAAATCCGTAGTCGGCGCCAAACTTCTTACCCTTGAAATCTTCAACAGAATTGATGTCCTTCGTGACCACCATCTTGTCGAGGCCGTAGGACATATCCGAGAACGCGACGACCTTGACCGGCAGGTCGCCCGCGCGCGCCAACACCATGCTGTCCATGGTGTTGTTCATGCATTGGACCTGGCCTGACGTAATGGCCGCATTCTTTTCGGTTATGCCCTCAATGATTTTGACGTCGAGATCGATATCCTTGGCGAGGCCTTTCGCCTTGACGATGTACCAGGGCGCATAAGGCGAGAACGATATGATCGCCACGCTGACTTTTTCTGCTGCGCTCGCCCGAGGCGCGGCCACTGGCGCCGCAGTCGCCAGCAACCCGAGAGCGAGAAACGTGTTCGTAAACGACTTGTTTTTCATTTTATGCCGTCTCCTGAACGATCTTCGATCCTTTGGATTCACGTCGTCGAAGCTGATTGGCTATTTGATTTCCTCGCGCATCATCGCAAAGAGCTGACGCTCGAGCTCCGCATACCCCGGCAGTTCCAGCAGCTCTTCTTTCTGCTTGATGCGCCGTCCGCCTTTGAAAGTGAGCGGAATATCGGCTTTGATGCGGCCTGGCTGCCGGCTGAAGAAAATGATGCGATCAGCCAGATAGATGGCTTCCTCGATGTCGTGCGTGATTGCGACGACCGTCTTCTTCTCACGCTCGATCAACTCGATCATGAGTTCCTGCATCTCCCAACGCACCTGTGCGTCCAACGCGCCGAAAGGCTCATCCATCAGGATGATCGCCGGGTTCTGCGCCAGCGTTCGAGCGAGAGCGACGCGTTGCTTCATGCCTCCGGACAAACTGCGCGGATAGGTGTCCGCAAACTTCTCGAGATGTACGAGCTTGAGAAAATTCATCGTGCGTTCGCGGCGTTCTGCAGCCGGAACCTTGAGAATTTTCATGCCGTATTCGACGTTCTGCATGGCGGTGAGCCAGGGGAACGACGTATAGGCTTGGAAGATCATGCCGCGATCGGGACCAGGTCCCTGCACGTTCTTGCCGAAAACTTCCAGCCGTCCGCGTGTGGGATATTCGAGCCCCGCGATGATCCGCAGCATCGTCGTCTTTCCGCACCCTGACGGCCCGACGAACGCTGTGATTTGGTTCTCCTGCAGCTCGAACGACACGTCGTCGAGCGCCTTGAACGACCCGCCCAGATACTCCTTGCTGATGCGGGACGCCTTGAGGGGTGGAACGGTTGTCACCGGCGTAAAATCCTTTGCGACGATGTTCATGTTACGACCTCCGCTCGACGTTCCACGGGAACAGCGCGCGGCAAATGCCCCGGAAAATGAGATCTGTGAGAAGCCCCAGTGCACCGATGGTAACGATGCCCGCCATGATCACGTCGACGTTGAGAAAACGTCCGGCACGCATCATCACGGCGCCAATGCCATCCTGCGCTCCGACGATTTCGGCGATGACGAGATACGTCCAGCTCACCGCAACCATGTTGCGCATGGAATCGAAGATCGCTGGAAGAGCTGCCGGCACCACGATGCCTGTGAGAATGGTGCGGCGTGATGCGCCCATCGTCAGTCCAGCTTCCACAAACTCCTTCTGGATGGCGGTCGTATTGTCCAGCACCAGCGAGATCAGGAAGAAGATGACGCCGATGAAGAGCAGCGCAATCTTCGCTTGATCGGTCGGACCAAACCAAACGAGGAGGAGCGGAATGAACGAAGCGGCAGGCAGATATCGCCAGGCCGTCAGCGTCGGATTCAAGAGAGCGCGAACGTTGCCGAAACTTCCCATCAGAATGCCGATCGGCACAGCAATCGCGGAAGCTGCCAGGAAGCTGACGAAAATTCGCCAACAGCTCACCGAGACGTCATGCAGGAAGTTGCGCTCGGCGAACAAGACATAAAGGGCGGAGCCCACCTCGCCGATGGACGGAAAGAACTTGCGGGCCGATGCCGGCGTCAGATAGTGGCCGAACTCCCACACACCAAGGAACAACAACGCTCCGATGCACGCCAACACCGAAGCCCGCTGCGCGCTCGGCTGCCTTCGAAATTCGAGGAATCTTTCTTTCGGCGGAATATATATTGGCGCGGCTTCGGTGTTCCCACTCGGCAAATTTTGTTGCGAGAAAGACGAAGCGTCGCGCGATTTCGACATCGCACCTTCCAAGGCTCTACCTCCCGACAAAGTCTGCAAAATCTATGTTTTGCTCGATCTAAGTTGTCGTGAGGAAGGTAACGGCGCAGGACTGTTTTATAAAACGTCCAAAATTCAAATGGAAAGCATTGACAGCACCTATGCTGCAGCGCGAACGCGATCTAGCACTGGCTGCGCACTCAATCCGCGTGCCTATTTGAATCCGGCGTAGATCGGCCTGGACTTTAGCTAGTCAATCGCGTCGTCAGCGCTGACGAGTGAGCGAACCCGCTTTGCTTCGCAGATTATCGCTTTCAACTCTTCGATGAACAAGATGTGCGCCGTGTGCCAAGGCCGGTCTGGATTCGAGATGATAAATATCTCCATGGCCGGCGCGTTGCGCCTGCCTAGCAGCGGCCACAGTCGGCCCGAGGAAACATCGGGTGCTGCATAACCATCGGGTAGGAAGCAAAGCCCAACTCCCAGGATTGCCAGTCGGCGCGCCTCTTCGAGATGCTGAGAAATTCCAGAAACCTTTTGCCCAATTCCGTATTTGAGCCGAAAATCTGAGAGCTGGTCGGGTTCATCGGCGCCTGTCAGGATGAAAGGTTCTTGCGCCAGTGCTTTAGGATCGAGAATTTTCTGACCATAGAGGCGATGACCGCGCCCGCAATAGGGACGATGCGTCTCGCGAAACAACGGATGATAGATGAGGTCGGCGCGTTTGCTGCGCGATGGCGCGACGCCGATGTCGATCTCCTTCCGAAGCAGCGCATTGATGACATCCGACCAGCTGGCCACATCGACGATCAGTTCGACATTCGGACACTTCCTGTGAAACGACATGATGACGTCATCGAGAATTTCGCTGACGACATTGCTGATCATTTTGATGCGCACTGGGCCGCTGACAGTGTTGAGCGTGTCAGCCATCGCATCCGGAATGCCGCGAATCAGCGACTTCAGCTTCATGCATGTGTTGGCGAGCGCCCGGCCCTCGTCGGTCAGCTCGAAACCGCTCGGGCCGCGTTCGCAGAGACGCACATTGAGATGACCTTCGAGACGCTGCAGTGCGAGACTTATGGAGGGTTGCTTGCGACGCAAAAGCTCCGCCGCCGCTGTGACGCCGCCGGTTTCAGCAATGATGCAGAAGATCTTGAATAGATTCCAATCGAGATTCCGGAAAAAATCATCGTGCCGAGTGTTGTTCGAAGACATATTGCACCGCGGTAAGAACACCCAAAAGATCGCGCGCGGAAAGATGGCCTTCCCCACAGGAACACTAAGTGACTTCGACGGCGAGTTGCAAGCTTAGGCTGAAGACGAATGTTTGTGCAGAGCAGTGTGGCCCTCGCCGAAGGCGCGTGATCGCATGCGCCCGCTCAGGTATTTACGCGGCCATGTTTGGCGCGCTTAGCTCAAACGCCCGATGTCGCAGCACAAGTGGAACGGCCAAGCATAGGCTGATGACCGGCGGCATTCAGAGAGCGCTCGGCCGAGTTGATCGTGTTGACGAGCAGCATGGTCACCGTCATGGGGCCGACACCGCCCGGAACGGGCGTGATCATCGATGCGCGTCGGCTCACACCTTCAAAATCGCAATCACCCACCAGCTGACCGTTCGCCAGGCGATTGATGCCGACATCGATGACGACCGCGCCCGACTTGACCATCGGCGCCGTTATGAGATTGGGATACCCCGCCGCCACGATCAGAATGTCGGCAAGAATGGTGAATTGTGCGAGATCGCGTGTCTTCGCGTGACAAACCGAAACCGTCGCCTCGCGCTGCATCAACATCAGCGCCATCGGCTTGCCGACAATGTTGCTCGCACCGACAACGACCGCGTTGCGACCGGAAACCTCGACGCCCGCACTATCGAGCATCAGCATGACGCCGTAAGGCGTGCACGGCGGGAACACCGTATCGCCGATGACCAAGCCACCGACGTTGTAGAGATGAAAACCGTCGACATCCTTCTCCTGATCGATGGCGCCGAGCACCGCCTTGACGTCGAAATGTTTCGGCAGTGGCAGCTGCACCAGGATTCCGTTGATCGACGGGTTGGCGCTGAGCTCTGCAATTTTGTCGATGACGGCTGACTGCTCTACGTCGGCCGGAAACAGAAACTTGCGAGAATCGATGCCGACGTCAGCGCAGGCCTGTATTTTCTTTCGCACATACACGGCCGACGCCGGGTCTTCTCCGACCATGATGACGGCAAGGCCCGGTGACACACCAAATTTCTTTTTGAGAACGTCAACCCGTTGCCGGCACTCTTGACGAACACCAGCTGCCACGGCCTTACCGTCGATAATTTTGGCTGTCATTGTGTTGCTCGCTGAAGTGTTGCTGCGCTCTCAGAAGACTCCTCGAACGCGTTGGTAGAAATTTGATCGAGGCATTTCGAGCGCGTCCGGCGCATCATATTTTGTTGGCGCCGGCGACTCCCAACTGGGAGAGCCGCCAGCGGCTACTGTTAGAACAGTCCCTGGATCTGGCCCTTGTCGTCGAGGCGGATCGAGTCGGCGGATGGAACCTTCGGCAGGCCCGGCATCGTCATGATCTCACCCGTGACGACGACGATGAACTCGGCGCCGGCGGAGAGTCTGAGCTCGCGGATCGGCACGATGTGGCCCGTCGGCGCGCCGCGCTTCGAGGCGTCGGTCGAGAACGAGTACTGCGTCTTCGCCATGCACACCGGGAAGTGCCCGAAGCCCGCGGCTTCCAGATCCTTGAACTGATTTTCGACGCTCGCATCGCAGGAGATGTCGGCGGCGCGATAGATTTCCGTCGCGATCGTCTTCACCTTGTCGCGCAGCTTCATGTCGTCGGGATAGAGCGGCTTGAAGTTCGCCTTGCCTTCGTCGATCACCTTGACGACGTGATGCGCCAGCCCCTCCGTGCCCTTGCCGCCATCGGCCCAGTGCGTGCACAGGAACGCCTTCGTGCCCATGCTTTCGGCCGCTTTCTGAACCTCGGCGATTTCAGCGTCGGTGTCGGTGATGAACTTGTTGACCGCGACGACCGCCGGCACGCCGAACTTGTTGACGTTCTCGATGTGCCGCTTGAGGTTTTCGCAGCCCTTGGCGACCGCTGCCGCGTTCTCGGCCTTGAGATCATCCTTGGCGATGCCGCCGTGCATCTTCAGCGCGCGGACGGTGGCGACGATGACGACGACGGACGGCGCGATGCCGGCCTTGCGGCACTTGATGTCGAAGAACTTCTCGGCACCCAAGTCGGCGCCGAAACCGGCTTCGGTCACGACGTAATCGGCAAGTTTCATCGCCGTTTTCGTCGCCAGCACCGAGTTGCAGCCATGCGCGATGTTGGCGAACGGACCGCCGTGGATGAACACCGGGTTGTTCTCGAGCGTCTGCACCAGGTTCGGCTGCAAGGCGTCCTTCAAGAGCACCGTCATGGCGCCGTCGGCCTTCAAGTCGCGAGCGCGGATCGGCTTCTTATCGCGCGTGTAGGCGACGACGATGTTGCCGAGACGGTTCTCGAGATCCTTCAGATCCTTCGACAGGCAGAGGATCGCCATGACCTCGGAGGCGACGGTGATATCGAAGCCGTCCTCGCGCGGGAAGCCGTTCGAAACACCGCCCAAGGAATTGACGATCGAGCGCAGCGCGCGATCGTTCATGTCGAGCACGCGCTTCCAGCCGATGCGCCGCTGGTCGATGCCCAGCGCGTTGCCCCAGTAGATGTGGTTGTCGATCAACGCCGACAGCAGATTGTGGGCGCTCGTGATCGCATGGAAGTCGCCGGTGAAGTGGAGGTTGATGTCCTCCATCGGCACGACCTGGGCGTAGCCGCCGCCCGCCGCGCCGCCCTTGACGCCGAAGCATGGCCCGAGCGACGGTTCGCGCAGCGCCGCGATCGCCTTCTTGCCGATGTGGTTCAAGCCGTCGCTGAGACCGACGGTCGTCGTCGTCTTGCCCTCGCCCGCCGGCGTCGGACTGATGGCGGTTACAAGGATGACCTTGCCGTCGCTGAAACTTTCAATGTCTTTGAGATAGTCGGACGAAATTTTGGCCTTGGTCCACCCATAAGGAATGAGTGCGTGCGATGGAACGCCGACCTTGGCGGCAACCTCCGCGATGGGCTTAATCTTTGCTTCGCGTGCAATTTCGATATCGGACTTCACGGACATGCTGATGCTTCCCCTCAGGACGCGAAAACACTGAGCAATCCGCGCAGGCGAAGGCCCGCTGTCCGAATTGGCGGCGATTTGCGCGACTCCACTTTCCGGGAACGTCTACTATCACGAAACTTTCGTTCCCTCCAAGCAACTTTCGATGGGGGGGCCAATATTCCCGACATTTAGGGACTTGCATCGGTCAGCGTGACCCGTAGTTCGGTGCCCTCTCTGCCCGTCGAGTTTGAATTTTTAGCGCGTAATTAATCCAGGCTACGTGAACCCAGCCCTCGGTTAAGGCCAGCACCTCACTGTCGGCGCCAGGCAGATAGCTCACACGATCGCTCACGGGCAGCCGGTTGCTAACGTTCCACCGGCCCTTCGAAGCCCCCGCGCGTTTACGCACACGTTAGACCAAAGGAAAGCTTTCGCTGCTGGCAATCCGTCGATCGACGCGCTAACCGAAAACTGCCTTCTTGTCGGCCGGCAACGCTGCCGGCTTTCTTCTGAGGAACCGATTAATGAGAGCACTCATTCTGTCATCTAGTCCGCGACGGAACGGAAACTCGGCCACTCTTGCGGCGGCCGTTCGCGATGGCATCGTCGAAGCAGGACATGACGCCGAGCTCGTTTATGCCAGTGATTTTTTGGCATCGTTCCTGCACGACTGCCGGCAATGCCGCAAACCCGACGGCACATGCGCCATCGACGATGGATTTGGGCCGGTGTTCCTTGAATCCTACTTGCCGGCCGACGGCTTCATCGCCGCGACACCCATTTACTGGTACGGCGTTTCCGCTCAACTCAAGGCCTTCTTCGACCGCACGTTCTGCTACTACGCGGCTTCCTATCCACGATCCGCGGACGTTATCGAGGGGATGAAGAACAAGCGCATCGGACTAGTGCTTAATTCGGAAGAGACCTTTCCGATGGTGTCGGGTGGTATCGTCAGCCAGATTCAAGAGTTTTCGCGTTATACGCGCTCGACCTTCGTCGGAGTTGTTCACGGCTACGGCAATTCGCGCGGTGAGGTTACGCGCGATCCCGGCGATCCGGTCGGATCCGCGCGCCGCTTCGGACGCGAATTCTTTACTCGTCATGCCACTGACTATCAAATCGACACGCCGCGCTCGGGACGGGTGTGGGGATGAGCCGCTAGCCCGATCCGGAAAGTACGGCCGTTCCCGCCGCGATCATCGCGACGGCGAGCCACTGCTGGTCGCTAACGGGTTCCTTCAGGACGAACTTCGCCAGCACAACGGTCACGACGCTGAAGGTCGAAGCGACAACCATTGTGATGTGTGGGCTGGCGGTCGTCGAGCCCGCAAGAAATGCGACGTATCCGAGCGTTTCGAGAAGCCCCTGCGCACCGACAAACGGAATCCAGGCACGCGGAATGGCCATGCGCCGACGCTGCAGCGCAAGGATGACACCTACCAGAAGAAAACCGCTCAATCGGCCAAGCCACAACGTCTGCAGTCCGCCGATCATCTGAGCCGACGCTTGGCCCGTCGTAACGAGGGCGACGTAGGCGAGGCAAGCACCGAGCGCGATGAGGACCGTCTTGCGTAGCTCCTTGCCGTCAGTCGCCGCAAATTGAGGATGCGCTTCCGCGCTTCTGGCGATGAGGATGCCGCCCACGATAATGACGCCCATCGCCGCCCACTGGTACGATGTAGGCCGAAGACCCATCGCCACGTTGACGACGAGCACGAAGGCCGGATGCGCCGCAACGATCGGAGCCACGATCGCAACCGGTCCACGCGCCAATCCCGCGTAGAGGAGCATGCACATGGTGGCGACGCTCAAACCGTGCACGACGGCGAGACCGCATCCGGCGGGCGTCCAAACGAGCTTCTCGGCGCTGACGGCGATCCATACCGACGACGTCATCACGCCGACAAGCAGCACAAAGGCATACGTCAACGGCGCGCCGAGCGCGCGTGAGCTGAAGCGGGCCATGAAATCCGCGAGCCCGACACTTGCTGCGCACGCCAAGCCGAATAAAACTGAGTTCATCGGATGCAGGACATCGTATCATGACGATCACCGCACCAGCCCGGGCGGCGTGCATCCCGCGCGTCGCCGGTCTGCGCTTCTCCTGAAATGAGGACACCGCCATGGCCAAGAGCATCGCTTCCTTCTCGCGAAATCTTGACTGGAACCTTCTGAAGACGTTCCACGAGATCGCGCAGTCCGGAGGCATCAGCCGGGCAAGCGGAGCGCTCAGTCGCAAGCAGCCGGCCTTGAGCTTGGCGCTCAAGCGCCTCGAATCGCAGCTGGGCGTCAAGCTCTGCGAACGGGGACCGAGCGGCTTCGCGCTGACGGACGAAGGCATGCTGATCGCGGACTCCTGCGGGTCGATCAACGGACTTGTGCAGCAGTTGCCGAGAAAGGTTTCCAAGGCGGGCGACAGTGTCGCCGGGCGCGTCTCTATCCAAGTTGTTTCCTGTCTGGTGTGCGACCGCCTCGACAGCGCCATTTCGCGGTTCCACGGCAGTCACCCCAAGGCTGAGATCATTATCGATATCAAGACGGGGGATTCGGTTGCGGGCGCGCTCCTGCGCGACGAAATCGACATCGGCGTGGCCCCCGCGAGCGCTCCGCGCAGCGACCTCAAATATGATTTTCTGTTTGATGAGGCGCACCGGCCATACGTAGGCCCGGCACACCGCCTGTTCGGCCGGACGTTCGACGATCCGGGCGCTCTCGCAGCGGAAGCCTTCATCTTGACTGGCGCCGACGAACCGGACGCCTTGACCGAGTTCCGAACCCGTCATGGCCTCGGCCGCGTCGTTGCTGGGCTGTCGGAGCATCTCGACGCTGCCAAGCGGTTGGCCCTGTTGAACGTCGGCATTTGCTTTCTGCCCGAGAAATTCGCGGAGCCCGATGTGCAGGCCGGCCGGCTTTGGCCCGTCCTACGAGAGAGCGAGCGGCCGTCATCACCGGTTTTCATAATCACCAACCCGCGCGCGCCGAGAAAACTCGCGCGCCAGTTGCTGCTGTCGGAAATCAGCGGCTCGCTCGAAACCCATTAGATCTCGAAATATCATTGCGTGCCTGCGCGGACCGGCACCTTGTCGTGCGCCGCACCATTAATTCCACCAATGCTGTGGATTGAAATTTTGGATCTTTCGCACCGCTGGGGTAACCGCGGTCGCCACATAGCGCTGGCATCGAGATAGCGGAACAGCTATATCGATACTTTCGGGATGCGATGGGCTGAGCCGTGTTCGTTCGACAGATGAGTTACCTGGTCGCCTTGGCGCGTGAAAAGCATTTCGGGCGCGCGGCGGAGCGTTGCCACGTCACGCAGAGCACGTTGTCGTCCGGCCTAAAGGCGCTGGAACGCGAACTCGATATGCGCCTCGTGATCCGCGAGCCGAGATTTATAGGGCTGACTCCCGAGGGCGAGCGCGTGGTCGAATGGGCATCGCAAATCATCTCCGACTACGAAAGCCTCAAACAGGATGTCGAAGGACTTCGTGAAGGGCTGAAGGGAACATTGCGGCTGGGCGTTGTGCCAGCCGCGATGCCGGCCGTCGCCAAGCTGACTTCGCCGTTCTGCACGAAATATCCTCATGTGGCGATCGACATTGAATCGATGTCATCCGTGCAGATTCAAAGCGCCCTCGACAAGTTCGAGATCGACGCCGGCCTGACGTATCTCGACAATGAACCTCTTTCCAACGTCCGCAGAAAGCCGCTGTATCGCGAACACTACCTTTTTGTGACGCACAGAGATAATCCACTCGCTCAGAGCGATGTGGTCACCTGGCGGGGAGCGGTAAACGAAAATCTCTGCCTGCTGCAAGAGAGCATGCAGAACCGGCGCGTTCTGCACAACATCACCCGTTCGTTGGGTTTGAAGCTGTCGCCGACCATTACGTCGAATTCCTTCCTAGCCGTCTGCTCGCACGTCTGCAGCGGAGAATGGTCGAGCATCATCCCGCACACGTTTTCCTATATTTTTGCAGGATGCAATGAATTGGCGCTGATCGACCTGATCGAACCGGTACACAGCCAAGCCATAGGCCTCGTCGCCTCTGATCGCGATCCGCTAACGCCACTGGCCCACGCATTGATGCGCTGCGCCGACCGGCTCGACCTTGAAGCGCAGCTCAGCCTTAAGTCGCTTCATAACGTTTGATCGACGGCATCAATCAGCCATCAAATACCATTCGTTTGACCCAAAACGGTGCTGCCTCGACATTCCGCGTGCCCCGGCAAACGAAAGGCTTCCACAGAGAGCCAGCTGTCAGGGCGAGGAAGCGCGAGGAGCGACGCCGGTCGGCGAAGGCCACGAAACGTCTCACCTCCATGACTATATGTCATTCGTCCGGTGCCCCCTGACGAAGCGCCGCCTCATGGCCAATTCCATGAAGGAGATCAACATGGCTAAAATCGTATGTGTCCTCTATGACGATCCCGTCGACGGCTACCCCAAATCCTACGCCCGCGACGACATCCCGAAGATCACGAAATATCCGGATGGCCAGACCACGCCGACACCGTCGGCCATCGATTTCAGACCCGGCGCGCTGCTCGGCAGCGTCTCAGGCGAACTCGGCCTGCGGAAATTCCTTGAAGCCGCCGGTCACACGCTTGTCGTGACGAGCGACAAGGACGGAGCGAACTCCAAGCTCGACCAGGAGCTGCACGACGCGGAAATCGTCATCTCGCAGCCATTCTGGCCGGCGTACATGACCGCCGAACGCATAGCCAAGGCTCCCAAACTCAAGATGATCGTGACCGCTGGCATCGGCTCCGATCACACCGATTTGCAAGCTGCCATGGACCGCAACATCACGGTCGCGGAAGTCACTTATTGCAACAGCAATAGCGTGGCCGAGCATGTCGTGATGCAGATGCTCGCACTCGTCCGCAACTACATCCCCTCCTACAATTGGGTGATCAAGGGCGGCTGGAACATCGCGGATTGCGTATCGCGCTCCTACGACATCGAAGGCATGCACATCGGCACCGTTGCAGCCGGCCGCATCGGCCTCCGCGTTCTACGTCTGCTGAAGCCCTACGACGTCCACCTGCACTACATGGATCGCCATCGTCTGCCCGAGGCGGTCGAGAAAGAGCTCAACCTCACTCACCACACCAGCCTCGAAAGCCTGACCAAGGTCTGCGACGTGGTGACGTTGAACTGCCCGCTGCATCCCGAAACCGAGCACATGATCAACGATAAGTCGCTCAAGAACTTCAAGCGCGGCGCTTATCTGGTCAACACGGCGCGCGGCAAGCTCTGCGATCGCGACGCCATCGTTCGCGCACTCGAAAGCGGGCAGCTCGCTGGCTACGCGGGCGACGTGTGGTTCCCGCAGCCCGCGCCGCAGGATCATCCGTGGCGCACCATGCCTCATCACGGCATGACGCCCCACATCTCGGGCACATCCCTCTCGGCACAGACTCGCTATGCAGCCGGTACGCGTGAGATCCTCGAGTGCTACTTCGCAGGGAAGCCGATCCGCAACGAGTATCTCGTCGTGCAGGGCGGCAAGCTCGCGGGCGTCGGCGCCCATTCCTACAGCGCCGGCAACGCGACGAGCGGCTCGGAAGAGGCCGCGAAGTTCAAGAAATAACGAACTCCAGTCGCCGAAGCACCCGTTCTGCTTCGGCGACTCCTCGCCTTGCCCTCGTGGATGTAATGACCCCAATCGATTCCGACGTAAAACCGGCATCTTCGCGGAGCCGTGCCGCCGCTTGGCTGCTCGTGAGACCATGGCGCCTAGCGGCATTCGCGGGCTTGGGCGCCTTTCTTACGATCCTGCTGCTGACGATAGCAAACGCGGCAGACGTTGCGCCGCTGCTCATCGCACCCTTCGGAGCGAGTTGCGCACTGGTCTTCGGTGCGCCCGCGAGCCCGCTGGCTCGGCCGTACAATGTCGTGGGTGGACACCTTATCGCGGCAGCATGCGGACTTCTTGTCATGACATGCATCGGATCATCGCCGATAGCGATCGCACTTGGCGTCGGCATCGCAATTTCTGCGATGCTCCTGACGGACACGCTTCATCCGCCGGCCGGCGCGAACCCAATCGTCATCACGTTCGCGCATTCGGGATGGACGTTTTTAATCGCACCCATCCTGATTGGCGCAGCCTTCATCGTGATCTGCGGCTGGGCATACCATCGCCTCCTCACCGGCCATTCCTATAGGCTCAACCATTTGCGGCGCACCCAATAAGAGCCTTGCCGAAAACCGGTCAGAGCCGCGTCAAACCAGTCTCAGCTTGTATGTCCTTTAGCGCGCCAACCAGCACGTCGATTTCACCGCACGTATTGTAGAACGCGAACGACGGCCGGACCGTCGTCTCCTGGCCGAAGCGTCTCAGGATCGGCTGTGCGCAGTGATGCCCGGAACGCACCGCGATCCCATACTTGTTGAGACGCGACCCGATCTCTTCGCTGGGTATGCCTTTCAACGTCAGCGAGATCACGCTCGCCTTTTCGGGCGCGGTCCCGATGATCCTGAGACCTGGGATCTGCAGAAGCCGCTCCGTCGCATAAACGAGCAACTTGTGCTCGTAGTCGGCGATGTTTTGGAGCCCGATGCGTTCGACGTAATCGATCGCTGCACCCAAACCGACGGCGTCGGCGATATTGCCAGTGCCCGCCTCGAACCGCTGCGGCGACTTGTGGAACTCGACCCGATCGAAGGTCACATCACGGATCATGTTGCCGCCGGTCTGATAGGGCGGCAGCGAGTCCATCAGCGCCTTCTTGCCGTAGAGAACGCCGATACCTGTCGGGGCGAAGATCTTGTGGCCGGAGAAGACGAAGAAGTCGGCGTCGAGGTCCTGCACATCGACTTTCATGTGCGAAACCGACTGCGCGCCGTCGATAAGCACGCGAGCGCCGACGCGATGCGCCATTTCGACAATTGTCTTGGCCGGCGTGATCGTACCGAGCGCGTTCGATACCTGGGTGAACGCGACCAGCTTGGTCCGGCTATTCAGCAGCTTCCCGAACTCATCGAGCAACAGCGCGCCGCAATCATCGACCGGCGCAACCCTGAGCTTGGCACCCTTTGCCAAGCATAGCTGCTGCCACGGTACGATGTTGGCATGATGCTCGAGATTGGTGACGACGATTTCGTCGCCGGCCCCGATATGCTGCTGTCCGAACGTAGCGGCGACGAGATTGATCGCTTCCGTCGCGCCGCGCGTGAAGATGATCTCTTCAGCCGATCCAGCACCGAGAAAACGCGCGACTTTCGAGCGGGCGCCTTCGTAGGCGTCGGTCGCGCGAGCGGCAAGCTCATGCGCCGCCCGGTGAATGTTCGAGTTTTCGTGCTCATAGAAATATTTGAGCCGCTCGATGACCGATTTGGGCTTTTGAGTCGTCGCCGCGTTGTCGAACCAGATGAGCGGACGGCCGTTGACCGTCTCATTCAGAATAGGAAAATCGCGGCGAACGCCGTCGACATCGAAACCGATGCCACCCGACGCTGGCAGACGGGCAGGTGCAGTCGCCCCCGGAACGCTGATACCGCTCGCTGACGACTCTCGGCCATCCAGAAAATAAAATCCCGATCCAGCATCCGCGCCGCGACTCTGCGCATGCGGCTCAGCTCCGAGCGGAGCCAAGAGCGATCTGAGCTCGGCTTCAAACGGAAGTGCGATGCGGTCGTACTGACGGATCGAACCGCCCGAATGCGGCGTCTCAATTCCCGTATGATTGGAGAGCACCTGCGGCGGCGGCGTCGCCGGCGGAGGTTGCGGAGGCGAAGTCTGGGAGATCCCAGGGAGCGCATCTGCCGAGCGCGATGTTTCCGGTCGAGCCGGTATGTCCCTAGAGCCGCCGAAGCCGGAAAGCGATGGCCCGGCATCGACGCTAGATGGCAACAACGGATCTGGTGTTCGCGTCAGGGTGTCGACACCCTTGAGATCGATGACCGAGACATCGCGCGTCGAAACCGGAACGGCAGTCGCTGGCGCGTCGATGCCTGGCGCTGATTGAGCAACGGCTTGACCGGCCGCTTCCGCCGGAGACGCTTCGAAGCCGGGCAGCGAAGGCCCGGAAAGGGCGCTCGAAAGCGGCGAAGGAATAGCGGCACCAACCAGACTGTCGAATGCGCGATCATCAATCGCGGAGCGATCGAACGGTGACCCAATCGCAGCCGTCGGCAACGCGCCCGGAACTCCGGTCGACGGCACAGATGACGTGGCAGCCGCCGCGGCGTGCGGCGCTGACGACCCGGCGACCTCAGCCGGCGAAGCGCCGAACCCAGGCAACGACGGCCCTGCGGATACCGGAAACGATTGCCCCGGCAGCGCCGCATAGAACTGGTTGGCGAGCTTCGTCAGAGTCGCGATGTCCGGAAGCCCTGCTGGCGGTTGAACGCCGCCGCTGGGATCACGCGCCGCTGCCGCCAAAGCATCGAGGTCGGCAGCACCCGATCCGAGATTAGCTATAGACATGATACTTGCCCACCTCGACGTTCTCCAGAACTCCCAGCGCGTCGTCCGTCAGGACGGCGAGCGAGCAATAGAGCGAGACGAGATAGGAGGCGATCGCCTGATCATTGATGCCCATGAAGCGGACGGAAAGACCCTTGGTCAGTTCGCCCGGCAGCCCCGGCTGGAAGAGACCGACGACGCCCTGCTTGGCTTCACCGGTTCTGATCAGAAGAATGTTGGTTTTTCCGCCCTTCACCTCGAGCTTGTCGGAGGGAATGAGCGGGATGCCGCGCCACGTTAGGAAGGGCGATCCGAATAGAGTGACTGTCGGCGGCGGCACACCGCGGCGGGTGCATTCGCGTCCGAACGCTGCGATCGCCTGCGGATGCGCGAGGAAGAACGCAGGCTCCTTCCAAACTTTCGCAATCAGCTCGTCGAGATCGTCAGGTGTCGGCGGGCCCGAGCGCGTTTTGATCTTCTGCGAGGCCGCAGCATGAGCAAGGAGGCCGTACTCCTTATTATTGATGAGTTCGCTCTCCTGGCGCTCCTTCACCGTCTCGATCGTCAGGCGAAGCTGCTCTTTGATCTGGTTGTGAGGAACGCTGTAGAGATCGGAAACGCGCGTATGAATATCGAGAACCGTCTGCACAGCGCTCAAAAGATACTCGCGCGGATTCTCGATGTAATCGACGTAGGTTTGCGGCAGAACGCGCTCATCCCGTACCGAGCATGCCACTTCGACGCTGTCCGCATCGCGCACTTTGTTGACGCGATATATGCCCGCTTCGACCGGTACCCAGCTCAGAAAGTGCACCAGCCAACGCGGCGTGATGCTCGACATTTGCGGTACGGTCTTGGTCGCATTGGCTAATTGCCGTGCCGCAATATCGCCTAGCGCCGTTTGGGTTTCGTCTGCCATGGCATCCCCATCTCTGCTATATTAGAGCGCGAAATTTCGTCAGCACGCTTATCTGTAGAAATTCCGAACTGGTCAACGATGTTATATTGGAATTAGATACCTGATCCGTGGTCAAACGTTTCAGTGCGTGCCAGCGCCTGCACGATCGTGCTGTTTGGCGGAACGCTACGCGTCAGCCAGATATTGCCGCCGATGGATGAGCCCCTGCCGATCGTGATCCGACCGAGGATGGTCGCACCGGCGTAGATGACGACGTCGTCCTCGACGATCGGATGGCGAGGCTCGCCTTTCACCAGCGCGCCCCCTTCGTCGACGGAGAACCGTTTCGCTCCAAGCGTCACCGCCTGATAAATCCGCACGCGTTGACCGATGACGGCGGTCTCGCCGATCACGACACCGGTGCCGTGATCGATGAAGAAGCTCCCGCCGATCTTCGCGCCCGGATGAATGTCGATGCCGGTTTGTGAATGCGCGAGTTCGGCGATAATGCGCGCAACGACCGGCGAACCGAGAAGATGCAGCGCGTGCGCAACGCGATGATGCACAATGGCTTTGATACCCGGGAAACTCAACAGAACTTCTTCTGTGCTCTTTGCGGACGGGTCGCCTTCGTACGCGGCGCGAATGTCGCTTTCCAGCAGCTCATAGACTTGCGGTAGTCCGCGTGAGAACGCAGTTACGATCTCCTCGGCGGAAAGCGAACTCTCGTGCGAAGCCCGCGCTTCATCGACGAAAGCATGCTCGCGCCGAACCTGATCGAGCAAGATATGCAGTGCCGCATTCAGCGTGTTGCCGACAAAGAACGCGATGCCTTCGTCGCTATGATCGAACGCACCTGCGTGACGCGGAAACAGCGACGCATAGATGCCCTGTATGGCTTGTTGAAGTTTCTCGGGACTGGGTAGCGGCGCGCGGCGATTGCCCGCTTGGAGCACTCTTTTGCTCCGCCCCCTCGCCTCCCTGAGTTCGGAAACGATGGTATCGATATTCCAAGGCGCAACAGGTTCTTCCGTGTTCGAATCGCTTGAAAGCAGACGGGGGCCGGCCGCAAGAAGATCATTTACCACGATCGAAACCATCAGAAATTTGTGCGGATCATCAGTCGTCCAGAATGTTAGATTTTCGCGGCGTCATAACGAACAAAGAATAACTGCTTTGCTTATGACCGCGGGAAGATAGGGCGACAGACGCGCAAACGCGCCTTTCCACGCACACTGTGTGCACGCCGGAATTAGGTGTCGAGACCTCAACCCGGCAGGAAAACGTCGGGAACATCCAGTTGCTCTGCCGCGAGCCAAGCTGGCACCGGCAACCCCTTCGCCCGCAGGAATTCGGCGTTGAAGAGCTTCGACTGGTAGCGCATTCCGTGATCGCAGAGGATCGTCACGATCGTGTGGCCTGGCCCCAAGCTCTTGGCCAAACGAATGGCGCCCGCAATGTTCACGCCCGTGGAAGCCCCGACGCAAATCCCTTCCGCTTCGAGCAGGCGATGCGTTATGGCGACGGCCTCGTCGTCCGGAATTTGATAAGCTTCGTCGGGCGTGAAACCTTCGAGATTGCGCGTGATCCGGCCCTGCCCGATGCCTTCGGTGATCGATGTACCTTCGGCTTTGAGCACGCCGGATGTGTAATAAGAATAGAGCGCCGCTCCCGGCGGATCAGCAAGCGCGACCTTGACGGCTTTGCTCTTGTTCCGGAGGCCGAGCGCGATACCGGCCAGCGTCCCCCCGGTTCCGACGGAGGCAACGAAACCGTCGATCTTCCCACCGGTCTGCTGCCAAATCTCCTGGGCCGTCGTTCGCGCGTGGCCGTCGCGGTTTGCAGGATTGTCGAACTGATTGGCCCAGCAAGCGCCATTGGGCTCGCGAGCGGCAATCGCCTCGGCGAGGCGACGCGAATAGTGCACGTAGTTGTTGGGATTTGCATAGGGAACCGCCGGCACCTCGACGAGCGTCGCTCCCAGGATGCGGAGCGCCGCCTTCTTCTCAGCCGACTGCGTATCGGGAATGACGATCACGCTGCGCAGGCCATAATGCTTGCCGACCAGCGTCAATCCAATTCCCGTGTTGCCAGCGGTGCCTTCGACAATGACGCCCCCGCGCGCAACCGCGCCCCGGGCCAACGCGTCCTCGATCAGGAATACTGCAGCCCTGTCCTTCACGGATTGGCCGGGATTCATGAACTCGGCCTTGCCGAGAATGGTGCAGCCTGTCTGCTCCGAGGCCTCTTGCAAACGCACCAATGGCGTGTTGCCGACGGCATCGACGATATTCGATAGAACTGGCGCGTCGTTCATTCTCGCAAACCCCCAGACAGCGGAGAGTCGCGCGGGAGACGCACGATCTCAGCGAACATGGGGCTTGCAAAAGACCAAGCGCTCCCACCGCGGACTCATTACCTCTGTCCGGTGCGGCCAACAATTGGGTGGGCCGGAATTTGGTATGATGTCTGTGGGTCGCGGTGACGCAGAGATCGACGGAAATCGCGACTGACGCGATCCCGGATCTCAGATCTTGGCTATTCGACCGTTGGATCACCTGAGGCGAAAGCTGCGGCCTGCATTGAGCGTTCCGGCCGCAGCCTCGTCAGGGCACCGCACTTCGTTCATTCAGGACGTTGGTGAGGTCGAGAATGCTATCGATCACGATATCCGCATGCGGCTCGAGATCGGCGCGACGGGACGGACCGGTCAACACCCCGACGCAAAGCCCAAAACCCGCGCGCCGGCCCATTTCAAGATCGTGGGTTGAATCTCCGATGATCGCGCAAGCGGAAGGCTCGAGACCGACGACCTCAGCGAACGCCAATCCCATTCCAGGTTCAGGCTTCGCACCATGTCCGCTATCGCATCCGACGCGGAATTCGAACATCTCGAGTAGCCCCCCGAAGCGCCCGAGCGATGCTTCGAGACCATCGAACGTATCGTTCGTCGCCAGCCCCAATCGGTATCCCGAAGAACCCAATCTTGTGAGTTCCTCCGTCGCGCCATCGATCAACGTCGCGTACTTGGCGCCGCCCTCGCGAAAATTCCGCGCAATGATTTCGAGAAGATTTGGAGGCGCGCGCTCTTTCAAAAATGCTGCAAAACTCACGGCGAGCTCGCTGGCATCAGCCCCGACCAGCACCGCTCCGGGCGTCACGAAATCGGTGTCCGGATCGTGGCCGCTCGCACGCAGCAGCTCCGCGGCAAGATCGGCGTCCCCACCCGCTGCGTCGAGGGCCATCATCCGATTGATGGGCACCCACGTCCTGTAGAAATCCAGAATTGTGCCATCTTTATCGAAAAGGAGACCTTTGATCTGGCCCATCGACTGTTCAACCCTGCCCTGTGGTGGAGTTCAATGATCGTCGCGTTATAGATCGCGAATTCGCTTTTTGCCTGCGAAAACTATGCCGGAGGCGTCGCCGCCGACATTCGCTTTGCCTCAAATTCAATCCGCATGCTCCCGTCCAGATCGAGATCGTTCAAGACGCCAATCATCGAATTGGCGAAAGCGTCACGACTAAAGAGAGCGCGATACAATCTAATGCTGGCCTCTCGAAGCGGCTCCGGATTTTCTAGTGCTTCCTGGGCAGCGCGAGCGAATTCGCCTGCCGATGAATAAGCCGACAGCCCGGAATTTCGAACCGCTTCGTTCGGCAAACCACGAAAAGCCGCAGCGGTCCCCACCATCGGCAGTCCCACTGAAGTTGCCTCGACCGTTTTGATCGAAACTCCTCTGCCGCTGATCATCGGCACCAAGATGCAGCGTGCCGAAAGATATTCATCGATGACGCCCCCTACTTCCCCTGCGAAAAACCGCCTGTAACGATTGAACAAATCGGGGCGCTTCGCTTCTACGAGTCGATCGACCTTCCCGGCGATCCGCAGCGAAGGCTTGGGTTCGTTGAAATTTGGGTACACCTCTTCGAGGAGCCATTCGACGGCTTCACTATTGGCAATGTGGTTCGATCCAACGAATAAAAAATCGACACGCTTCTCACGAGAACGATCTATTCCGAGGTCGGTTTGATCAGGAGCACACGGCACGATTGCGATTTGCCGTACAGCCGGCAGGCGTCGCTGAAAGAATCCGAGGTCGTCGTGAGACACGTGAATAAGGTATTGAGCAACCGAGAGCGCTCGAACTTCGGTGTCTTCCAGATCCTCGAGGCGATCCGCCCGCTTGGTAAAAGGATTGACGACCGAATTGTCCGACAGGATGTGACTTTGAACGTCATGCGTAACGACACACAAAGGTACGTTTCGTTTCGCCACCTCATCCTTTATTCGTTTCGCCAACTCCAAAGTGTAGATATGGTTCGCCAAAATCAGTCGCACATCGGCAGCACGAAGATCCTCCCGCAGTTCATCGGTCAAAACCACCTTCTCGGATAAGCTCATCCGCCAATTCAGGGCGTTTAACTTTTTCCAGCGTGCTGCCAGGTTTCCGAATAGACCTCTTCGCCTAACCGGCCTTTCGAAGGAAGCGATCGCGATTGCATCGGCGTTCAAGTCCGCCGACTGCTGCTTGAACTGGTCCCAAACCGGGTCCGACAGGGTTTGCTTGGCTGCATAGGGGCAGGCCACGAAGAAAACGATCCAGCCGATGGATTTGAAGAAGGCGACCTGCTCCTCCATCACTTTCCCTGACCCCGTGCGCAACCAAGGAAGGCCGGTGATGACGACGGCGGGCCTTTGCACGTCACTACTCATCCTTCGGCTCCTGCAGGCCCCGCGCGAATGCTCTGGAAACGGAACAATAGAACATCATCCAAAAAACCGCCCCAAGATCCCATTCCTCGTTGCCGTTCGTGATTTTACGCGCCCAAATTTTGCGTCGAAAGCATCCGCAGCATTCCAAACCTCACTCCGAACAGGGCCAATTTTGTTCATGCACTTCAAAATGCGTGATCGAGGTAACACAATCAGGTGCTTCGATATTGAGGCATACCAAGCCTCCCCGTCTCTCGCGTTTCCGTGGAACTGAACAAACTCAGGATGTAGGCCGACACCGGACGCCCAGTCGTACCATTTGGGGTGGCAGTCCACATAATCTTGTTTGAAAAATGCAAAAGGCACTCCAAATGCGTAGGCGACGACCGCCGCGTGCAACGCTCCTGCGAGCACGAATTCAGCAGCTGCTATTTTTTGCACGATCTCCATGAGATCAGAATGCGAGCGAGTAATCGCCGAAACCTTCTCATCGCATCCGACGGCCGAAGCTATAAAATCGTTTCGCGCGGGGTCGAGAACGTGCGGTATAAAAATGCGCTCGCCCGATTTTGGAGTGCGCTCCACCAGGAGCGGAACAATGATTGCCGGGTCACCAATCACCTCTACTGATTGCCCGGCGCGCCTGAGTATCTTCTGGCTGAGCAAGCCCCGGCATCCCAGGAATATGGATCTTCGTGCGTTCAGTCGGGAAATTTTCTCGCCACGGGTACCACAGCCGACGAAGCAAGGTGTTGTGTCCGCCTTGAGCGCTTCATCAATACACCAGTCGTCAATTACAGACCCCAACAGATAATAGGTCTGCTTTTTCGATGTTTGAATGGATTGCCAAACGTCATCGGCGAAAATTTCGCCGAGAAGGACGGCAAGATGATCGCCAAAATTGTGCTCCCTCTCACCAGGCTTCCATTCGTAGAGCAATTTGAACCTTCCCAAAACTATAGTTAGAACACGTAGATACTCCTCGCGTTCTTCGTATCCTGGATGTCGGCCCGAAAAGGAGCAAGGATGATTCCATCCAGACAGCTAAGCGCCCCGTCAACGCAGCCGGATGGATGGCACACGACCGAGTTCGCCGGCGTCGAACTCGCGATCAGGGGACAACGCACGGCTCCCTCTATTTCGGCATTCGTACCGATCGCATTGCTTCTTGCCGCGCGCGAGGGCGGAAGTATTCATGTGGATGCAGCGCTAACTGAGACGCAGTTGGCAAGGCTCAACTGCGAGTTCTCTCCATTTGTCGCAGATTTCTTTGACGGCAAAGAGTGCCGGATATCGGCAGCGGCCATCGAAACGGGGGCAATCCCTCCCGGTCAGTCCGCACTGATGTTCAGCGCCGGCGTAGATTCATTCTACACTTTGCAGAAGCTTGGATCCTTGGCAATAACTCCGGATATGCTGCTCAACATTCACGCGGGCGCCCACGACGACAACATATCGACCTGGCATCGTCGTCTCGACAATATCCGGAGTGTTGCAGCGACCCTCGATATCCCGGTCGAAACAGTTGAAACGAATTTTCATTGTGCCTACCCGGAAGCGCACGTGAAGTGCCACACCATCCGCAACATCGCAGCCGCAATTTCCTTGGAAGGCATTTCGTCAATCTACTACTCGTCCGCTTACAAATTGAGCGAGCTCGCCTATGACAAGGCCAAGAAACACGCTCTGGCATATATCGACCCCGTCATCATGCGCTCGTTCTTGCCGTCCGGATTTGAAGCGATCTACGTGGGGTGGGAAGCCGATCGCCTGGAAAAAACGCAGGCCATTTGTAACTTTCCGCTAGCGTTTGATCATCTTGATGTCTGCACAGACCAAGCCTACCAGGCCGATCGATCTAAGACGGAACCCATCAATTGCGGACGTTGCAATAAATGCATTCGAACACAGATTGAAATTGAAGCATGCGGATCGCTGGACCGCTTCGCAAAGGTATTCGGGCTAGACAATTGGGTCAGACACCGCGGCAAAGCAATCAAAACTCTTGCGAGGTCCACCGATCCCATCGACCGAAACGCCGTTCGACTGCTTCACAAAGACCGCACACAGACCGGCTTCAGGCGTTGGTTCAGCTAGAACCCGCTTGCGGGACGCAAGCCTCGATAAGGCATCCGAACATAGCATGAAGTGCGCACGGCCGATGATGCGCTCGACAGTGCCGGCCAATGGACCGCTGTCTTGACACCCTCGCGGCTCAAGCATCTAATCTTCGTTATTTGAGAAGCGACCGCCTCGCTGGCTCGTTGATTGAATGCCAAGGTTCGCCGAGCTGAAGCAGCCTCGGGACTGACGAGAAAACGCTCAAACGCCAGGCAGCGGCATCTTGCAATGATGCTCGAACATTCTTCGCCTAGCCTCCATCGCTAAAATTCGGAGCGAGGGCCGCCATCTGCGTCGCACCCGGAAAGTTGTAGCAAAAAGCTTCGATCGATCGCACGCGGTCCTATTCGAACAGAGAGACGTGCCATGATGGGCGATCAAAATGAGAGCATCGAAATCCGGGTTGATAAGATCTCGCAGCTTTTCGATTCACTTGACCCGTTCCCTTTTCGTGAGCGGGACCTCGATAGTCATGCGGAAGAATACATCGTGGGTTGGGCTCGTGAGCTTCCCAACGACAAGCCAATTCGGATCGTCATCCACGTACCCGCAAGCGAGCTCAAGAGCGAGCACGCGAAGGAACTCAATGATTCGTTGCACCGATATTTTGAATATCGAGCTGCAGTGATTGGTCGCGAACTCAAGCAGCTTTTTAGCATTGGCCGGAAGTCAGCGCTGATCGGCGCGGCGGTGCTCGCAATTTGTATTCTTGGTGCGCAGGTCGTTCCCAAGACACTCGGAACAGGCAACATCAGCATTTACCTAAGGGAGAATTTGTACATCCTTGGCTGGGTTGCGAACTGGAAGCCACTCGAAATTTTCTTATACGATTGGTGGCCGATTGCCAAACGGCGCAATCTCTATCGACGCCTGAGTGGGGCAAATGTTCAGCTAAAGGCTGCCGAAACGGCGTCGCGCCAACCCTCTGAGGTTGCGCCCTATCGCTGAGGATCTTTTTGAACTCCGGCAGCCCGCAGGTGGAGGCCGGTGACGCTTTCCAGAACCACCGGCCTCGTTCGCCGTCATACGGCGCGCAACAATCCGGTCTTCGGATGGCAGTTGATGTATTCGTAATACTGGTTTGCCGCGTCGAATATCGAGACCTCGTGATAGAGCGTGAGGTTCTTGAATTTCTTGGCGAGGCGGTTGAACGTCACAAATATCTGCAGATGCGTATGGTGCGATTCCGCCCACTGCTCGAGATTGGTGATTGAACGCCAAAGGCTGTATCCGAAGCCCTTCTCCAGAGGGTTCCCGTTCTCGTCCATGTGATGGAGATAGCGGTTGCAATAGCAGCCAGATTCGAGGCCGTCGTCGCGCAGGTAGTTCATACCTTCGTGAAGAACGGGTTCGATGTCTTCGAACCAAGTGCGCCGCTCTTCACCTTCCGTCAAACTCCAGTCCTCGCCCGAGCGGATGAGCGCCACGTTCTGATGTCCGCCCACGATGACACGGCCGCCGAGGGCCGGCGTTCCTTCCTTCACTGTGAGGCTTCCCGACGGGTCCAAAGTATCGGTCTGCGACAACGGCAAACGGTCGCGCATCGATCCCCAATAACCGTGCTCGATGATAGGTTCGCTCATGCCGCCCAGCAAAATACTGACGCCTTCGAGCGGCCCGTGCTCATGCGTGAAAATGGTCTCGAACTGCTCCATGCGTGGGCGGAGCACTTCGCGGAAATAGCCGACGCCTTCCTTGAGACGATCGTCAGAAGCCCACCAATTTGAAATAACCGGGCTCTCATTCCACTTATCGTAGCTTGTCGGGTCGATCCAATATGCGACGGCGATCAAATTCAGATGGCCCTCACCATCGATGAACTGGACGAGATCGTGCCGGGCCGGCCCGTCAGGTTGTTTGAAGCTCTGAAGGATGTTCTGAAACGCAGCGCACGCGCGCCCTTTCATCTCGTCGCCTTTTGATTGCACGCCGAGGTAAGCCATGACGAGGTGTCGAACGGATTCCTCACCGCGCGCCGAATACATCGGAACTGGCGGATTCCAGCTGTCGCTCACCCGGCGCGTTCGCGTGCGCGGGCATCTCAGATGGCTCGGAATCGAAGAGTCTAAAGGCATTTGTTCCTCCCGGCTTTTTTGTGGTAACGCGGACATCGATATAGCACGCAAACTATATCACATTGCACCAAAGCGTCCGACTGTCGATCGAAGGCATCATTGAGGAACGCCAACTCACGCCAGCACGCCCGATGCCTACCTAAGACACTCGAAGGAAAATTGCCTAAGCATATGGGGGGCGCCAGGGCACGTTGCCCGCATCGGCCGGGCACGAAGCCCGGCCCCGTAAAGGACTTCCCGACTAGGCAGAGATCGCCCGACAGAGGTCACGCAACGGACTGAAAATGGCTACGCAGACCCTGCGTGCATCGTTCTCAGAACTCTTCCCACTCTGGCTTTTCGTCAGCGGAGGCGGCAGGCCGGGGCGGCGCACTCTTTTTGCCGGACGACTGCAGCAGCTTCGGCGTGATCTTGGAAGCCATGCGATCCGCGGTCTTACGAAGCGACGCGACGCCGCTTTCCCCTAGGTTGAACTCGTTGACGAGCCGAGAGAGTTGGCCGGTCTCCTGGCCGAGACTGTGACAGGCAGCTGTCGTCTCTTCCACCATGGCGGCATTCTGTTGAGTGGTCTGATCGAGATCGTTGATCGCAATGTTGACCTGTGCCAGCCCCGTTGCCTGTTGTTCGGCTGCCTGGGCAATGGACAAGATCATCCCGTTGATGCTCGTCACGTGCGAAATGATTTGCTCGAGCGTCGCCCCGCTATCGGAGACGAAGCGTACGCCATGATCCACTTGCTCGCTCGAGCGAGAGATCAGTGACTTGATTTGCTTCGCCGCTTCTGCGGATCGCTGTGCCAGCGCCCGGACTTCCGACGCGACGACCGCGAACCCCCGCCCAGCATCGCCAGCGCGCGCCGCCTCGACGCCCGCGTTGAGGGCCAACAGGTTTGTCTGGAAAGCAATTTCGTCGATCACGCCGATGATTTTCGCTATTTCCTTCGAGGAAATCTCGATGTCGGCCATGGCATCCATCGCATCGCCAACGACTTTTCGGCTGGCCTCCGCGGCGCTTTTCGCCGTGGCGGCCACATCGCGGGCCTGGGCCGATTCGCCCGCTGTTTTCGTTACGATTGTCGTAATCTCCGCCAGCGCTGCAGCGGTTTCTTCCAGGCTTGCCGCTTGCTGCTCGGTGCGTCGCGACAGGTCATCGGCCGCCGAGGAAATCTCCGTGGTGCCGGACACCATTGCATTGGCACTTGCAGCGACGTGTTGCAGCGCCGTTTCAAACTGCTCCACAGCCGAGTCGAACTCACGTTGCACACCCTGATAGGCGACGGGAAGGTCGTGGGCGATGCGTGAGGTCAAATCCTTATTGGCGAGCTTCGCAATAGCCGTGCTCATGGCTGTCAAGACGGCCGTGCGTTCGCTGTTCGCCGCTTCCTCCCGAGCTTTTCTCTCGGCTTCCCTCTGCGCTTCCCCCTCACGCGCGCGTGCTGCTTCGAGTGCCACCTCCTTTTCGAGCTTCGATCGCGCTGCTTCCGCGGCTTCGACGTATATGGAAATCGAGAGTTCCATATCCAGCATCATGGCCTTCACCAACGCGCCAAGGCATTGGCCAATGTCTTCAGGTCCCTTTCTTTGGCGCCCGAACGAGAAGCCCTTTTGCCACGTGTCGTTGAGAATGGATTTGATGAGGTGCTGAACGACAATCGCATAGCCGCCGATGTACCAGCGCGGCTCAAGGCCGATACGCGCATGAGCCTCGCCGACCCTGCGGACATTGGCGAAATACTGCTCATCGAATCTTGCCGCGGTTATCGACTCCCAATGGGCGATCTGGGCGCTCTTCGCGGCATTCATGTGCGCCGAATTCTTGAAGAATTTGCGGGTTTCGGGCGTTTCTTGAATGGTGCGATAGAACTGATCTAGGACAACCGGAAGCTCCCTGTCGATAATGTCTTTGATGCTGCGGATGCTCGCGCATTGATCGCTGTCGAGCCCGATGAAGGCGAGGCGATCATTCAGTCTGGCGTTGCGCGTTTCATTTTCCATCGTTGTGCCTTGTAATCCCAACCGGGGCGCTATCGGCCCATGCACCGCGAACAGAAAACGAATCGCGTGTCGGGATCTATACCGCACGGATGATGGAATTATTCATTCGCGTATGGAAAAATTGAACGCTGTCACTCGCGATAGGCATCTGACCAACGACTGCGCGCTCGGCACATCAATCGCGCCGATCGTGGCGTGTGACGTCCGCCTCGTCGCCTCCCCGCCGCCTTTCGCGCGAGATCATGCTCGCCGGTTCGTACACAGCTCGACAATCGCCAAGGAGAAGCGATGAGCGATACCTTCAATTGACACAGATCAATGTCTCATGCGTTACGCCGCCGGTACTACCGAGCCGCGACGCGTTCCCTCATCATGACGTCGCTGTACGTGCATCGAAAGAAGCGAAAATCAACGGCGATCGACGCGAGCGTTCCACGCGCCGATCGGAAAAAAGCGCTTATTGCAATTCTGCCAGGCTATTTTTTAATCACCAAGCCGTTCGCGCAGCCAGCCTTGAACTCCTCCCAATTGATCGAGCCGTCTTTGTCGGTGTCGAGCTGCACGAAGCTCTTGATGAACGGCTTCGCCTGATCTGGACTGAGGTTATGCCCCCCGGCCTTCTTCCAGACGTCCGCGCACTCGTCTTCACCCAACGGTGTCTGCGCTTCCGCCCGCACGACCGCGCCGGCAGTGCAGAACAGCACGGCCAAGAAAACGATGAGGGATTTTCCCATACAAAACTCTCCTACCTAGATGAGTGCGCGTGAAATGCCTGAGCGCACGTCTTCCAAGTAGATGCCGCGAATGGACGCCGCGCATTAGCGTTGTCGGATCGTGATTGCCATTTTCAAAGAATGAGACAAACGAATTAGATCAAATTCTACGTGCCAAGTATCGGCGGAGACCGCTCATCGAGTCATGATCCGAACGGCATCAGGGTAGCATCGCAGCTCCGGACGCGGAAAGCGTCCGGAGCGATCTCGAACTACAGCGCGTGCCGATTACACAACGCCAAGGGCGCGCATTGCCTCCGCGACCCTGATGAAGCCAGTGACGTTCGCACCGAGAACGTAGTTTCCAGGCGAGCCGTACAATTCCGCCATTTCCGCGCAGCGGTCATGGATGCCATTCATGATGTTGGCGAGACGCTGTTCAGTCGCCTCGAATGTCCAGGAATCGCGCGAAGCGTTCTGCTGCATTTCAAGCGCGCTAGTCGCGACGCCGCCGGCATTCGCCGCCTTGCCGGGCGCAAACAGCACGTTCCCCTCCATGAACACGCGGACGGCTTCAGGTGTGCAGGGCATGTTGGCGCCCTCTCCGACAGCGATCACCCCGTTCTTCACGAGCGTCCGCGCGTCTTGTGCGGTCAGCTCGTTCTGGGTTGCGGAGGGCATCGCGATATCGGCCGGAACATCCCAGATCTGCCCACCCGGAACGTAGATCGCCCCAGCGCCGCGCGCCGCGGCGTAATCGGCAACGCGTCCTCGCTTCTTTTCCTTGATTTCCTTAAGGAGGTCGAGATCGATACCCGCGCCGCCGTTTTCGTCGACCACGTAACCGTGGGAATCTGAGCACGCAATCACACGGCCGCCGAGCTTGCGGACCTTTTCGATCGTGTAGATGGCAACGTTACCCGCGCCAGAGACGATGACGTTCTTGCCCTCGAAACCTTGCTTCCGCGTGCCGAGCATGCGTTCGACGAAATAGACGGCGCCGTATCCCGTGGCTTCTGTGCGCACCCGTGATCCGCCCCACGTCATGCCTTTGCCCGTGAGAACGCCAGACTCGTAGCGATTCGTTATGCGCTTGTACTGGCCGAACATGTAGCCGATCTCTCGCTGACCGACGCCGATGTCGCCGGCCGGAACGTCAGTGTATTCTCCGAGATGGCGCCAGAGCTCCGTCATGAACGACTGACAAAAGCGCATGATCTCTTGCTCGGAGCGTCCCTTGGGATCGAAGTCCGAGCCGCCCTTGCCGCCGCCGATGGGCATGCCCGTCAGCGCGTTCTTGAAGACCTGCTCGAAGCCGAGGAATTTGACCGTGCCGAGCAACACGCTGGGATGGAAGCGCAAGCCGCCTTTGAATGGGCCGAGCGCCGAGTTGAACTGAACGCGGAAGCCCCGATTGATCTGCACCTTCCCCTTGTCGTCAACCCAAGGCACCCGGAAGATGATTTGCCGCTCCGGCTCGCAAATGCGCTCGATCAGCGCCCCTTCGGCATAATCGGGATGTTTAGCGATGACAGCACCGAGGCTATCGAGAACCTCGCGTACTGCCTGGTGAAATTCGTCCTCGCCAGGGTTGCGGCGCAGAACATCAGCAAAAATCGGTTCAAGCTTTTCATCGAGCATTTCTTGTTTTTCTTTCGCGACTGCATTTCGGGAGATGGACCGAACAACGGGCTTACGTGGGCTCAGCTCAGGTCCGACCGCGTCATATATCCGGAAATGCCGAAAGTCATCGAAGAAACGGGCGTAGGGTTTAATATTCCATCGAGCCAGGCTTCGAAATTTGTATGGAGCGACAGGACGTCACCTCCAGCACGAGGACAGTGACGTCCGCCACAATGAAATGGTGGATCAGATCGCGGATCAACCCTTGTATATTGCCTCCACTGTCCACGCCCCTTTTGGCTGGCTGTGAAGCTTCCAGAACTCTTCTGCTACAGCTTGCGCGTCCTTCGATCCCGGATTGACGAATGCTGCAACGGTGACGGTTGCAACGTGGACGCCTTTCGCCTTCAAGTTCTCGAACAACCCGTGTGCCAGCGCACGAATCCCTGCTTTGCCAATGCTGAGCGACAGATATTCAGGGCTCGGCTCGAGCGCGAAGCCGCCGCCGGTCAGTAGAATTGATCCCGAACCCCGTGTGCCCATTTTCGCCGCGACAGCTTGAGCCGCAACGAGCGCGCCTCCAATGTTCACGGCCAAATCGCTGTTGAACGAGTCCCGCGGCTGTTCGGCGATCGTCGCCTTGCGCATGGAAGCGGCGTTGTAGTGCAGGACATCGATCGCGCCAAATTCCTTTTCCACCTCCGCGATCAGAGAGACAACGCTCGCCGGATCGCTTGCGTCTACCAAGCGAGCATCAGCGTCATGGCCGTTGGCTTTCAATTGCTTGGCGAGTTCTTCCACCTTGGCTTTGTTTCTGCCGCTCAAGACAACCCGGAACCCCTCCTTGGCAAACCGCTCGGCTGTGGCGAAGCCCATCCCTGGACCGGCTCCGATGCTGACGAAAGTCTTCATGGCTTAAACTCCTGGAATTTCTGGTGATGGTGAGATAAGCCCAAAACAAGTTCGGGATAATCAGGCCTCGGCGCATTTCATTGTTGCACACCATGCAGGAAAGTCGCGAACCAGCCAGGCTAGAACAGCTGGAAGCTTTCGCGGCCGTGGCGGAGACAGGGAGCTTCACGACGGCCGCACGCAAGCTGGGTCGTGATGCGTCCGTCATTTCGCGGCGGCTCAGTCAGCTCGAGGAGCAGCTAGGCATCCGCTTGATGTCTCGCACGACGAGACGGGTGACGCTGACCGAAGCCGGCAAACTCTACTACAGACGCATTCAGGTCATCCTCGACGAACTCGCTCAAGCGAACCGCGAAGCAAGTGACATAGCCACCAGCCCGCAAGGCGTCTTGAGGATCTCTCTGCCTGTTACATTCGGCCGCCAATGGATCGCGCCTCTCCTTCCGGCGTTTCTCAAGCAACACCCGCAAATTCGGATCGACGCTCATTTCTCCGACCGCCGCGTCGATCTCGTCGCAGATGGATTTGATATCGCCATTCGCGTGGGCACACTGCGCGACAGCTCACTGACGGTCCGGAAAATTGCCTCATACCGGTATGTGATGGCGGCCGCCCCAAGCTATCTCGCCAAGCGCGGCACGCCTCGCACGCCAGAAAGCTTGGCTAAACACGATTGCTTAGGATTTTCAGGACACGCCGCTTGGCCTGACTGGCTTCTCATGAAGGACGGCAAGCGCAGGACAGTGCATCCTACTGGGCCCCCTCGTGGCGGACAATTCGGAAGCGGTGCTGATGGCGGCGATTGAAGGACTTGGGATCATCTACACGGCCGATTGGCTCGCAGGCCCTGCTATCCACGCCGGAAAACTCGTTGAGGTCTTGCCCGGATGGGGCGGACGCGGCGATGACGGAGTCTATGCAGTCCTGCCCCCAGGGCATTTGGTGCCGACCAAAACGAGGCTTTTCGTTGAGGAAATTTCCAAAGCCATCAAAGCTGGATGGGGCACTGGGAAGCGCAAATAGCGGCCGTTCGCTTGGCGCTTGTCTTCTGTTTCACCGGCAAATGACGCCCCGGAGAGAGTTCTCCCCGGAGCGTCGAACGATTGCTGCGCGCTATGTACCGCTCAGCGACGGCCGTCGAAATCGCCGAGACGGTTGAAGCAATCCTGAAGTTGTTCGGACCGGCCCCGCTGCTCATCAGCGACCACGCGACGGGGCGTCCACCGGCACCACATGAAATGGGGTCTCAAATCGCGATCCCAGCGCGGGCCGCGAAATCCGCACCTAAAGCGTTCGTTGGCATCTGCTTGAACCTGCGCGATACGGGCGTAGACTTCACAATTGGCCCGCTTGCCTTCGACGTCTCCCTGCCGGTCATTCGGACCGAACTTGAAGGAAAAGCCACGATCATCGAGACGGAGAGTTTGAGCTTCGGCTGATACCGCCGATACAAGAAGAGCGGCCGCGGCCAAACCAATCGGGAAAATGCGCATCATGTCACCTCAGTTGCAGTTCTGGGCGCTGATTATCGGCCGATTGTGTCCACCTGATTGCGCCCGAATGGCCAATACTTGTCACGGTCACATCTGGCAACCCCGTGAGATGGCCAATTTCAGCTCGTTCACCGCGCAAACTTACGCGCGCGGACGAGCATTAAGTTCCTTACGCATCGGACTAGGTGTGTCTGACCTAAGCGAACGGCATGGAAATCACGCCGCCCATCGGAAGCCGCCACCAACGCGTCAGAATGAAGACCACCCGAGGTGATCAGTGAGGCTGATCACTATGGGCGGGGAGCTGCAGAGCTGCCAGATACGCCCCCAGCGCCTTGATATCCGCTTCATCGATGGACTTCATCAAGGCGACCATGCCGAGATAAGTCTTGCGGTCGCCGGTATGGAAATCCGTCATCGTCTTGACCAGGTATTCGTCCTGCTGGCCGGCAAGACGCGGCCTCACCATATCGCCCTGATAGTGCTCCTGGTGACAGCCCCGGCAATTCAACGGATTAAGGATTGCGCGGGCCTTGGCCTTTACATCATCCGGCACGGGTGGCTGCTGCAGATCCGGCCACGCCAGTTTCGAGAAGTGCGTCGCAAGCGCTTCCATGTCCGCCTTGCTGAGCGCCTCGACCATAGGGCTCATCTGCTCATTCACACGGTGCCCCCGTTTGAAATCGAGAAGCTGGTTCAGCAGGTAGGAGCGGTTCTGTCCCCAGATGTTCGGGATTGTCTTGTCGATCGGAACGCCGTTCTCGCCGTGGCAACCCGCGCAACCCGTTGCGAGCTCATCTAACGTTTGGGCGACCGCGGGAGCGGGTTGAAAAACGGCGAAACATCCGATCGCCAAAATGCCGATAAGAAACACGCCTGCGGTGAGCCTTGTCATCGAATCCTCCTGAATATTCGCAAGGAAGCCCATCGCTCGAAGCAAAGTCTCCGAGCGGCACAGGTTATTCCCTATCGTGCGGTGGGAGTTCTGATGTCGTCTACTTAGCTTTCTTTGGCCAATCCTAGACAGCAATCAAAAGGAATGGCGAGCATTCTGCAAGAGCGAACTTTCGGAATTTCGGCAAGCTTTGTCGCCTTGCCGTCACGGACGGTGGAGAATTCGCTTCGCACGCGGGGCAATAAATTCGGGACGAAGCTTTGACCTATCCCCCTTGGAGGGACCCGGCTGGGAGCATCGCAATTTGCTCCAAAAAAACCGGATCATGAAACGCGCCGATCAGAAACGACCGGCAATCTTCGACGCGTTTCCATCAACCAGCGTCCGCATTCCTTCATTCAATGGCCACATCATGATTTCGCAGGTGCAGTCGCCTTGCGGTGCTCGGCTATTTCGGCGAGGAGAACATTGGCTGCCGGACCCGAAGAACTGGGATTCTGTCCCGTCGTCAGCAGGCCGTCGGTCACGACGTGAGATGTCCAGTTCGCTTTCTTCGAAAAGACGGCGCCCAGCTTCAACATTTCATCTTCGACCAAGAAGGGCACGACTTTCGTGAGACCGACTGCTTCCTCTTCACCATCGGTAAAGCCCGTAACTTCCTTGCCCTCTACGAAAACCCTGCCGTCCGGTGTTTTGACATGACGCAGCGCTCCGGTGGAATGACAGACCACAGCTATCGGTTTGCCGGCGGCAAGGAAGGATTCTATCAACTTGATGGAGTGCTTGTCTTCGGCGAGATCCCACATTGGGCCATGACCGCCCGGATAGAAAACGCTGTCGAAGTCTTCTTGTCTGACGCTGTCGAGACGAACGGTTTTGTCGAGCTGAGCCTCAGCGGCCGCGTCCTTCTCGAACCGGCGTGTCAACTCAGTTCGGAATTCAGGTTCGTTGCTCTTAGGGTCAAGCGGTGGCCGGCCGCCCTTCGGAGATGCAAGGGTGATCTCAGCTCCAGAGTCCTTGAATACGTAATAGGGAGCAGCAAGCTCTTCGAGCCAAAAGCCGGTCTTGCGGCCGGTATTGCCGAGAGTGTCGTGCGAGGTTATCACCATCAGAACCTTCATCTGTCGCTCCTTCTCGCTCGGTCGGCACAATGAATAGTTTCGCAACGGCTTCTGGCGCGTCTCTACAAATCCCAATCAATTACACTTAGGCGTCGACGGGACCGAAGTATCGGCGGCGGCAGATGGCGTCCCGAAAAATTAAGCGGCGTACTCTCGAGGCATTCTAATGCCAACCCAGTTTCGTCGGCGACGCCTGCTCCCGCATGAAGAATTTGGCAGGCATTTAATACGATCTCACACGATGACCTGCAGACGAAAGTGGCTTCACATCGTCTTCATTTGAGCAGGCGACGCACGTCTGCGCGCAGCACGGGGAGCAGATCCGCGTCGAACCACGGATTGCGTTCAAGCCATTTGTTGTTGTGCCACGATGGATGCGGCAGCGGAATTCTGCGCAATGACGGATCAGCGTCGTAAACATCACGCCATTGCTGCACCGTCTGATTGACGCCCTGCTTCGCCGCCTCCTGGCCGAGATGCCATCGTTGAGCGTAGCCGCCGATGATCACGAGCAGCTTCACACTCGGCAACTGCGCGAACAATGCCGCTCGCCAAATCTCCGCGCACTCCCGGCGGGGCGGCAGGTCACTGCCGTCGGGCCTCAATCCCGGAAAGCAAAATCCCATCCCGATGATCGCGATCTTGGAGGAATCGTAGAACGCGACCTCATCAATACCGAGCCACTGCCTCAACCTGACGCCAGATGGATCATCAAACGGACGGCCGCTTTTATGGACGCGCGTTCCGGGAGCTTGGCCAGCGATGCAGATGCGCGACGTCTTCGAAATCTGGAGGATGGGACGCGGTTCGTGGCCCAACGGCTTCCCATAGCGGGGATTATCACGGCAGATCCGGCACGCGCGGATCGACCTCACCAACCCGCCGAGTGCGTTGGCGTGAGACGACAGTGTCTCGACCGGGACGATCGTTGATTTAGGCACGTGTTGGGCGTCCTCAAACCCGCGCGCCAGGCTCAGGCAGCGTTAACCTGAGAGACGACTGGCCTGCGCGCTTGGCACCTCAACGGGCAATTATCTGAATAGCGGTTCGACAACACTTAGGCATTCCGTCCGAGCAGGACGTCCTTCAGGACGACCGCATCATTGTGGTCCTCGTCACGTGCGCTGTAAACGAGGGTGACCGTATGCGACTTGGCCAGCGCACGAATGTGCTTCAGGATATCTGCGTGTTCTCGAAGCTCGGCTCGGTAGCGGCGCTGAAATTCCTCCCAGCGTGCCGGATCGTGGCCGAACCATTTCCGGAGTTCCGTGCTCGGCGCAATATCTTTTTCCCACTCGGCGAGCGAAGCTTTTTCTTTACTGACCCCGCGAGGCCAAAGCCGATCGACGAGTATCCGAACGCCGTCGGAAGGCGCGGGCGGTTCGTAGGCGCGTTTCAAACGCAGATGCGATGCTGGAAAAGATGCGGTCATGAGACGCTCCCTTGAAGCAGACTGTGCGGCAATGGCGCGCCGCCCACTCATTTTGGTAGCATAGCTGATTATCGTCCGTTGCCGGACTGTTTAGTCGCAGTAACAGTAAGGACCGCGTTTTAGTCTTCCTTGCTTGGCCGTCCAGCCTGCCGCCAGACGAGGTAAAAATATGCTGCATCCCCTGATCGCATTTGCGCGAGGGGCGAGCGCGCGTCTATGCAAAAAAATGCGGACGCCCGCTCCCGCCGACACCAAGACGGCGGCCGGTGTACATGGATTGTGCTAGACTTCCACCATGAGCGAAATCGCCATTCGTAAAATCATTCATGTCGACATGGACGCCTTCTATGCCTCGGTCGAGCAGCGGGACAATCCCGAGCTTCGCGGCAAGCCGGTCGCCGTCGGCTATGGTGCCAAACGCGGCGTCGTCGCGGCCGCGAGTTATGAAGCACGCCCGTTCGGCGTGCGCTCCGCCATGCCCTCGACGACGGCGCTGCGGCAATGTCCCGATCTCATCTTCGTGCCGCCGCGGTTCGAGGTCTATCGCGCCGTCTCGCGCCAGATCAGGGAAATCTTCGCCGAGTACACGCCGCTCATCGAACCGCTTTCGCTCGACGAAGCCTATCTCGACGTCACGAAGAATTTGCGCGGCTTGCCGACGGCTTCCGACACCGCCTCGGAGATTCGCGATCGCATTTTCGCTGAGACCGGGCTGACTGCCTCCGCAGGGATCTCCTATAACAAATTTCTCGCCAAGCTCGCCTCCGACATGCGCAAGCCGAATGGGCAGTTCGTCATTCCGCCCCAGCGCGGCGCGAACTTCATTGAAAGCTTGCCGGTCAAGAAGTTTCACGGCGTGGGACCGGTTACGGCTGATAAACTCAACGGGCTCGGCATCCACACCGGTGCCGATCTTCGCGCGCAAAGTCTTGAATTCCTGCAGCAGCATTTCGGTAAATCCGGCGCCTGGTATTACGCCATCGCGCGCGGCGAAGACGACCGGCCCGTCGAGCCCAACCGGCCAAGAAAGTCGTCGGGCTCCGAAACCACCTTTGCGGTGGATCGCATCCTTCCCGCGGAGATCGAAGCCGGAATCCTCGAAATGGTCGATGAAGTCTGGGCCTGGTGCGAGAAGAACCAAAGCTTCGGCGCGACGGTCACCGTTAAAATAAAATACGCGGATTTCACGATCATCACCCGCAGCCGCACTGTTACGGGAACTGTGGCAACGCGCGATCGGCTTCACGATATCAGCTTATCGCTTGTGCGATCCGTCTATCCGGTCACGACCGGCATTCGTTTGGTTGGCGTCGCTGTTTCCAAATTTGCATCCGACACCGACGACCAGCTTGATCTCGCTTTAGATGCGAAGCACAGCTAGAAGTGCGGGCTTGTCGGGCACATCAGAGTCGACATTTCTCCGGAGATGTATCCGCCTGATCAAGCGGCACGCGATGCCGCTTTTCAAGCAATCCAATCGCGTGGCTGAACGGCAAAGACTCCGCTGGATAAGAGCGCTCTATTTGCTGTAGAAAACACGAAGCAAGCCTCAAGCGCGTGCGGAAGTGCGGCTGACCAGCTTCCCCTACGCCCTGTCAACACCAAAAGAATCCGAGTCTGATGTTGCTGAAAGCCTGGACACTCCGCCTCCACCGATGGTTGGCGCTCATTTTTGCCTTGCCGTTGATGATCATCTTTTTGACGGGCCTCATCCTGGCATTCGAACCCGCGATCGTGGCTTCGACGCTGAAGCCGAACGTTGTCGACGCGACCAAAATCGAAGCGGCTCTCGCCAAGCATGATCCGGAAGGGACCGTAGACCGCATCTTTGTTCACGGTCATCTCGGTACGCTTGTTCTCCGCGACCGTGGCGGTACGGAAATCGATCTTGAGACCGGCGAGATCGCTAGCCAACCGAGCACCACGCTTGCCGTGTATTCGCTGGCGCGCTGGATTCACAAAACATTGCTGCTCGACGACGGCGGCTGGGGCGTGACCATCACCACCATCGCGATGCTCTCTCTGGTTGTGATCGGAATCGTGATGGGCACCAGACCATTGCGCAACACGGTCAGCGGCTGGCACACGGCATCCGCATGGACTGCCCTGCCGCTCGTCCTCATTGCGCCGCTCACCGGGCTGGCAATGCTTTATAAGGTGACGTTTTCCGGACCGGAGCCGTTTATTGCGGCCGACGCTGCGCCGCGCTCGCTCATCGAAGCGCTGCGCATTGTTGCACGCGACCGAGATCTGGCGAAGCTCTTGACCTTGCGCCTGAGAAAAAGCGGTGCCGAAGCGCGATTCATCGAAGACGGCGAATACCGCAACTACGCAGTTTCGACGGGCGGTCTCGTTGTCAAGCCGCGCAATTGGCCGAAGCTGCTTCATGAAGGCAATTGGGCGGGTGTCTGGTCCGCTTCCGCCAATGCGGTGACCTCGCTGGTTCTGATTCTGTTGCTTTCGACGGGACTTCTTTTGTGGTCGCGACGCCGGCTGAGGCGCCGCCGGCCATCACGCGGCGCCGTGAAATCCGATCCGAGCCCCCGGGAAAAAATCCTCGTCAATTAATCAGCACACATGCACATATGTGACACTTTTGTGCCACCACGGTCCGCATGTTTCGTTTTTTTGTATACAATCTTGTAAGCTTGTGTTCGGCATGATGTTTATCCCTCACATTTTTGAGGGGAAACGGAATGACTTGGGACGTGCGTGTTCACTCGGCTTGTGCGGCGCTGGCTTTGGCAGGCTCTTTCACGGTTGCCGATGCGCAAGAAGAAGGAACGGCGCTCCCGCCTGTCACCGTTACCGCAACCGAACAAGAAATCCCCGGGAAGAAAGCAGCAAGCAAAAAGGCAAAGGCGTCCCAAAACGCTTCGGCTCCTTCGTCTCAAGCGCCTGCAACGCAACCATCGGAGTCCCAGTCCACAACTTCGGCCACTGCTTCCGGTAACGCGGTCAGTAATGCCGCGGTCGACGCGCTCGCGCTCCGTTCCGAGGCTCCGAACGCCACCGTCGTGATCGAAGGCGCGCAGCTGCAGCAATATAACAATTTGAGCATCGGCGACGCCGTGCGACGGCTTCCGGGCGTGACGTTCCCAGGCGTCAATCGCTCACGCGATATCAAGCTCCGCGGCATAGGCAAAGAATACACGCAGGTTCTGCTCGACGGACGTCCGCTCCTCGACGGCGATTCGAGCCGAAACATGGAAGTTGACCGTATTCCGGCAACCTTCATAGAGCGGATCGAAATCACGCGCAGCCCGCTGGCCAGCATGCGTTCGGAGGGTGCCGCCGGCACCGTAAACATCATAACCCGCCGCGATTTCGGCCCATCCGGCGGACAGATTACGGTCGGCTCCGGCCACGTCGAAGGCAACGGGACGCCCGGCGAAATTTCGGCCTGGAATGGCGGACAAGTTGGGGCTCTTCGCTATTTCATCGGCGGCGGATATCAGCGCCGTCTGGTTCAGGAAAGCTCGAGCGAGTTCGTTTTCAGCACGAACGGGACGACGCCCAGGGGCGGCAACCTTGTCGACCAGCATCGGAAGTTCGACGAATATACGTTCCTGTCTCGCTTCGAACTCGCTATCGACCCCGCTAACACGATCGTTTTCTCACCGACCTATCTACGCACGAATGAATTTCGCGACCAGCACACGCTCCGGCTGAACAACAACCAAGAGTCGGCCAATCGCGACACGCACGAAATACGTCACCGCATCCGCGAAACATACGGCAGCTATCTTGAATGGCAGCACGCATTCAGCGGGGTTTCAAGCTCAAGCGTCTTCTTCGATTATCAGCGCGGACGCGAGGACACGACGAGAGAATCCACGCAAACGAGTTTGCCTGGCGGCTCGCCGGTCGTGCAGGCCCCGCGCTTCGTTCCCATAGACCTCGAACGCATCGCTTCCGGCGGCTCTGTCACGACGCGCGTCCACGGCCATGAACTCGAAGCCGGACTCGGCTGGGCACAGACGCAGCGCGCCGAGAACGAGGTGCGCGGTCTGACCAACGTTCCGCTTCCGGAGCGCAACTACGAGATCAGCGAAGCAATTTATCACGCCTACGTCAGCGATGCGTTTTCGGTTTTCGGACATGACAAGCTGACGCTCGGTCTGCGGTTCGAGTACAGCATCACCGAAACGATAGATTTTGCGAAGACCCGCTTCGACAACGATGCAGCGGATTTGAATCCGTCCATCCAATACAAGCTCGCGGTGGCTCCAGACCTCGACTTCCGGTTGGGCGTCGCTCGGACGCTGCGCCGTCCCGATCTGCGCGACCTCACACCGACCGTCGTCACCGGAAGCGGAACGATTGCCGATCCGGATCAGCGCGGCAATCCCGGCATCTCGCCGGAAAAGATATGGGGCTTGGATGTCGGCACCGATTTCTTCCTCTTCCAGCGATCGGGACTTTTGTCGGCCAATTTATTTGCGCGTTCTTTCGAGGACAAGATCGAGAGAACCCTGACGCAGGAAGGTGGATCCCCGCGCTGGATCTCGACGCCGCGTAACGCCGGCGACGGCGAGCTCTACGGCGTGGAACTCGAGGGCCGTCTGCCGATGCAGATGATCGGGCTTCCGGATCTGACGCTATGGGCCAACGGAACGGCGATGAAGTCGGAACTCACCGATCAGCAGACGGGTCAGACGCGCCGCTTTTCGGAGCAGCCGGACCTGATCACGAACATCGGCGCCGACTACTACGTGCGCGCTTGGGCAACGACGTTCGGGTTGGGCTACAACCGCACTTACGCATATGACCAGAACATAGAGCAGGTGAACGGCACGAGCCAGCATACGAGCTTCTCAAATCTCGATCGCTTGGATGCTTCGGCACGCATCTCGCTCGATGAGCACGTCGTTCTGACTTTGTCGGCCAGCAATCTCCTTCGCGCCGACGACGATCGCACGTTGACGACTCGCGATTCTGGCGGGACGATCACGGCTCGGACGCACAGCATCGAGCCGTCACCTTCGATCTATTACGCTCGCCTGTCGTACGGCTGGTAAGAACGATTGACCGCCAAAGATGAGGCACAGAAAATTTGCGCACGGTCCTGGGATCGTGCGCAAATTTTGTTTCCGATGCGCTTTTCAAATGTCCAGCGGCGTCAGGCCGCGCGACTGCCGCCCGCGTCGGTATCACTCGCCGTTCGGCTGACCGAGCCGGGCGCGGAGGCGTGGCACCGCCCAGTCGATGAAGGCCCTCAGCTTTAACGGCACGAGACGCCGCGACGCCTCTGAAAGCTTCCCGCCTCGACGATCGACATGAAGACGGACATCGCGTTCCAGGCGATCCATAGGCGCGCGTTTTCCAGTTATCGAAAACGATGTCTCGAATTTAGCGGATTACTGAAAGAGTTGCGGAACTTCATCGTCATTACGATGCGACGAAGTCACTGACCGTGCCGATTGGCAAGGGTCTGGGTGACAAGCAAGCAGCAGATTCGGAATTTCCGCCCGGGAATTATTCCGACGAACATGTTAGAACCGCTCGCTCTTGCCGAGGATACCCAGGAAATGTGCGTAAACCAAATCCGACGTATGCGTTGCGCAATTCCTCAGCATTCCGCATAGAACCCATTATGGATCGAGCTAACATCTCGAGACACGGCTTTTGCCTGTGCTGCATTGGAGCGGCACAGGCGGGTCTGGCTGGGTGGCTGACGCCACGCGCGGCTTATGCCGTCGTCAGCCTGATCAAGGACAGCGCCGCTGTCGCAGCCATTACTGTTCACCATCTCCGCGGCAATGTCAGCGTTCTGGAAGGCTCGGGCGGGAACGTCGCCGTGCTGACCGGCCCAGACGGAAAAGTTCTTATCGACGCCGGCATTCGAGTGTCGCAATCCCAGATGACGAAGGCGCTCGACGCTCTCAGCACCGATCCCATCACGCATCTCATCAATACGCATTGGCATTTCGACGACGCCGACGGCAACGAGTGGCTGCACGCGGCCGGTGCCAAGATCACCGCCCACGAAAGGATTTTTCACTCGACTGGTCTACGAGGGCGTCTGAAACGCCCGCGGGTTCAATTCCGACAAGGAGTGACGCCATGCACGTGCGAGCCAGCCGCCACCGAGCCTGGATGACGCTATCCGCCCTTTTGTTCGCGGCCGGGATGGCTGCAGCCGCCACGCCCGTGACCCACTACCGTACCGCCGACGTCGACGGCGTCAGCATCTTCTATCGCGAGGCCGGTCCCGCCGATGCGCCCGTCGTGCTGTTGCTGCACGGATTTCCAACGTCTTCTCACATGTTCCGCAACCTCATCCCGGCCCTCGCCGACCGCTATCACGTCATTGCACCGGATTATCCGGGATTCGGCGAAAGCGCTGCGCCCGATCATAAGCAATTCGCCTACACGTTTGCCCACTATGCCGATCTCATGGACGGCTTGGTCGCCAAGCTCGGCGTTCAGCAGTACGCGCTCTATCTGATGGATTACGGCGCACCCGTCGGCTACAGGCTTGCGATCAAGCATCCGGAACGCGTCACGGCGCTCGTCATCCAGAACGGCAACGCCTACGAGGAGGGCCTCAAGAAATTCTGGGACCCGATCAAGGCCTATTGGGCCGATGGCTCCGACGCGCACCGGGAGGCGCTGAGCTTTCTCGTGAAACCGGAGACAACGAAATTTCAGTACACCGACGGTGTCAGCGATGTGACGCGCATAGACCCCGATAATTGGGGCCACGATCAGCCCCTCCTCGATCGGCCGGGCAATAAGGATATCCAGCTTGATCTGTTTCTGGATTACGGGACGAACGTGCCTCTCTATCCGACGTTTCAAGAATTCTTTCGGGAGCGGCAGCCACCGGCGCTGATCGTCTGGGGAAAGAACGACACGATCTTTCCAGCCGACGGCGCCTATCCCTACAAGCGGGATCTACCGAAGGTCGAGTTTCATCTGCTGGACACCGGCCACTTCGCGCTCGAGGACAAAGCAGATGAAATGGTCCCCCTGATCCATGACTTCCTCGATCGCAATCTTGCTCCGAAGGGAGGCCCGTGAGGAACGGCATGCATGCAACCTTGATGACCGCAATGGCCGCCTGATTGCATCTTTTCTTTTATGAATGACTGACGCTCGACAAATCCCTGACCCCTATTCCCGCCGACGCGCTTCTTAGAAGGTGACAGCGATGACGCGATCCTCTCCCGATCCCACGCACATCGTAACCGCGTTCGGCGAGAAGCCGATTTTCAAGCCTGGCGACCCGATCCGCATCGCTGACAGGTCGCCCATCGGACATTATCGGGTGCCCCGCTACCTGCGCAGAAAGCTCGGGCGTATCAATGCCGTGATCGAGCCGGCCTTCATCGACAACAAGGAAGAAGGCTTCGGAAGGTCACAAGTGATCGCTAGCAATCACTCGTTTTACAAAATTTCTCGCTCCATGAATTCCGCTGATGCGTAACAATCGGAAATCCGACCAGTGAAGGCCATTGAAGCACCTGTCGCGCCGACGAGCACCGCCCTCGCAAGGGCGGCGCTCGCGCTACGGGCAAGCCCCATTGTTGCTGAACTGAACCGTCATGCCGGGGTTGGCGCCCGGAGTGATTGCTCCGCAAGGGTTGTTGGCGGTGAGACTGTTGCCCGATCCTGAGAACGCGTTGCCGCTGCCGGACAGGTAGATCGCCGATCCGTTGACGAACGAGTTGAACGCGTTGTTGCCGATCGTTCCGCCATTGTTGTTGAGAAGAAGGATGCCGCCAGATCCAAGGCTTCCTGTGATCGTGTTTCCGACGATGGAAATCTGCGTATTGCCATTGGCGAACGACATGCCGGAGGCACTCGCGATCGTGTTATTGCTGATGGTTATATCGGTGTTCGAGTCATTGAAGACGAACGAGCTCGCTCCATTGGTATCGGTGATATGGTTGTTGGTGATTTTAATGCCGGAGTTGTTGTCGAAAAAGCTTACAGCAGACCTCGTATGTTCGAATGTGTTGCCATCGATTGTAATATCGCTGCCGCCGCTCCCAAAGCGAATGCCCGTGTTGATGCCGGTGAAGTAATTATTCATGGCCGACGCGTGAGTGGCGTTCGATGCGAAACTCACTGCAAATTGACCGCCGAGGTTCGTGAAAGTGTTGTTGCTCACGTACATGTTCTGCTGGCCATTGCTTGCTGCGCCGATGCCGTAGTTCAGGGAGCCGGCGCCAACGCCGCCACCTTGGATATCGAGGCCTGCAATGTGCGTGTTACTGCCAATGTACAATACGGCGGAGCTGTTCGCGTTGACCAACGTCGCTTGCTGGCCGGGTGCGGTGAAGTCGGCGATTGTCCCGGTCGTGCGCCCCTTGAGCTGGATTGTACCCCCGCCGCCGACCAACGTCTGATCGGCCTCCAAGATCTGATGTCCAGTCGGAGCCAGCGTATTCGTGATGGCCCCCGATCCGCCCTGAGCGATGATCAGGGTGTTGGCGCCCTGGGCGGCTGATACGGTCGTTACGCCGCCAGCGATCGTCCCGTCGACGATTGCCACCTTGTCGAGTTGGACATGCGTTGCCGCATCGTCGACGGCCTCCGTCGCAAGCGTGTTGGTTGTCGAGGAGTTCGTTTTGATACTCGACACGATTTCCGTGTCGCGCCTCAGCCCTTCCGACATGCGTCGCTCCTGCGGGCTGAGCGAGGCAAGGCTTGGAGCACCGTCGAGCGGTATCCGAAACCGGGCGCCCGCCTCCAGGCGGTCACCGCGTACGTCGTCCGAGGAGTACCCGGTCTCGAGGGTGAGTCTCGAGCCTGGCGCAGCGGCAATCACGTCATTGAATCGCAACTCGGCGCGCAGCTTTGGGCCTACAATAGCCTTGTCGGCATCGTCATTATCGAAATAGAAGCCGCCGCCGTAGACGCGCAAATCCAGCTTCGCCGGATCGAGTTTCAGCGCCTCCACCGGCAGGCGCATGCCGATCTCCGCATCGATGCCGCCCATGGCGTATTCGAACTGGCTCGAGGTGACTGTCTCGACTCCGGTCTGCATCATGATGCTCGAGCCGCTGAGCAGTATTGTGGGCACGCCGCCACTCGAAGAGCTGAAGCTTCCGAGATCGTTGCTGGCATTCAATGGCATGTAGCCATTGATCCGGGCGTCCCAGTTATTGGATAGCATTTCAATGCCGCCGGCGACTCGATGGAACGTGCTGCCTGAGTCAGTGTTGCCGACGTCGTAGCCACCCCAAAAACCTAGGTTCCAGCCGTCGCCGTACATGTGGCGGTAGCCGAGCGCAAAGTTGCCACCCTGCTGGCTTTCCTCGAACAGCTGGCCGCGCGCTTCTCCAAAAAAGACCGACGTCGGCGATTGCATGAACGGCACCCACAGCGTCGCCTCGCCTCGCGCCTCATCCTTATTGGAGTAAGAGGCGCCGCCATCGATCCAGCTTCCCCATTTCTGCGGCTCCTCTCCGGCTTCTAGTCCAGTTGCTGAACAGAGGAGGAGCGCCAGAGCGGACGAGACGATCTTCAGCGACATAAACTTTCCTTCGTGTTTCGGTCACGCATGAGCACATCGCCCGCAAACTGCCGAGCGTCGCGACCGTCGTCTTGGGCTGTGCTGCCAGAGCTGTGCTGGCGGCGACAGCGGGAACAACCATTTGGGCACTGTGGCATTGATGGCACGCGCTCGAAGAGGGCGGGCCGCACCCTGCCTTGACGGCAGGCATCCGTCGGACTGGCTGCTGGGACTGGACTGGCGCGACAATGTCATGCCTCTCGCGACAAGACGTCGGGATGCTATCGGGCCGTGGCGTGGCCATGGATATCGTCCGCACAACGAAGATGCGCGATTGGTCACATTCTGCTCGCGGACGGTTGCGCCAACGCTATAAGGACAGCCCGCACTGATCGTCTTGGAAAGTCTCTATGCAGATCCTCGTGTTTGATGCCGCCGATCTGCCTGGTGACGAGTGCTTGCGTAAAGAGCGCTGGATAGATTCACTTGCCTCTAGCTACGTCAGGCTGCGCGCAGATGCGAAGCCGAACGTTCCATTCAGGGGCCAGCTTGAGATTATGCAGTTGGAGGCGACTGCTGTCGGGCGCATCAGGGGCACCGTGCAAACGATTGCAAGGACGGAAGCTGATGTTGCCGCTGAGAATACCGATAACGCGGTGCTCCTGCTCAACACGGGCAAAGAGCAGATGCTCGTCGAACAGAAGAACAAAAGCATCGTTTGCACGCCAGGCGAGGCGGTCCTGATCGAGCAATGCGCGCCCTCGCTCATTGCGGCAGGCGCCAACCAGTTTTGTAACTTTGTGGCGGTTCAAATGCCGCGCCAACATCTCGGACGCCATGCTCGCCGGATTGAAGATCGCTTCTTGATCCCGATCTCCGGCTCGGCATTGGCTTTGACGCGCGCTTACGTCGATACGCTTCTCGACAATTCCAATTCACTTCAGGGGGACGTTGTCCGATTTGCTCCGAGCCATATGGCCGAACTCATCGCTGCGGCCGCAGCACCGGGAACCATGTGCGAGGACGGGTCGGCTGCGAACTCTCGCGCTCTCGTCCGTCTTCGAGCAATCAAGGCCGATATTCGAGATAACATCGGCGCGAAAGATCTATCGATCGCTGCCATCGCTGTGCGCCATCGCCTCAACGCCCGCTATGTGCAGCGGCTTTTCGAGGCGGAGGCAACAACGTTCTCAGAGTTTACACTTACGGAGCGCCTGATGCGCGCCCACAAGTTGTTGGTGGAAGCTCCTTACCAACATCTCAAGGTAAGCGAGATCGCCTACAGTTCTGGCTTTTCCGATCTCTCGTATTTTAACCGTGCCTTCCGGCGACGCTTTGGCAAGACACCTTCGGATGTGCGCAATGACCGGGAATAACGAGCCGCGTGGAAGAGTGATTGTCGCGGTAAAATCCCGTCACTCCTGACCGGACAACACGCTTTGTTCGTCGCGATCGTGCCTCCGAGATCTGCAACAAGTCTTCCCGCGCTTCGCCCGGCGTCCGTGAGTGCGCAACGCAGAACTCGACACTGGCTGTGTGTTGCGAGCCCCCTCAGCCTACCCTGCGAGTTTTGGGAGACCACCTTCCGCCCACGAAGAAAAACAGGCTGTCCGGGGCCCGCAAGGACTTCTGACTCGAAGTGAATGGATTTACTAAGTCACTCGATCGTGACGCAACAACATCGATCCGTTTGACTAGAGGCAAGGCGCGGCTGAGAGTGAAAGAAGACGGGCGGGCTACTGCATATCCCTAGTGAGGCTGATATGAAGTGGACTATTATTTGCTCGAAATTCTCTGCAATTCGATTTCTCACATTGCTGTTCTCCTTTAGCGTGTTTCCGATCGCCATCTGTCCCGCGCAAAGCGCGACACCGCAATCTGCTGCGCAACAAGCGAAAGCGGATGACACAAGGGCAGTTTTCAAAAGGTTGAACGACTACCTGAGAAGCAGCGACGTTCAGTTCCAGACGTCCTACGATTCGCGCAACACGTCGCTTGGAGCTTCTCGAGGCACGGCTAGGTTTTACGTAGCGCGTCCAAACCTGCTCAGAGTCGAGCTCTCCGGAACGGGCTTTTCCTATGTGATCGTATCGGACGGAACGATCTTCACAATTTACGACGAGAAAAAGCGAAAATACGCGCAGCTTCCGGCGCCGGAAAAGCCGATTCAGGCGGTAAACCTATTTACCGGCTTGGCCGTCTTTGAAGCGCAGGTCCTTCGATTTCTCGGCGCAGTTAGTGATGTCGCAAATGGCGACCCAAGCGTCAGAACCGATGTCGGCGGATCGGAACGCGTTCAGGATACGCAATGCAATCGATACAGCATCGGATATGCATCCGACCGAGATGCGGACAAATGGGACGTTTGGCTTGATAATAGCGGTGTCCCGCTTCCCTGTAAGACGGTGTTAATGAGCCAGAACAACGGGAGTGTGCAGACAAACCTGTACGATTGGACGAACGGTCGATCTCCGCCGGATGCCTTCACGTTCAACCCACCGGCCGGAAGCACGAAGGTCAGCATCGGTGATTTGGATATGCGGCCGCCATACTGAGGCGCATTCCTAACCTTGCGTCGGCACACCATTTTGGCGCTGCGCCATTCCATTGCCCTCACCCTCGACGCGAGGACGAGAGCCCGGCCGGAGGCGCTCACGCAGCGCTTGAAATGTGACGTAGAGAGACGGTATCGCGAAAATGCCGATGACGGACGCGAATATCATTCCACCGAATACCGGCGTTCCGACGTCTCGTCGCGCAAGTTCCGAAGCGCCTGTTGCGATGACCAGCGGTAGCAGGCCCAGTATGAAGGCCAAGGACGTCATCATCACCGGCCGGAACCGCAACCTGCTGCCTTCGGTGGCGGCCTCGCTGAGAGCGACGCCGCGTTCTCTTTGATCCTTGGCAAACTCGACAATCAGAATACCGTTCTTGGCGGCAAGACCGATCAGCACCACCATTCCGATCTGGCCATAGAGGTCGAGGGTCAGACCGCCGATGACGATCGCCGCAAAAGCCCCAAAGACACCGATGCTGACAGACAGCAGAACCGGAACTGGAATGATCCAGCTTTCGTACAGCGCGACGAGGAACAAATAAGCAAATAGCAGCGCAAACCCGAGAATGATCGGCGTTTTTCCCTCGGCGCGCTTCTGCTGAAATGCCGTGTCGGTCCATTCGCCTGCGTAGCCCTCAGGCAGCGTGCGCGCAGCAACCTCCTCCATGGCGTTGAGGGCTTGTCCGGATGAAACGCCCGGCGCGGGGCTACCCTGAACAGTCGCTGCTCGGACATTATTGTAGCGAATGATCGCCGGCGGGCCGATGACGGGGCGAACCTCCAATAGACTACGCATCGAAATCATTTCGCCTTTCGCGTTCCGCACATTGATCCGGTATATATCACTCACGCTCGTTCGATCTGAGGCATCCGCCTGCACTTGGACTTGCCACGTCCGTCCATAGAGATTCATGTTGTTGACGAAATATCCGCCGAGCGAAGCCTGCAGCGCTTGGAACACGTCGCTTAGCGACACGCCGAGAACCTGCACCTTGTCTCTGTCGATTTCGAGATACAGCGAGGGATTGGTCGCTGAATAGGTGCTGAACACGCGAGACAGTTTCGGATCTTGATTGGCGGCGACGAGCAGGCCGCGCATTACCTGCGCCAATGCTTTCGGGTCACCGCCGCGCAGGTCCTTCAGCACGTACGTAAAGCCGCCGCCGGACCCAAGGCCAATGATCGGCGGGGGTGCCAAAGGCACGACGGTACCGCCGACCAGTTCTCTAAATTTCGGTCCGAGCCGGGCGATAAGCGCGTTCACGCCCTGCGAACGATCCTCCCGCTCCGAAAACGGCTTGAGCGTAACCACCATAAAGCCGGCGTTTGCCTGCGAATAGTTGTCGATGAAATTGAGGCCGATAACCGAGGTGACATCTTCGACCGCCGGCTCCCCCTTCAGAATCGCTTCCGCGCGCTTCATGATGTCCGTGGTGCGAACGACCGAGGCGCCGCCGGGAAGCTGAGCAATGACGAACAGCGCACCTTGGTCGTCCTCTGGTAGGAAGCCGGTTGGCGTTATCTTCGCCAGGCCGACGATTCCGGCGAGCGCAACGGCAACAAGGACCAAGCCGATCAGGGAGATCCGCAGCATGCGTGCAACGGCGGCGCCATAGGCGTCTCTGATATAGTCGATCCCTCTCATCGCTGCGCCGATGAGCCCTCTTCGAGGTCCATGGTGCGGCTTCAGCAGAATGCCGCACAAGGCGGGCGAAAGCGTTAGTGCGTTGATTGCGGAGAGAAACATCGATACCGCGATCGTCACCGCAAATTGACGAAACAGCTCGCCCGAAATTCCCGGAATGAACGCCACCGGCACGAACACGGAAAGCAGCACGAGCGTGATTGCTATGATCGGCGCCGTGATTTCTGTCATGGCGAGCTTCGTCGCCTCGGCGCTCGACAGTTCGGGGCGCTCCTCCATCACGCGCTCGACGTTCTCAACCACGACGATCGCGTCGTCGACGACGATACCGATCGCCAGCACCACAGCGAGCAACGACACGGTGTTTGCGGAATATCCGATTGCGAGCAGAACGATGAATGCGCCAATCAAACTGACGGGCACCGCGAGAGTCGGTATCAACGTTGCCCGGATGCTGCCGAGGAAGAGATAGACAACGATGACCACCAGAATAAAGGCTTCGATCAGCGTCTTTTGCACTTCGTGAATAGTCTCAGTTACGAACTCGGTGGGATCGTAGGTGACTTTCCAGACCAGATCCGGCGGAAATCTCTTCTCTGCGTCCGTTAGCTTCGCACGGACTTCCTTCAGGGTTGCGATCGCGTTGGCGCCGGGGGCCTGGTAGATGGCGATCACCGCTGCGGGCGAACCATTGAAAAGCGTTTCGCGATCAAGGTTGGCTGCGCCGAGTTCGAGGCGAGCGACGTCACCAAGCCGCAATACCGAACCGTCCGGATTCGTCCGCAACACGATCTTCTCGAAATCCGAAACGTTGTTGAGGCGTCCCTTTGTCTGGATATTGAGTTGTAGCTGTTGCTCGTTGGAGATCGGACGCGCGCCGATACGCCCGACAGCGGCTTGAAGGTTTTGCGCGTGGATCGCGTTTATAATATCGCCGGTCGTAAGGTTCAGACCGGTGAGCCGGTCAGTCCGAACCCAAGCACGCATGGCATAATCCTGGGGCCCCCAAAGCGTCGCGTCACCGACACCGGGCGTACTTTTGATCTTGTCGAGAAGATTGATCGTCACATAGTTGGAGAGAAATAGCGGGTCATAGGTATGCTTCGGGGAGTAGACCGCCAAGACACCAAGGAGTGCGGACGACTTTTTCTTTACCGAAACTCCCTGCCGTTGCACCTCCGGCGGCAAGCTGGAAAGCGCGACTTGGACTCTATTATTGACGTTGACCGTGTTGATATCGGGATTGGTGCCTATCTCGAACGAGCAGATGAGCGTGTAGCTGCCGTCATCGCCGCTCACGCTCTTCATGTAGATCATCTTGTCGACGCCGACGACCTGCGCCTCGATGGGCTGAGCAACAGTTGCGTCGACGACTGACGAATTGGCGCCGGGATATGTGGTCGTGACCTGCACCTGCGGCGGAACGATATCGGGATACTGGGCGACCGGTATCGCATATAGAGCGAGCGCACCGGCGATTGTGGTGACTATGGCAATGACGATTGCCAGACGGGGACGGTCGACAAACAGCGCGGACAGCATCGGGTTAACTCCGATCGGCGGTTCCGGGCAAAGGCGTTGCGATGACCGATGATCCCGGACGGACCGACTGCAAGCCCTCCACAATCACCTTTTCTCCGCCCGATAGGCCTTCATCGACTATGATGTCGCTTCCACTCTCGCTGCCCGTTTTGATCCGCCGGACGGATGCTTTGCCGTCATCGACGACGAAGACGTAAACACCTTGCTGGTCTGCAATGAGAGCAGCCTGGGGGACAACGACTTTTTCCTTAGGCTCGCTGGCTTGAATGGCAACGCGCACCAGTTGTCCGTCTATCAACGCGCCGGTTGGATTGGGAAACTTGGCGCGCACGAGAACAGTGTCGGTCGAGCGATTGACCGTGACGTCCACAAAATCGATGGTACCAACGTGGTCATATGTACGGAGATCGGCGAAGCGCAAAGTCGCCTTCAGTTGCGTGACGTCGAGTCGGCGCCCGCTCTCCTGTACACGTAAAAATTCCCGTTGGCTGACGGGAAACGTTACGTACATCGGATCTTGACTGACGATGACCGTCAGTGGACCGCTATCGGGGCTGACGACATTTCCTTTGGTGACACTCGTCCGGCCGATTTTTCCGGCGATCGGCGCTGTGATGTCGGTGTACCCAAGGTTGATCTTGGCCGTATCGAGAGCCGCTTGGTTGACGAGAATGGTACCCTTGGCTTGGTCGTCCGATGCAAGCGCCTGGTCTCGCGCGACGGCGGTGCCGGCGTTTTTCTCGTAGAGTTCGCTCGCTCGTTTGAGCTGAACCTCACTCAAAACCTTTGCGGCTTTGCTGCGCTCCAACGCCCCCGCAGATTCATTCACCGCTGCTTTGAAGAGCCCGCTCTCGATGCGATAGAGAGGAGCACCAACTTTGACCATGTCGCCTTCTTTAAATTGAACCGCTTCCAAGTATCCCGTAATTCGCGCTCTAATCTCGACACGGTCGATCGCTTCGACGCGCCCCACAAAATCGAGGGCGGATGATACGGGTTTGCGCTCAGCGGTCGCTACGCCGACGGAAATTTTTTCCGGTTCGCCTTGTTGTGCTTGAGCTTGTTGTGCATCTGCCTGTGAGGCCGCCACGCACAAGACCACGACCACGAGATTTGCAAGGCGCATTTCGGCCTCCCTTAATTTTTCACCGACCGATGTCGGATGCTGCTCAACTAATGCGGCTCGGGAATAAATTTGAAGGGATATGCATCGCCGGAATCGCCAACATGCCTCTTCGGCAGCTTGACCTTGTCACGCTTTATTTCGACATAAGGAATTCGGCTCAGAAGGTGTTCGATAATGTTCAGCCGCGTTCGTCTTTTGTCATCCGATCGCGCCACATACCACGGCGCCCAGGATGTATCGGTCGCCGAGAACATCTCATCTCTGGCATGGGAATAGTCGTCCCAGTGGGTGTAGGATTTCAGATCCATCTTTGAGAGCTTCCAGATCTTTCGACCATCATCGATGCGCTCCTCGAGCCGCTTCGTTTGCTCGTCAGGACTTACCTCAAGCCAGTATTTGATGAGGACGACGCCGGAGTCGACAATCGCCTTTTCCACTTCCGGCACGATCGTAAGGAAGCGTTTCGCCTGTTCCTCAGTACAGAAGCCCATCACGCGCTCGACGCCTGCGCGATTGTACCAACTGCGATCGAAGATCACGATCTCGCCGCCCGCTGGAAGGTGAGGCAGATAGCGCTGAATGTACATTTGCGTCTTCTCGCGCTCCGTTGGGGCGGGAAGCGCGACCACGCGAAAGATGCGCGGACTTACCCTTGCTGTTATAGCTTTTATGGTGCCGCCTTTGCCGGCTCCATCGCGTCCCTCAAATACGACGCAGATCTTCTGGCCTTTGTGTCGAACCCATTCCTGTAACTTCACGAGTTCGACGTGAAGCTTCTCAAGCTCGCGCTCGTAGTCCTTGCGCTTGAGTTTTTTAGTGCCTGACGTCAGTTCTTCGGAAGTGTGAGCTTTAGCGTCTTTGCCGTGTTCCATTTGAGTCCTCAGCCAAACCGAGTGCCCAACCGTCGCCAATTCCAAGCCCTAGCCGATTGTGGCTGATAAGAGCCGCGCTTGAAACAACTCTTCAAGTTCCTCGCTATTAATTCGCTATTGCGCCGCGGAAGCGCATGAGAAGCGGCCGCCTAAGCTTGCGGAGTTAGATAGAAGGCAAGGCCGAGTATCAGGTAAACGGCGAGTAGTTGAACGCCCTTTAACCAATCTGACCGGCCGTCGCTTGCGACCTGCCCCGTAATCACTACCGCTACAAACACAGCGAGCAGCAAGCCCTTCCCGAACAGGAGATCCATAGGCTGTGGTCCAACAAGCAAGCTTGCCAGAACGAGGACAGGTGCCACGAAGAGTGCAACTTGAATGCTTGATCCGATCGCAATCGATAAGCTGAGGTCCATGCGGTTCCTTACAGCTGCGGTAATGGCTGTCGAATGCTCGGCAGCATTTCCAATTATGGCGATGACGAACACACCAACGAAAATGTTGCTCAGTCCGAACGCGTGCGCAGTCGGCTCGACCGTGCCAACGAGGATCTCGCTCAGCCAAGCAATTGCAACGGTGCAAGCAGCCAGGACTAAGATCGATCGTGGGAGCGTCCACGATTGCGCTTGCTCGGCGTTCTCCGAGGCCTTCGCGCCAAGAAAGAACGTCGGATGAGTCCATAAGGAGAATACGAGAAACATGGCGTAGACAGCCAAAAGCACGAGAGATATCGAGATACTCAGTGCTCGCTCGCCTCCGGCATACCTCTCTCCTACCAGAACACTGTAGGCGGCCGGAATGACGAGCGCGATGACCGCCAAGGTCAGCATCGTCGCCTCGGCGCGGCCGCCGGCAAGATTGAAATGCTGCTCGCGATGGCGCAGGCCGCCAGCCAGCATGGCCGCGCCAAGCACAAGAAGGATATTTCCGACGATTGATCCGACGATCGTCGCCTTGACGACGTCATGAAGTCCGGCACGCAAGGCGGCGAGAGAAATGATCAGCTCCGCCGCGTTGCCGAATGTCGCATTGAGCAGCCCTCCAACACCTTCGCCGGACCGGTCCGCAAGCTGCTCGGTGGCCCGCCCGAGCCATCCCGCCAAGGGAAGTATAGCGATCGCCGCCGAAGCGAAGATCGGCGCATAATGGCCCGGAGCGAAGTGGTTAAGCGCGATTGCGACGGGGCCGAAGACCAGCAACCAATTCGGCATCGATTGTCTCCGTGGTTCGCGACGGTCATGGACGCCTGTCCTCCCAATCGACCCAGTCAACAGGATGAGTGTCCAGGTAGGCGCTGACGGCTGCGCCGACGGTTGGGAAGAACGACTGCTCACCGAGTGTTGTGAGCAATCCGAAACGCTTCAACTTGTCTTTGACGGGGTCTTTCAGCTCCGCAAATAAAAGCTCTATGCCTGCCTCTCGCAAGGTGCTGTCGAGTTCCGCCACCACGTCCGCCGCGGTGACGTCGACGCTTGTTACCGGCTCCGCGGCAACGACGACCCACTTCACCGGCGTAGGCGAATTCTCGACGGAGGCAATCACACTTTGCTGAAACAGCTCGGCGTTTGCGAAGAACAAGGGCGCGTCCCACCGGAAGAGCACAAGACCGGGCACCTGCCGTGCCTGCGGGTAACGATCAATGTCGTGATAACCTTTGACGCCTTCCGCTCGGCCGAGAATAGCGAAGTGGGGCCGCCAGGCATCCCAGAGGAATTCGATGACGGCCACGATCACAGCGAGGGCGATTCCCTGGATGGCACCGAACACGGCGACCCCAGCAAAGCACAGCATCGACAGCCAGAACTCCCATTTCTGCATGCGATAAATGCGGATCAAATCGTGGACCTCGATCAGTCCAATCGCCGACGCGATGACGACCGCGGCAAGCGCGCTCATCGGCAGGTGCTGCAGCAAATTCGGCGCCGCCATGATGAGTAGGGCCACCGCAATCGCTCCCACGACGCCCGTCATCTGCGTCTTTGCGCCAGCCGCCTCTGCGACCGGGGTGCGGGAAGAACTACTGCTGACTGGAAAGCCCTGAAAAAACCCGGTTGCGAAGTTGGCTGCTCCGAGGCCGATGAGTTCCTGATTGGGATTGACGTATGTTCGTGTACGCGCAGCGTAGGCGCGCGACAGGACGCTCGTATCGGCGAAGGAAATGAGAGCGACGGCGAGGCCGCCGGACAGAACTGCTGTAAAATCTGCCGTAGTGATCCAAGGCACCGCGAACGCCGGCAGACCTTGCGGTAATGGGCCGAGAACCGATACGCCTGCTTTTTCGGACAAGCTGAAGATTCCCACGACGGCAGTCGCGCCGATGACGGCGATCAATATTCCCGGGACGATCTTCAATCGCTTGAGAATGAAGATCGTCGCCAGGGTTACGGCTCCGACACCGAAGGCAACCCAGTTCACTCGTCCGTTGATTATGCCGCTACCGATCGCCCAGAGGTCGCGTAGGGGACCAACGCCTTCGACCGAAAAGCCCAACAATTTTGGTACTTGGCTGAGCAGCACCGTCAAGGCGATGCCGTTCATGTAGCCGTAGCGTATTGGCTTCGAAAGAAGCTCCGTCACAAAGCCGAGCTTTGCCAATCCCGCTCCGATGCAAACAATGCCGGAGACGATGGCCATCGCACTCGCAAGGGCCACCGCGCGCATTGAATCGCCCGCCGATAGCGGCAGCACGACAGCAAGAATGACGGCGGCGAGCGATGAATCCGGCCCAAGCACAAGAATGCGGCTTGGGCCAAAGACGGCATACACGAGCAATGGGATGATGGTCGCGTATAACCCATAAATGCCGGGCACGCCCGACGCGACAGCATAGGCAATACCGACAGGCACCAGCATCGTGGTGAGGACCAAGCCAGCCACGATGTCATGCCGCAGCCAAGCGGCATCGTACTCCTGCAGCATTCGAACGCCGGGAAGCCAACGCTTCAGGCCGGACTGATAAACGGCGTCGTGCGGACGCGATAAGCGACCTTTTCCGGATGCGGGCGCGGGCGGATCAATGTGCATCTCTGGCGCCCTGAAAGGGCAGTCCAACAATCGCTTTGCAAACTGCTATTTCACAATTGCGCTGTTGAGCAGCGGCCGCAAGAGAGAGAGAGAGAGAGATCTTCGTTGCGCTTCTCACCCATCTTGCAATGCACAGCAAATCACGCTCGCGCTATCGCTTGATCGGGCAGCTGAACAAGATCCCTCGCTCGTCCATTACTCTTTGTACTGCATTTTAATCAATCGATTGTGAATAGCATTCGGGGACGGAACCCGTTTCAGAATGGGATCGACAAGTAGCTCGACTGCAATGCGGATAAAGCGGGAGCGGCCCGTCATGGCTGACCAACTTCGTTAATTGTGAGATCGCGCCGAGTTTTGATCTACACACTATCCTGTTAGCGATTTATCACACTCCTAATCTTGATTTCGATCGACGTCGGCATATGCTTCAAACAGTTCGCATGCAGGCTGATTAATTACTGATCAATTGGAGTAACGGGACATGGCAGATCCGACGATCTCAGCCGTCCGAACTCAAGCAACACGTGACCTCTCGACTTCGCCCACGAGACGCGGACCTTTTCGTACGATGCTTGGCAGCGGAGCATTCTCTTTCTCCATATGCTTGCAAGCGGTGAGAAGTTTGAAGCACCACGAAAAAAGCAGCTTTCCGCCTGCCGATGACAGAAGGAGAAGAAAGCATGCCTGGACTGTTGCGACCTGAAGATCTGCAGATGATCGCCTCCGACGCGGAAATGGAAGAGCTGAAGCGCGAGCAAAAACTCAGCCAGAGCAAGAAACAGCAACAGCGCGAACTGCGCGAAGCCTTCATGTCGCGTAAAGTCGCGCCTGAGGCGATCGAGCGCATAAACAACGCCGTGCGCATCGCAGCTCAAAACGGACATCATCACCTACAGGTGATTACGTTTCCGTCGAACTACTGTAGCGACGGCGGTCGACGCATTAACACAGCGGATCCCGAATGGCCGACGTCGCTAACCGGCTTCGCCAAGGATGCATTCGAATTCTACGATGAACAATTGCGGCCACTGGGGTACAAGCTTCGTGCAGAAATCGTAAGTTTTCCGGGTGGAATGCCGGGCGAGGTGGCGCTCTCCCTCGTGTGGTAACCGTTCTAATTCGAGCGAGAGCAATCCCCACCAACCTGGCTCGCCAGATAGGCTAGATCTATGAACTGATCTGCGTGGCGACGCAGCTAGTCGGCAACCAGAATGTAACCACCTACCTGCCTCCCACGGGGCAATTGAGGCTATCTCGCACTCCATATTTCAGCGCGAGATCGATCGGCCATCGGTCGACGCCGAGAGGGTCGAGCGTTCGCATGATTTCCGACAACGTGAATGGAGCCAGAGAAAGTTGTGCGAACATAATGATGGGCCCGCCGCCGATGACCGAGCGGCGGCGGCCGACGCTCTCGAAGGCCTAGACGATAGAGTTGCTGCTCCGGGCGGCTGCGCCGGAATTGTGACCTGATGTCAGCTAATGGCTCGTTGCGGACATCGACAACGGAAAATCATTCCGTCTGATTTCGGATAGAAGGCTGACGTGTCGGATCGACATTTCGAGAGCCAGCTGCAAACGTACAACGTATCGCGAAAATCTCGCCGATATTTCTGATATTTGGTGGGTGATCACGGGCTCGAACCGTGGACCCGCTGATTAAGAGTCAGCTGCTCTACCAACTGAGCTAATCACCCGTACCAATGACCGGCCTAACGAAGGGAGCCGAAGCTCCAAAGGACGGCGAAGGGGCCCGAATGCGGGCCCCTTCGGTGGAGCGAATAGCATCGGCCAGGGGCGCTGTCCACCCCCCTCCTCAAACTATAACAGCCGTTTGAAATAAACGCCGATTTTGCGGGGGGCGAAAGCACTCCATCGGCTCGGGCGCCGCGCTCAGCGCCGGTCGGCCCGGCCATGGACGTAGGCAGACATCGCCAACCCGAGACCGAGCATCAGCGTCGTCATCGATGTGCCGCCGTACGAGACGAGCGGAAGCGGTATGCCGACGACAGGAACGAGCCCGGTGACCATGGCGAGATTGAAGAAGACGTAGAGGAAAAATGTCGTCGCCGACCCGGCAATGGCGAGGCGCGCGAAACGGTTCTCGCACCGCTGCGCCATGATCATCATCATCAGAATGAGCAGGGCGTAAATGGCGATCAAAGCCAGCATCCCCTTGAAGCCCCACTCTTCGCCGATGATGCTCGCGATGAAATCGGTATGTTTCTCCGGCACGAAGTCGAGCTGGCTCTGCGTGCCCTGCATGAAGCCCTTGCCCGCAACGCCCCCCGCGCCCAGCGCGATCTTCGATTGCGTGATGTGATAGCCCGAACCCAGCGGGTCCATGCCGGGATTGATGAAAACTTCGACGCGGCGCTTCTGGTAGTCGTGCATTCCCGACCAGATCACCGGCAGAGAGGCAATGGCGATCAACCCGCCGAGCGCGAAATAGCGAAGCGGAACACCCGCGAGAAACATCAGCGCCAAGCCAAGCGCAATGAACAGGCAAGCCGATCCGAGATCGGGCTGCTGCATCGTCAAAAACACCGGCACCCCGATCATCGCCAGCGGCACCAGAACATACTGAGGCTTCCCAAATTTCTCGGGCGGAAGCTGAAAATAAAAACGCGCGAGAGCTGCAACAAGGGCGAGTTTCATAAGCTCCGACGGTTGGAACGAGATTGGACCAACGTCGATCCATCGCTTCGCGCCGAGCGCCTCCGAGCCGACAAACGGCACGAGAGCCAACATTGCGAGCGCCGCGAGATACGCCGGATAAGCGAGCTTCATCCACACATCGAGGCGAACGGTCGCCATGGCGACGACGATGCCAAGCATGACGAGAAAACGCAGCGTATGCCGTTCCGCCCACGGCTGAAACGAGCCGCCGGAAACGGAATAAAGCGTCGCCGTGCCAATACCCGCGAGCAGGCACGCCGTCAGAAGCACGGGCCAGTGAATGCGCCACAGCTTGTCGCTGAGGCGCAGCGGCCGGCTCGTGCTCCAAGTGGAGAACAACGCATCCATCATCCGGCCTTCCCGGTGTTGTCACCCGTGGGGAAAACGCCGCCTTGCGGAGACTTGCCGCCGGCATGATCCGCGCGATCGACGGCGAAGTTCAGAATATCGCGCGCGAGAAGTGCCGCCGACGCGTTGCCGCGCTCGACAACGGTTGCGATGGCATATCGCGGCGCCTCCGCCGGCTCATAGCCGATGAAAATCTTCGATGCCCCGGCCTTCCCGGCAACGACCGGCCTCCCCGCGCCGAGCTTGGCTTCTTCCGCACTCCCGCCCTGCTCGTTGACGGCGGCGGCCATACCCTGACGAATGGCGTCGAAATGCGCCTCACCGAAATTGAGTGGCACGAACTGGGATATGCCGTCGCGCTTCTCGAGCACGGGAACGACACTCCGCCCCGAAGCAATCCGCGCCGTCATCACGGCAAGCTGCAACGGCGTCGCCTGCACGTAGCCCTGTCCAACGCCGGTCAGCACCGTCTCGCCGCCGAGCCAAGCCGAACTGAGATTTCCCCGCTTCCAATCGGGATCCGGAACAAGCCCGGACTTCTCCTCGCTGAGCCCGAAGTTCCACATCGCACCAAGCCCCAGCGCCCGTGCCGCAACCGAGAGCCGCGCGATGCCTAAGCGGGCGGCCACTTCGCAGAAGAACACTTCGCAAGACGAACTGATCGCTTCATGGAGAGAGAGACTTCCATGCCCGCCCCGCTTCGAACAGCGGTACACGTCTCCGCGATATTCGTATTCACCGTCGCAGACGATGCGTTCGCTCGGCGACAGAACACCGGCTTCGAGCGCGGCGAGCGCCGTCACGACAACGAAGGTTGAACCGGGCGCGTACTGACCAGCGACAGCACGATTGAGAAGCGGTTTGTCTTCCGACTGCGCGAGCTTCTGCCAGTCGGCAACTGTTATTCCCCCCGCGATCGCTCCCGGGTCGAACCCCGGAGCGGAAGCCATGACGACGATCCCGCCCGTTTGAATATCGAGCAGCACCGCAGCCGCCGCAGAGCCCGCGCCCTGCAGCCGGTCGCCCACCAGCCGCTGAAGTTCGGAATCGATCGTCAGCGTCACATCGCGGCCCGCGACGGGATCGACCGTATCGAGATTGCGGACGGCACGTCCGCGCGCATCGACTTCGACTTTCTGCGTCCCGCCCGTGCCGCGGAGGTCGCCATCGAACCCCAATTCGGCGCCGCTTTTGCCGATGCGCATTTCCGGCAGTCTTGCGACGGCATCATCGTCGATCGTGAACCGCTCGACGCTGCCGACAAACCCCACGACATGACAGAGCGCAGCCCCGCCAAGATAACGGCGCCGCAATACGAATTCGGTGTTGATGCCGGGAAGGCTCGGCGCGGCGAGATTGAGGTGCGCCACCTGCTCGAAACTCAAATCCGATGCGACGGTCGTCGGAACGCTCCGCCCCTGCTTCCGCGCGCGAGCGACGATCTTCGCGATCTCATCGTCCGTAAGCGGCAGAATACGGCTGACGCGCCGTAGAACGCCGCCAACATTCTTTGCGACTGCCGGCGTGATGGTAACGCGAAAAACTTGCTCGTTGTCGGCGAGCACGTGTCCGGTGCGATCGAGAATGCGCCCGCGCTTGGGCGCCACGACCTGTAGATTGAGACGGTTATTCTCCGCGAGCGGCCCATAACGGTGAGCGCCCATCACCTGCAGATCGAACAGCCTCCAACCGACCAGACCCAAGGCCGCTGCTTGCACGCCGCCGAGCAGCAGGCTTCGCCGCGTGAATTGATCCAGTTGCCGTGGGGCCCGATCGGAGGTGTCCGTCATCCGCTGCCTCGAGTGAGACGGATACCTCGCGCCGGCTTGGACACCGATCGGATAAGGCCGAGCACCGGAAAAATCAGAAGCGCAGCGAAAATCGCGACAATCGCGCTCCGCGCATAGGGCGCCCAATCAAGCATTTGCAGAAAATAGAGGGAGGCCAATAGCCAGGCGAAAGCGGTCACCAGCCCGATCGCGCCGGCGAGAAGGGCCATTCTTCCGAGTGCGCTATCGACCCTCACGCGCGAGGCGAATAGCGCGACGGCGTAGGCGAAAAGATAAACGAGCGCCCAATACCCGAGAGGACCTTGCGTCAACACGTCGAGCGTCAAGCCGGTGAGAAAGACCACCCACTCCGGCAGCCACGCATCCGCGTCGAGCGTCCACCGGTAAATCGCGATGACGGGCAAGAGCGGCAGCACGAAACGATCTTCAGCCGCCAGTCCCCATGGCAGCACGGCCGCGAGCGTCAGCACCACGACGGAAATGACCGGCATCAGAAAGCGAAGCCACATCATTTTGGTTTCCCTGCCGGCGCAGTGACGTTGCTGGCTTCCCCCGCCGCCCTGCGGTTCGCCAGATCGTCCGTGAGGTCGCGGAACGGATCGGCGTAGAAGAGCACGCTCACGTAATCCAAACGGTCGAGGTCGGCGCGCAATTGGACGCGCGGGTCCGAGAGATTTCCCGCGACCGTTCCGAGGCGAAGACCGGCGGGAAATAATCCGCCCGTGCCCGACGTCGCGACATCGTCGCCGATGGCAATGTTGGCGCCTTCCGGCACGTAGATGATCTTCGGACGGGAACTGTTATCTCCGGCAAGAATTCCGCGGACGGCGTTGGGGCCGATCTGAACGGGAATTCGGCTGTTGAGATCTGTCGCAAGCAGCACGCGAGCAACGTTCTGACTGGCGTCGACGATACGTCCCACGAGTCCGTCGGCGTTGATGACCGGATAGCCCTCTTTGACGTGTCGCGATCGCCCCGCATCGATCGTTACGCTGCGCCCGAACGCGCCGCTCGAGTCCGCGATGACGCGGCTCGTTACGAAATCGAGCTTCTGCTCCGGGACAACCTTCGCCAATGCTTCGAGATCGGCAACCTTCGCTTCGAGTTGTCGCGCCCGCCACTTCCAGTTCTCGAGCTTTTGATTCTCTTGCCTGAGGCGCGCGAGTTCGTTTCCGAGGTCGACGTGCGTCGATATCGATCGTCCGATTTCGCGAATCGGCTCGGCTGGTATCATCGCGCCTTGCAGAACCGGCGTCAGCCAGGACTGAGCCCGCCAGCGGACGTCGCCGATCATCCCGTGGTCGAGCCGGCTGAGCAACATTAAGCCCGCGGCGACGAACACAAGAAGCAGCAGCACGGGCCGCGCGCGCTTTCCCGCTGCGCTATCGCCGCGCCGCAGAAAAAGCTTGTCGTCCTTCAGCCGGGCCATGACAATTCGTCCGCTGCTCTCGACCTGCGCTGGCGCAGGTCAAGGCCTGATCAAAAGATGCTCGCGTTCCTTGAGCGAGCGCAATATCGCAGCCGTCCCCGCAATGACGCATTGCTCCGGCAGCTCGGGTAAATGAACCTTGACGCCGATCCTGCGTTCCAGTTCCTCGTCGAGCTTGGCGAGCTTGGCGCCCCCGCCCGAAAGGTGAATACCGCGCTCGCAAATATCCGTCGAAATTTCCGCCGGCAGATCCTCAATTCCGTGCTGGATGAATTCGGCGATCTGCTCGACCGTTCCTTCCAGCGCCTCCGCAATATCGTGCGGCCCGAGAACGACCGTCTTCGCCTTCCCCTCCCTGATCTCCCGGCCGCGAATAAAAATTTCGGCAGTTTCGCCGTTGATGATGCGCGACGCCGAACCCGCCTCGATCTTGATGCGCTCGGCATTCGCTTCGCCGATCACCAGTTGATGCTTGCGCCTGACGTAACGGACGATGGCATCGTCCATCGCCGTGCCGCCGCAGCGGATCGAGCGCGCCTGCACCACGCCGCCGAGAGACAGAACCGCGATGTCCGTCGTCCCGCCGCCGATATCGACCACCATCGATCCCTTGGGCTCATCGATCGGCAATCCCGCCCCGATCGCCGCCGCGACAGGCTCCTCGACGAGAAATACCTTTCGCGCCCCGGCCGACAGCGCCGTCTCGTAGACAGCGCGCCGCTCCACCGGCGTCGCGCCGGCCGGCACACAAATCAAAATCCGCGGGCGAACGAATTCGATAAGCGACTTCGTGCGCCCGATGAACTGACGCAGCATTTCCTCGGTCGCGACGAAATCGGCAATCACGCCGTCGCGCAGCGGCCTTATCGTCTCGATGCTTTCCGGAGTCCGGCCGAGCATCTGCTTAGCCTTCTCGCCTACCGCCAGCACATCGCGGACGCCGCCGCGCGAACGAATGGCGACGACGGACGGCTCGTTGATGATGACGCCGCGACCCTCGACGTAAACGAGAGTGTTCGCAGTGCCGAGATCAATCGCAATGTTATCGGGAAGTACGCTGCCGAAGCCTAAACCGAACATTCGCGAACCTGGCCTAATCTGATGCCGCCCAGCTTATGGTGTGGAAGGCGTTATACAAGATGGCCGGCCTGTCCAAAGCAAGGCTCTCGCGTGATTGGTAACTGGCTGCGGCTTTCGTTGTTATACAGACAAACGGGCGCGGGTAGCGCACATTGCTGCACGCTACCGCAGTTAAAAGTTAAGCGAAAATCTGCTAATTCGCCTAAATTGCCTGCTGAGCCTGGGCGGTTTTCTGCCGCTTCACGACAAGCTTATTCAGCGCGGCGACAAAAGCCCGGGCGGACGCAACAAGCGTATCGGGATCGGCGGCGCGCCCCGTGGAAACGCGGCCATCCTCCTCGAGACGCACCGAAACCTCGGCTTGCGCGTCGGTACCCTCCGTCACCGCGTGCACCTGATAGAGATCGAGGCGCGCGTTATGCGGAAAGAGCTGCCGGATCGCGTTGAAAGTTGCATCAACCGGTCCGTTGCCGATGCTCTGCACCGTCTTCGACTGCCCGTCGATGTCGAGCGTCAGCGTCGCCGATTGCGGCCCCATCGTCCCCGCGATCACGGTCAAAGCCGTGACCTTTACCCGGTCGTTCATGTGCGCCATGCCGTCGTCGACCAAGGCTTCGATATCCTCGTCGTAGACATGCTTTTTGCGATCGGCGAGCGCCTTAAAGCGATTGAAGGCATCCTCCATCGCATTGTCGCCGAGCGTATAGCCGAGCTCTTTCAGCTTCGACTTGAACGCCGCCCGCCCCGAGTGCTTGCCCATGACCAGCGATGATTTTCCAACGCCGACGGACTCCGGCGTCATGATCTCGTAGGTCTCGGTATTCTTCAAAACGCCGTCCTGATGAATGCCGCTCTCGTGCGCGAAAGCGTTCCGGCCGACGATCGCCTTGTTGTACTGCACCGGGAAATTCGTCACCGCCGAAACGAGCTTCGAAGCCCGCGCCAGCATCTCGGACTGAATGCCCGTGCTGTACGGCATGAGATCGTGGCGCGTGCGGACAGCCATGACGATCTCTTCCAAAGCGGCGTTGCCTGCCCGCTCGCCGAGACCGTTGATCGTGCATTCGATCTGTCGTGCACCTGCGCGAACGCCCGCGAGCGAGTTGGCGACGGCCAGTCCCAAATCGTCGTGGCAATGGGTCGAGATGACGACCTTGTCCATGCCGGGAACGCGCGTCTTCAGCATCGTGATGAGGTCGAAATACTCTTCTGGCAACGCATAGCCGACCGTATCGGGAATGTTGATCGTCGTGGCGCCGGCCTTGATCGCCGCTTCGACGACCCGGCAGAGATAATCATGCTCGGTGCGCGTCGCGTCCATCGCACTCCACTCGACGTCGTCGGTGTAGCCGCGTGCCCGCGTCACCGACGCGACGACACGCTCGTGCACCTGCTCCTGAGTGAGCTGCAGCTGATGCTGGCGGTGGAGCGGCGAAGTCCCGATGAACGTATGAATGCGACCGCGTTTTGCGTGCTTGATCGCTTCGCCCGCCCGGTCGATGTCGTTGAAGTTCGCGCGAGCAAGGCCGCAGATGACTGACTGCTTGGCGAGCTTGGCGATCTCGGTCACCGCCTCGAAGTCGCCTTCCGATGCGATCGGAAAACCTGCCTCGATAACGTCGACGCCCATCTCGTCGAGAAGCTCCGCAACCTGCAGCTTCTCCTCGAACGTCATCGTGGCGCCGGGGCACTGCTCGCCGTCGCGCAAGGTTGTATCAAAAATGATAATCTTGTCTTCGTCGCGCTTCGGCGCGGCTTTGGTCGGGGAGGTCATCGCTTTTCATCCTTTGCCGGGCGACCCTTGGGTCTGCCGCGATCGCTATCGAGCTCGATTGGTGACCGTCTCATCCCCTGGGCACAAACCCGGCGACGGCCGGGTGTCATGCGGCCCAGGGGCCGATAAGGTGAAGAGCCGAAAGCAGGAGATGAGGCGCGATCGTGCCGCCGTGCGCGAAAGCGCCGGAATCAAACACAAAATCAGCAGCAATGTCCGTCGCGCGCGCCATGAAGGCAGACAATCCAGCGAGTTGGCCGAACGATCCGGCCGAACAATTCAGTCCGCGCTGAATAGCCGATCTGGCTCCCCAAAATCAAGCCGTTCGACCGTCGCGCCCCTCAGCCCCGGCAAAAACCCGCGGTCTGCGGCAATTTTCATTGCCGCCCAACGGAGAATGGCCGCAAAACCCGTTCAGGGGCTGCCATACCGGCAAACGTCCATTTTCGGGGGAGACGATCGCGTGACTACAGCCATAGAGCCATCTACGCGGGCAACCACCTATCCGCCGGGCCTCATCGCGCTCCACTGGATCACGGCACTCGTGTTCATCGGCATTTTCGCCGCCGTCGAGCTGCACGAGTTCTATCCAAAGGGCGACCCGACCCGCGACCTGCTGATGCTTGTCCACAAATCGCTGGGGCTCACGATCCTGTTCCTGGTCGTCCTCCGCATCTTCATCCGGAGCCGCAACCCGGCGCCGTCGATCATTCCCGTGCCCCCGGCATGGCAGACGGCGATCGCCCACAGCACCCATGCGGCACTCTATGCGGCGATGATCGCGATGCCGCTGCTCGGCTGGCTGATGTCGAATGCCGCCGGCCGCCCGGCGCCCTTTTTCGGGTTAGAGCTCCCCTTCATCATCGGCGAGAACAAAGATCTCGCGCGCACCCTCAAAGAGGTGCACGAGTTCATCGGCAGCGCGCTCTATTACGTCATCGGCCTGCACGCGATTGCAGCGCTCGCACATCACCACGTGTTCAGGGACAACACGCTTCACCGCATGTTGCCGCTGGCGACGCGCAAATAAGAGATCAGATCTGGAGTGTGCCCTCGGCGACGCGCACGGCATAACCGCCGATCCGCACACCGTCGAGCTTGCCGCGCGCGATCGTCATCGTCAGCGAGATCGCGCTCGGACGCCCCATTTCGAACCCCTGCTCGATGCCGCGCTTATGCACGCCGTCGGGCAGGGCGTCGAATTCCTGGATGACGTAGGCGAAGCTTGCCGCCGCCGACCCGGTCGCCGGATCTTCGCCAATGCCGACGTCCGGCGCAAACATCCGCGTATGGAACGCCGATTGCCCGCGAACACACTGGCGCGTGTAGAGATAAGCCCCGTTGACACCGCGATCGGTGAACGCCCGCGCCCAATGCTGAGGCGCAATCCTCACCTTCGCCATGGCTTCGAGGTTCGACACCGGCACGAACGCAAACGACGGTACGCTCTGCACGAGCGTGGGCTTATGGTTTTCAAAAGCGATCTCGTTGGGATTGAGCCCCACAGCCGCCGCGATCTGCTCCGGCTCCGACATGATTTCCGGAACGCAGTTGAGCTTCGGAGCGTCGAATTCGCCAAATGATGCCCCGCCCCTGCGCATGCGAATGCCGACGCGCAGGCTGCCGATCTCTTCCTCGAGCGCGATGATCGCGTCGCTCTCGCCGTTCCCGAGCAGCGCGCGAAGCTCGGCCAACAGCACTGCCGTGCCGATCGTCGGATGACCTGCGAACGGCAGCTCCCGGCTCGGCGTAAAAATGCGGATGCGGGCCATATGCCCAGGCGTCGTCGTCGCCAACACGAAGACCGTCTCGGAGAGGTTGAACTCCCGAGCGATCGTCTGCATTTCGGTGGCGCTCAGGCGGTCGGCGCCAAGCACGACCGCGAGCGGATTGCCGCCGAAAGGCCGTTCCGTAAAAACGTCCAGGACATGATACGTGAGCGCCATCGTGCGCCTTACTCCCCGCTGCTTCGTCTGCCGTCAGCTTGCCGCGCGCGAGTATAGACCTTGAGCGTCAACGCGAGCGGGCGGAACCATGCGGCAAGCCTCAGCCGCAGCCAAGCCCTTTTTTATTTGCGTCGAACACCCTCAGCGCGCGGCGAAAAGCGCCTCCATCGTCGCCCGCGTCGAAGGCAGCATGTTGAGGCGCTCGATATCGTCGTGATTGGCGACGGGAATAATCGTTTGCAGCTCGGGATCGTCACACGTCGCGTTGTGTTCCTCGACAAGGCGCACAAGCTCGACTGTCGGCACTGGCGCAGAAAAACGAACCGCGAATGACATCTGCGTATCCGACCGCGTGACGATGAAGCCGTCCTCCCTTTGAACGAGCTTCGCGACGTCCCCCATCTCTTCCGCTATCTCGCGTTCGATGCTCCGTGTGATGTCGATCGTTCCGTCAGGAAGCACATCGCGTTCGTCGATAAAGCCCGAAGGCAGACACGCGAACCCGTAGTTCACGTTGCCCGGCATCTGTTGGCCGAGCAGGTACTCGCCGTCCGAGGACCGGATGAGCGCCGACCCAAATCCGTCGAGAACGCCCGCTTCGGGAAAGCCGAGCATGCGCCAGTAGAGATAGCTCTTGAATTCCGTGCGCGTCAGCGTTGCGTGAAGCACGCCGTCGACGAACCGTACACTGTCGATCAGATGCACGATGCCGTTGAAGTACGCAGGGTTCGCTTTCGTCGCCGCCTGCCAATGCGCATCGATCTCAGCTGAATGCTCTTGCGCGAAAGGCCAAGCTTCGCCTGAGAGCCTTAACGAGCAATTCGAAACGGTTTTAACGCCGTTGGCGAAAGGAAAGCCGGCATTCGGCATCGCGCGCGCTATCACGTGAGCGCCACCGCGAAACGAGATGTGCGAGCATGCGAGACACAAATAAGTCTCTCTCTGACTAGAACTCGCACGGGCAATTTCAGCTCCCTTTCAAATGCTCGAAGCACAAATATGTTCGGCATTTATCGATGTGAATTCCAATTGCACAAAAACGTTCTAGCCTTGGGTTCAGCCAAGTTTCGTCATGACCCGGCCAAGATTCGGCACGCATATGACACTCACGACAGCGTCGCTGGGGGGCGACAGTCAAGATCTCCCAGCACCTCTTAGCCGGTTTCAGCATCCTGGTGTTGCACCAGGTTTCATTGCGGCGAGGTGTGATGATGGATCACCTGCCGCCCGATGGAAAACCATCGGGCTCACGCAGCGGCCGCGCTGCGTCAGAGCCCCTTTAAATCCGAAGAAGCCGCGCAAGCGGCAGAATCGGAAACGGGCGGCAGAGGTCCCCGCTCCTCTGCCGCCCGCGTTAGTCCCAGTCGATTGTCCGAAAGGTCAGTTGGCTGGATTTGACGTAGACCGCCCGCGCTGCCGCACGTTAACCCTCCCCAAAGCGCAGTAGTGCGGGCGGTTTCCGCTGTGGGAAACCCGCCCGTCAGCCGCTGACGCGATCAGTTCTTGCCCTTATCGACGAGCTTGTTCTTCGAGATCCAGGGCATCATCGCGCGCAGCTTCGCGCCGACTTCCTCGATCTGATGGCTATCGTTCAAGCGGCGCGTCGCCTTGAAGTTCGGCTGCCCCGCCTTGCACTCGAGCATCCAGTCGCGCGTGAAGCGGCCCGTCTGAATGTCGGCAAGAACGCGCTTCATCTCGGCCTTCGTCTCGGGCGTGATGATTCTCGGACCCGTCTTGTACTCACCGTACTCGGCCGTGTTCGAGATCGAGTAGTTCATGTTGGCAATGCCGCCCTCATAGATGAGGTCGACGATCAACTTCACTTCGTGCAGGCATTCGAAGTACGCCATCTCCGGCGCGTAGCCCGCTTCGACGAGCGTCTCGAAGCCGGCGCGGATCATCTCGACGAGACCGCCGCAAAGCACGGCCTGTTCGCCGAAGAGATCCGTCTCGCATTCTTCGCGGAACGTCGTCTCGATCACGCCCGAACGGCCGCCGCCGATTGCAGACGCATAAGAAAGAAAGAGATCGTGCGCGTTGCCGCTCTTGTCCTGATGGACAGCGATCAGGCACGGCACGCCGCCGCCCTTCTGATATTCGCCGCGCACCGTGTGACCGGGGCCCTTCGGCGCGACCATGCCGACGTCGAGATCCGCGCGCGGCTCGATCAGATTGAAATGGACGTTGAGGCCGTGCGCGAAAAGAAGCGCTGCGCCCTTCTTCATGTTCGGCTCGAGCTGCTCTTTATAGATTTCGGCCTGCAGTTCGTCCGGTGTCAGCATCATGATGACATCGGCCCACTTGGCCGCATCCGCGACTTCCATGACCTTGAGACCGGCCTGCTCGGCCTTCTGTGCCGAACCCGAACCCTTACGCAGCGCAATGACGATGTCCTTGACGCCCGAATCCTTGAGGTTCAGCGCGTGCGCGTGGCCCTGGCTGCCATAGCCGACGACCGCGACTTTTTTTGATTTGATAAGGTTGATGTCGGCATCACGATCGTAATAGACGCGCATGGGCGGCCTCTCGGGTTCCCCGGTCGATATCGACAGTCGGGCTGGGTTGAAAGCAAGGGGCCCAGATCCGCTTGGAACCGGTCGCCCTGAAATCTGGGCGGAACCTACAGAGATCGGGATAAGGATTCAACGGGCCGGGGTGCTACCGACTGCCCTAGCTCGAATATTTCTCCGCCCCTTTTTCTCGTCGCCCCGTGCAACAATTAACCGAACCCTAACTGGGAAAAGCGCAGATTCGCGATATCAGACGCCCAATTCGGACCCGCCCCATGCGAACGATCGCATTATTCGGAACTTTGTCTGCCGCTGTAGCACTTGCCGGTTGCGGCAACAGCGCGGCGCCGGCTAGCCCGAAGGCACAGGCCGAAACGGGGATCTTCATTTCCTCCGGAGATTGCGCCGGCCGCCAGAAGCTCACCATCGATGAGTGCGGACAGGCGATCGATAAGGCGGTTGCGCTGCATCAGAGCCGCGCACCGTCCTACAACTCCCTCTCCGCCTGTGCGGCCGCCGAAGGCCCGGACCGCTGTGCAAAGGGCGTCGACGGCAATTACCAGCCGAAACTCCAGGCATTTTTGATTACGTTCAGCCAGCCGCCGAGCGCGATGCCGCTTTACGCGACGTCGGACGGCTCGTCGGGGTTCAAGGGGCTCGACAAGCAGAATTTTGGACTGAAAGATGAGCGAAACACTTTCTCGGAATCGGCCGAGGCGTTGGCACACGAGAACGCCCGGCTTGCCAAGAAGAGCTGACGCGCGGCGTCAATCTCTCAAATCATTTCGTGGACGAGCGGCCACAGGGACGCAACGAGCGCAACGGCCATCGCCACGTTGAAAATCCGCATCGATCTCTCGTCCGTCAGCAGCGGCCTGAGCGACGTGCCGAAGAATGCCCACGTCGTGGCCGAGATCAGCGAGACCGCCAGAAAGATTGCGGTCAGCACCGCTGCGTCGAACCAAAGGCTGTCCGGCGAAACGAAGTTGGCGGCAACGCTCAACGCCACCATCCACCCCTTCGGATTGACCCACTGAAAGAGCGCCGCTTCAAAAAACGTCATCGGCCGCGCTTCTGCCGTGACGATTGGGTTGCTCGTGCCGGCCGTCGCGATGCGCCACGCGAGCCACAGCAGATACCCGATGCTCGCGACCCGCAACGTCGTAAAAAGTGCTGGAAATAAAAGGAATACGCGCCCGACACCCAGTGCGACGGCCAGGATCATGATCGTAAATCCGATCACCACACCCCAGACATGCGGACGCGTTCGCTTGAAGCCGAAGTTGACGCCGGATGTCAGCAGCATCGTGTTGTTCGGCCCAGGCGTCATCGCCGAGACGAATGCAAACGTCACGAGCGACAGAATGAGGTGCTGAGACAAATGCTGCGGCAGCGCGGCGAACCGTCTGCCCCCTCTTGGATTAGGACATCACGGGGCTTGTCGCGCCATTGACCGTAAAGATCAGGCGCCGGCGCCCCGCCCGATGGCCGCAATGCCGGTACGCGAAACTTCGACGAGCCCAAGCTCCGACATCAGCTGAATGAACGTCTCGATCTTCGACGGCTTGCCCGTAACCTCGAAAACGAAATGTTCGATCGACGTATCGACGACCTTGGAGCGGAAGATCTCGGCCAGCCGCAAAGCTTCGATGCGCTTGTCGCCCTTGCCCGCGACCTTCACGAGCGCGAGTTCCCGTTCGATGGAACCGCCCTCTTCCGTCAGATCGCGCACCCGGTGAACCGGAACGAGTCGCTCGAGCTGATGCTTGATCTGCTGCAGCACCGCCGGCGTGCCGCTCGTGATCACGGTAATACGCGACAAGCGCTTCTCGTGCTCGACCTCGGTCACGGTTAGGGAATCGATATTGTAGCCGCGGCCCGCAAAAAGACCGATGACCCGCGCCAGCACGCCCGGCTCGTTATCGACGACGACCGAGAGCGTGCGCGATACGATCTCCTGCGATCTGAGGACGCTCGGCGGCGGCATTTGCTTCGTTAGGTCGGACATCGTCGGTCTCTTGGGTGTCGGGTGAAACTTTGAATCAGATGAAGCTTTCGACCGGCGTGTGGCCGGCCGAATATTCCGGAATGCGCCACGGCTCGATCAGCGCTGCCGCCCGCCACTCCTTGAAAGCGGGATGGGCGAGAACGGCATCCATATAGGCTCGCGTCGCCTCGCGCACGGGAATTTGATAGGTGTCGAAGCGCGTGACGACGGGCGCATACATCGCATCGGCAGCAGAGAACGCACCGTAGAGAAAAGGTTGGCTGCCCGCAAAGCGATTGCGCGCTTCAGACCAGATATCTTCGATGCGATCGATGCACGCCTGCAGCGGTTCGGTTAACGGCGGCGTCGCAAAACGCGCGCCGAGATGCATTGGGCATCCCTGCCTCAGCGCCTGAAATCCGGCATGCATTTCGTGCGAAATCGCGCGTGCGTGCGCCCGGGCTTTGGCATCGCGCGGCCAGATCGGAAGCTCGGGGAATTTCTCCGCCAGATATTCGATGATGGCGAGACTTTCCCAAACCGACACGTCGCCGTCGACCAGCGCCGGCACTTTGCCCGACGGCGAATATTCGAGCACGAGGCTGCGGCTCTCGGGCGTCCGCAAAGGAATGATGATTTCTTCGAACGGGACGTTGAAAGCCGACAGCAGCAGCCACGGCCTGAGCGACCACGACGAGTAAAGCTTGTTGGCAATGACGAGCTTCAGCATTGTTGCTAACGGCCGCTCGCCTTGCCGGGCTCGGCAGCGCTCTCCGGCTCGCCCGGCTTCTTCGGTGGGAAGATCGACTTCAGGAAGATCGGCATGCCATTCGTATCGACCATCTTCTTGAAGTTCTCGGCATCCTTGACCGAAATATTATACTGCTTGAACGTGGCGACGAACCGCTGCCCCATGCCACGCGCGATGTCTTCCGGCGCCGGCGTGCCCATGCGGACGCGCTCGGCTTGCGGAATGCGCGCATAGATCTGCGCCAGCACTTGGCTGTGCATGTAGTCCTGCGCCATGCACGACTCGAGGCCCGCCGAATAGTTGCTGGCGAGCGTTTGCGTCCGGTAGCAGGCGTCGAGGAACTTCAACACGCCTTGAGAACCTTCGCGGCGATGCAGTTCGGCAAGGCGCTTTGCGGCGTCCTTGATGTTGGCGGCGTGGTCCCAAGTTTCCTTGGCCGCCGACGCCTGCGGCATGGAAACAAGGGTCGCCATGCAAATGGCGGCCACAATGCTACCGATCCCGAAGCCAGAGCCCCCGCTTCTCAAACCAGTACCTTTCCTGCGTCGTCGATGGCCCGCTCGACTTCTTCGTCGGTAATGTTCTCGCCGAGCAGCATCTCGTTGTGGCCCTTGCCCGATGGGATCATCGGGAAGCAGTTCGCGAGCTTGGCGACGCGGCAATCGAAAATCACCGGGCCGTCCGTATTGATCATCTCTTTGATCGCATCGTCGAGATCGGCCGGATGCTCGCAACGCATGCCCTTCCAGCCATAGGCTTCGGCAAGCTTCACGAAATCCGGAAGCGCCTCGGTATAGCTCTCCGACAAGCGGTTGCCGTGCAGCAACTGCTGCCACTGGCGCACCATGCCCATGTACTCATTGTTCATGATGAAAACTTTGATCGGCAGGCGGTATTGGACTGCAGTTGAGCACTCCTGAATATTCATCAGGATCGATGCGTCGCCGGCGACATCGATGACGAGCGACCGCGGATGCGCAAGCTGCACGCCGATCGCAGCAGGCAATCCATATCCCATCGTGCCTAGCCCTCCGGACGTCATCCAGTGATTGGGCTCCTCGAACTGGAGGAATTGCGCCGCCCACATCTGATGCTGGCCGACTTCGGTCGTGAAGAACGTATCGCGATTCTTCGTCAGCTCCTGCAGACGCTGACATGCGTACTGGGGCATGATGATGTCTTTGGAGTTCTTATACGCAAGCGATTTTTTCGCGCGCCAGCCATCGATCTGCTTCCACCAGGCCTTATGCGCCGCCTTGTCGAGGGCCGGCGCTTTCGCCTTCCAGATCCGCAGCATGTCTTCGAGAACGTAGGCGCAATCGCCGACGATCGGCACATCGACCATGATGTTCTTGTTGATCGACGACGGATCGATATCGACGTGGATCTTCTTCGATCCCGGCGAAAACGCATCGACACGGCCGGTAATGCGGTCATCGAAGCGCGCGCCGATGTTGATCATCACGTCGCAATCGTGCATCGCGAGATTGGCTTCGTACGTCCCGTGCATGCCGAGCATGCCGAGCCACTGCTTGTCGGATGCGGGATACGCGCCGAGGCCCATCAGCGTCGACGTGATCGGATAGCCCGTCAGCCGCACGAACTCGCGCAACAGCTGGCTCGCCTTCGGACCCCCGTTGATGATGCCGCCGCCGGTATAGAACACCGGCCTTTTGGCATTGGCGATGAGATCCACCGCTTCGCGCACGGCCGCTTGTTCCGGCTTCAACTTCGGCCGGTAGGTCTTATGCTGAATATTCGACGGGCCGACGTAGTTGCCGAGCGCAAACTGCACGTCTTTCGGAATGTCGACGACGACGGGACCCGGACGGCCCGTACGCGCGATGTAGAACGCCTCATGCAGGATCCGCGCGAGGTCGTTGACGCTTTTGACGAGCGTGTTGTGCTTGGTGCACGGCCGCGTGATGCCCACGGTATCGCATTCCTGAAAGGCATCGTTGCCGATCAGATGCGTCGCGACTTGGCCCGTGATGCACACGAGCGGAATGGAATCCATCAGGGCGTCCGTCAGGCCCGTCACGGCATTGGTCGCGCCCGGCCCCGACGTCACGAGGCAGACGCCGACCTTGCCAGTCGACCGCGCATAGCCTTCGGCCGAGTGCAGCGCCCCGCCTTCCTGGCGAACGAGAATGTGCCGGATCTTCTCCTGCTTGAAGATCTCGTCGTAGATCGGAAGGACGGCGCCGCCCGGATACCCGAAGATCAGCTCGACGCCCTGATCGGCGAGAGCCTGCAAAACGATTTCGGCGCCGGTCATCGTGCGTGCCATGAATAACTCCTTCGCCGGCAAAAGCCTGCAGGCGGTTTCAAAGGTCGGGGGAAAGTAGGGGTCCGAGCCTAATTGGTCAACGCTAACCCTGAATAAATGCGAAAATATCGCGCAATGAACTTGCCGTTTCTTTCGTTGTAACGCCAGTCCACGTAATCATATTTCTCTTGAGCCAAGTTTCCTGGCGTTTGATGTACTGCCGCGTCTCGGCTTTTGCCAGTTCCCGCGCCTCGTCCTCGCTGATCTCACCCGCAACGAGCCGCAAAAGCGGCCGGACGCCGATCGCCCGCATTGCCGGAAGATCCGGATCGAGTCGCAGAAGCGACAGGACCAGCGCCTCGTCGAGCGCCCCCTCCCGCATCATCCGATCGAAACGAGCATCAGCCCGCGCATGGAGTTCCGCCCGGTCGCCGGAAACCGCGAAGCGAACCGCCTCGGCTTCATCGATCACCGGCTCGCCCCGCAATGATTGCCACTCGGCGAGCGACCGCCCGGTCGATTGGATCACCTCGAGCGCCCGTACGATCCGTTGCGTATCGGTCGGAGCCAGGCGCCTTGCCATGGCCGGATCGACCCGCTGAAGCTCGCCGTGCAAGGCTCCCGCGCCCCGCTCCTCGCCCGCCCTGCGCCAGTAGTCGCGAACGTCGGCGGCGATGTCGGGTATGGGCGAAAGCCCCTCGATCAGCGCCTTGAAATAGAGCCCCGTGCCCCCGACGATGACCGGACGCCGCCCCTCGCTCCGCGCCTTGGCGATAGCCCCCGCCGCATCGCGGACGAAACGCCCCGCGGAATAGGCTTCCCCCGCCGGCACGAACCCGTAGAGCGCATGCGGAACACGAGCCTCTTCTTCCTCCGTTGGCCGCGCCGAGAGAACGCGCAGCTCCCGATAGACCTGCATGCTGTCTGCGTTGATGATCTCGCCGCCAACATGCTCGGCAATCGCCATCGCGAGCGCAGACTTGCCGCTCGCCGTCGGCCCCGCGATCAAAATAGGCTTTGAGTGATTTTGCGCTGCGCTCATGAAAAGGCCTCCTAGCGCACCCATCGGGGTGGCGCTAGGAGGCCAAAGTCAAATCGGCGATTTGAAAGCCCGAAGTCAGGCTCAGTAATTCAGAGTGGTCCTGACGCCGACCACTGCCGCATTGGGGATTGGCTTGAAATCATCGACATCGCTGCCAACCCGGCCGCCGGGATTCCAGATGTATTGGAAGTCAGGCGAAATGGAGAAGCCGGGACGGATCTTCGCGAGATAGTTGAGTTCGATAACGGACTCGTAATTCGAGATGACGTTCGAGGCGAACTCGCTGGTCGGATCGGCCTGTGCCTGGCTCAGCTTGCTCGAGATGTGCCCGTAGCCGAACGCTGCGCCGAAGGCATCTTCCTTGCGCCCTGGCACAAAGCCCGTGAAGACGATGCCCGTGTCGACATACGTATCAATCAGGTTCTGCTTATCGGGGCTACCCGAAAGCCGCACGAACGCGTTGATCGCCTTATCGTCCGCACCCTTCCAGATCTGCTGATCGATGATGCCGTAGATTCCCGAGCTGGTGTCGAGAACGTCAGGATCAAGAAACTCGGTCGCATAGTGGTTGAACTGCTTCCAGCCGCCGAGCTTGAACGTGCCCGGAAGACCGACGTCGTACTTAAACTGCGCTTCAATCATCAGCAGCGGCGCATCCTGAAGACGGAATTCAACGCCGTGATTGTTGTCCTTTTGCGGGTTGTCCGCAAAAGGATTGGCCGGGCTGCCGTTGAAAACGGCGGCCAGAATGTTGAGATTATCGGTCGGCGCGTACTGCACGCGGACACCCAGCGAAGCCAGCGGATATCCAGGTCCGCCCGCCGCTTGATCCGCAGCGGTAATGCCGGGCCATCCGAACGTGCCGTTGATGAACTGCGAAGCCGTATCGCTGATGAAGAATTCGGTATCGGCGGCGATCGAACCAACCTTCACCTTCAACTTATCCTCGAGCAGCGACTGCTCCAGCCACAGTTCATCCAGGCGGAACGTCTCGTAGCCCTCGATATTGCTGACCGCGAAAATGTTGCCGACGCGCTCGGTAGAAGCACCGATGCCGTGGATGTAGAAGCCGTTGGCATGGATGGTGGCGCCTTTCCAGCCCACAAGCTTCTCGAGGTCGATGTCGGTGTGGACATCGAAACGGCCGTCGAAATTCGAGCCCTGCGAGTTGCCGCCCGATGCAACGTTCCAGTATTCGCCGATCCAGTTGACGCCATACGTAATGCCGCGGCTCGCGAATGCGGCGCGCACCGGATCGTTCCAGTCCTTCGCGATCGAATCTTCTGGGACGCCAGTAATCGACGCCTCTTCGGCCCGCGCCTCAGTACACATGACCCCGGTTGCCGCGGTCAGCGTGCCCAACGCCAAAACCGGCAGAAGGCCGGACGAAACTCTCAATCGCATCGGTTTACCCCCAAGAAGTCAACGCCGGCACATAAACAGGCCACGCGCGAACCCCACCCCCTCGAACCCTGCCGCGGGCTGGACTCCGATTCAGAAGAAGATACTTGACCACTCTCGTCAACATTGGATCGCGGAAATGCTATGAGCGCAACATTCTCGGGTCATGCGCTGTTGCCCATTTGCCATTGTTTTTGTCCGGACACCGAACGACAGTGCCGAGAGAACCATCTCCGGATGCGCTCAGCCTCAAACAACCCCGAATCATTTTATCGAAAGATCGCGCTCAGCGGGTGGCTTTCCGGCAAACGGCAACTCACGTCCAGTCCATCGCCGCCATAGATCCGAAGCGCGCGGGCGGAGCCCCTTCCAGGCCTTTTGGATATTCGCCACGATCCGCGCTTTGACGATGCGCCCGTACCGCCAGACCCACGACGCCCGTATCTGCGCGAACAGCGCATCCTTCCACGGCATCAGCCAATTGAAGCCACGGGCGAACCAGCCGATCTGCATGAGCGACGGCTTCGTCAGAATGAATATCCGCGCAAGAATGGCCGTCGAAGCCAGCTTCGCGCCGATGAACAACAGCGTCGCCGTCGCGAAATGGCCGTTGGCGAGCAGCCATACGGCGACGAACTTCAGCGGCAGCAGCAGGGATGTCGGCAGCGCCAGCGCGACGAGCGCCGCATAAGGCGGCAGCCCGGCGATGAAGCGCTCCATAGCCGCGATTGGCGCGAATTTCGCGAGCCGGCCGATAAGCTCGGAAAGCGGACGCCATCCCCATTCCTCGAAGAGGATGATCAGCGCCACGGCGACGTTGAGGGCGGCGATCAAAGGCCCCCGCACGATCGACCAGAAGGTCCTCAGAAGCTCGCGCATGGTCCAGAGCGCAATGACCGACGCGCGCCAGATCGCACCCAGAACCCGCCCTGCCGTCTCCCTGAATTCCTGTCCGTCCAAGCGTCCAAATCCTTGCAAAAAACCGGACATGCCGGCCGAAAGGCCGAATTTAACACCCGATGATGAAGCGGGGATAAGTTTTGCCGGAATTGGTGCCAAGGCCCCGCTCGCGACAGGCTCTTGCCCAAAGCCCGGGTCAACTCGCCGCCCAAAAAAGACCTGCACGTCCATTTCCGATATTGATTACTTTTTTTGTATAGAATAGGATCTAGCACTAGAGCTAAGCCACACGCTTCCCAGAACGGCTAAAGGCTGAACTCGCAACTAGCCCCGAGATGGCTCTCCCGGCCCCTATCTCGGGGCTAGTTTTTTGCCGAAACTTGCGGTCACTCTTCCCCGTCACGGGGACGAACGCGAGATTTCGGCCAATGGCATTTTTACTGGAAGAGCAGCGGCACGACGTATTCCGGGCCACGGGACAGCACACCTATCTCGGCAACGGTGACGTGTTCGTCCCGCGCTCGCTGGCGATCCGTTTCACAACGCGCGACGAAGCCGAGACGAAGCGGAAAAAACTCCCCCGTCCCGACGGCTGGAAAGTCGTCGAAGACTAACTCACTCGCTGATCATAGCCGCCGCTCGGCTCTACGCCGGCTCGCCGGCTTCTTCGAGCGCATGCGCAAGCTCTTCGCGCGCCTTCTCGGCCTGCCGCTGACGCGCCCATAGGCTCGCGTAAAGCCCGTTCTTCGCGATCAGCTCGCCGTGCGTCCCCTGCTCCGCGACGCGCCCCGCCTCCAGGACCAGAATGCTGTCCGCATGGATGATCGTCGACAAACGGTGCGCGATGACGACCGTCGTCCGGTCTTTCGAAACGCGGTCCAGCGCGTCCTGAATTTCCCGTTCCGTATGGCTGTCGAGCGCGCTTGTCGCCTCGTCGAGCAACAGGATCGGCGGCGCTTTCAAAATCGTACGCGCAATCGCGACGCGCTGCTTCTCGCCGCCCGAGAGCTTGAGCCCCCGCTCGCCGACCATCGTGTTGTATCCGTCAGGAAGCGCGCGAACGAAATCGTCGATCTGCGCGAGCTTGGCAGCCGAATAGACTTCCGCGTCCGTAGCATCGGCCCGGCCGTACTTGATGTTGTAGAAAATCGTGTCGTTGAACAGCACCGTATCCTGCGGCACGACACCGATGGCAGCCCGCAACGAATGCTGCGTCACGTCTCGAATATTCTGGCCGTCGATCGTGATCCGGCCACCCGTCACGTCGTAGAAACGCAGAAGCAGCCGCGCGACGGTCGACTTTCCGGCACCCGATGGCCCGACGATGGCGACCATCTTGCCCGCCGGCACATCGAACGAAACGTCCTTTAAAATCACCCGCTCCGGATCGTACGCGAAGCCGACGTGATCGAACCGGATCGCTCCGCCCGACACCTTGAGTTCCTTCGCACCGGGCTTATCGGCGACCTCGGGATTCTGCTCGAGCACTTCCATCATGCGCTCGATGTCGGTCAGCCCCTGTTTGATCTCGCGATACACCATGCCCATGAAGTTGAGCGGCATGAAGAGTTGCAGCATCAGCAGGTTGACCATCGCGAAATGGCCAACCGTATCCTTGCCGGCCACGATGTCCGTCGCTGACATCACGAGACAGATCGTCAGCGCAATGGTGAAAATGACCGCCTGGCCGGAGTTCAAAACCGCGAGCGACGTGTAGGTCTTGATGCTCGCTTTCTCGTAAGCGGCCATCGACTTGTCGTAGCGCGCGGCTTCTCGCCCCTCAGCGCCGAAGTATTTCACGGTCTCGTAATTGAGAAGACTGTCGATCGCCTTCGTGTTGGCGTCCGTGTCGCTCTCGTTCATCGCCCGGCGGATCGAAAGCCGCCAGTTCGTCGCCTTTACCGTGAACCACAGGTAGGCGGCGATCATCAGCACGATGGTCACGATGTAGCGCCAGTCGAACTCGTAAGCGCAGACCGCGATGATCATCAGAAATTCGACGATGGTCGGAATGAGCGTCATCAGCGCCATGCGGCTGATGTTCTCGATCCCCGTCCGGCCGCGCTCCAGAACGCGTGTCAGTCCGCCTGTCTTGCGTTCGAGGTGGAACCGCAGTGACAGCCGATGCATATGCTCGAATGTCGACAGCGCAAGCTTTCTGACCGCATGCATTGCAACGCGCGCGAACATGCCCTCGCGGACCTGTACGAGCAGCGACATCACGATCCGCGCAATGCCGTAAAGAATGGTTGCGAGCACCGGCGCGCCGATGAGCCAGGGCAGTGTCTGGCTGCTCGACACGTGGCCGCCGGTCGACGCGACGAGCGCATCCGTCGCCCACTTGAGCGTGAACGGCACCGTAACCGTCACGCCCTTGGCAATGACGATAATGGCGAACGACCAGATGACCGTCCGCTTGAGGTCCGGCCGGTCCTCGGGCCAAACATAGGGCCAGAGAGCTTTCAGAACCCGAGACGTCTCGGCGGATGGGGTAATGCGCGCCAGCAATCCATCGCGGACCGCCGCGCACCAATTGACAAAGGCGCTTTGCATTGGGCTTCAGATAGGATCACGCGGCGCGAAAGTCCATCACAGTTACAGCCTGGGCAGATAAAGCCGCTCGCACGGATGGATCAGGTTGGGGTTGCGGATAACGTCCTGGTTCGCGCGGTAAATCCGGCGGAAATACCAACCGTCGTGATAGTGCCGAAGGGCAATGAGCCACAGGTTGTCGCCGCGTGCGACCGTATAGCGGCCGGGCAGCAAAACCTTGTGGCCCGCAAGCCGGCAGCGGCCCTGCCGCGGTTGCCTGACCCAGCGCTTCACGACCGGACCACTATGCGCCGATTGACTGGCCCCACCGTTGACTGAGCGACCGGTCGAGCGATTGCTCGCCTGCCTGTGAACGCGGGCATGATGGCGCGGCTTGCGCGCTGCCACTTTGCCATCGCTTTCGCCGGAGAATTTACCTTCGACTCTCTTCGCGGGCTGCGCGCCACTGACCGACGGTTGCTCGGTCGCGCTCGGCGCAGCCGCGACGTCGGTCTCGTCCTTATCCTCGTCCTCGACCATCGCCTGCTTGGTCGGAGCCGCCGTCTGGGCGGCGAGTGCCTGCTTGGCTTCCGCGTCTTTCTTGGCGGCCACTTCCGCCGCGCGTTCTTTTTCTGCAGCCTCGCTTGCGGCAGCGATCTTTGCCCGGGCCTCAGCCTCCTGAGCGGCCGCAGCCTTGGCGGCTTCCTCATCCGCCGGCCGCTTCGCTTCCGCTGCCTTTGCCTTTGCCTCTTCCACACCCTTGGCTTCTTCAGCCGCCCTGGCTTCTTCCGCAGCCTTGGCTGCCTCGGCTTCTCTCAAGGCTTGCTGCTTGGCTTCCGCCGCTCTTTGAGCAGCAGCCGCTTCAGCCGCCTGCCTTTCGGCGATCTCTCGCTCTTTTGCCGCCGCAGCAGCTTTCTCAGCAGCCTCCTTGGCTGCCGCATCCTCGGCCGCTTTTAGCTTCGCAGCTTTCTCCGCCTCGGCGACCCGAAGTTCAGCCTGCCGCCTTTGCTCCTCCGTGCGGCGCTTTTCTTCCGTCGCTTTCCGCTCCTCGTCGAGACGAGCGACTTCCGCTTCGCGCGCCTTGGCTTCCTCCGCGGCCTTCGCGGCGGCATCGGACAGTTCGCGCTGATGCTTGGCCTCAGCCTCGGCCGCCAGTTTGGCCTGCGCTGTATTGATCGCCTCTTCCGCGCGTGCCGCAGCAGCCGCTGCGTCCTCGCCCTTTACCTCTTCGACGTTGCGGGCGATCGCATCGCCCGCGACTGCCGACGGCGTCGACAACCGGCGAATGATCGTCGATTGAAATTCGCGATTGGCGCGCGCCAGCCAGTCTTGCACGCGATCGGCAATCCCAAGCTCCTTCGGCGCCCACACGCTCCGAGCGAGATTGCTGTCCGTCTCGGACGAAACGTCGGCATCGGAGGGATCAGCCTCGGGCGGCCATACATCTATCTCCCGCGCATCCGAGCTTGCCGGTGCTTCGGGCGGCGTTGAAGCGTCCTCGGCCAGCACGGGAAGCCGATCTTCGGCATCGAGCGTATCTTCGCTATCGATCGCGACCGGTGGAAACTCGCTGGCGATGATGACAGTTGTACCACTGGACGCCGAATCTCCCCGATCGATGGCGGCCCCGAGCGGCAGCGGCAGCAGCCCGGCAAGGACGAGAAGCGCGGCGACGGCGCCAGCCCGCGCGCTTACGATCGCGGTTTTCTTCGCGGAAACCGTGGCTTCGTCATTTTTCATAACATCGCCTTTTAACTCGACTATGAACTAAGCACACGTGTCACGCTCTCGCCAAGCCCAACAGCTACGACGGCGCGAAAATTCCTCTTGAACAGACCGCGGCCCCGCAAAAGCGGCATGCGTCCTATTCATGCTCTGGCGGCCCGGCAGCGAACCCCCAAATACTGATGCTACATCGTTTGAGAATGGACCGAGAATGAATGAAATGACAAAAATGGCCGGCACACCGGCAAGCGATAATAATTCCACACCCCCCTCAAAAATCGAAGGCGTCTGCGTTTATTGCGGCTCCGGGAAGGGACTGAACACTGCTTACACGGTAGCTGCGAGAAAGCTCGGCAAGTCGCTCGCCGACAACGGCATCCGCCTGATCTACGGCGGCGGCAGCCTCGGCCTGATGGGCGAGGTCGCTCGCTCCGCGCTCGGCGCCGGCGGCAAGGTCACGGGCATCATCCCGGAATTCCTCGGCAACCGCGAGTTGATGCTGAGAGACGTCGACGAGCTGATCGTCGTCGAGAACATGCACACGCGCAAGCAGCTGATGTTTGATCGCGCCGACGCATTTGTGGCGCTTCCCGGCGGCGTCGGCACGCTCGAGGAACTCGTCGAGCAGTTGACATGGTCCCAGCTCGGCCGTCACGCGAAGCCGATCGTCATCGCCAACATCGACGGGTTCTGGAATCAGTTCCTGAAGCTTCTCGATCACATGAAGCAGGAGACCTTCATACGCGACGGTCTCGACGTGCGCTTTACCGTTGTCGATAAGGCCGAAGACATCCTCCCCGCGATCCTCAAAGCCGCGAAGCCGCAAAAACCTGCAACCGAGGAAAACGTGCTGAAAAAATTCTGACGAAACAAAGGGACGGCTAAGACTTCGCCGCGTCGTGGAAAAGCTCGTCGAACATACTTGAGAGCGCCTCCACTCCGTCTGGCGAAAGATGACCGTCATCCGAATACATGGCTTTGCCATTGATGCTGTAATGGCAAGCGTACGGATCGCACAGGCTGAGGTGCGGATAGATGACACGGACGTGAGGGATTGTCGCTAGCTGTGCCAGCAAGGGAAGAACGAGACGCTCATCCTCGGCAAACTCCCGCAACGTCAGTTCCGGAGGTAGAGGCAGGTCCCACGCGATATGGCGTGCCATAGCTGGGCCAACAGAGAATTTCTGGCTCGGAATCGGCCCCACCAGGACGACTTCTTTGTTTTGCGCGACGAGGCGGCTCACGACCTGTTCAAGTACGCCGGCGAAAACTGAGCCATCCGCGCGCACGCTCTTCCCGTGCACGACGGGATTTCCGCTGCCATCGCGCACCGTGCTGTTCACGAATGCCGACCATCGCGCCATAAGAATGACACGCCGAATACCAGGCTCACTGATGGCTTTGAAAATAGCATCGTTGTGAGGCCGGCACTTCTCGTTCGCCAAGCGCCGGTAGAACGTGACTCCAAGCAGCGGAGGGCATCCCGGGGCCGCCGCTATGACTGCGCCTTGGCCAGTCTTGCTATAAAAGGTGATAAAGCCCGGGACGAGCGCCTGGGCGAAACTGTCACCCCACAAGACTGTGTCGGGCGTGCTGCCATCGTTGCCGATGAGATAGGTATCGTGCGTCCACCCTGGCTGGCGCTTCAATCCAAGCACCCGCCCCGAAACCGTTCTCCTGAACTGCATCGCTTCGATCGCAGCCGGCCAGCTTTGCAGCCAGTGCGGACGAACGATGATGACGGCAGATGCCCCAACGAGCGTTAGGACAGCGGTGGCTCCAGCGCCGAAAACCGTTTTTGTCGAAATAACGCCGGAGCGCCGGAAGGGCTCCTCGATAAAACGCCAAGACAAGGCCCCGAGACAGACGCTCGCTAGGGCAAGGCCTATACGCGCGTCCGTCGCGTGCGGTGCTCCGGCTGCGAAGACATCCGGAAAACGATATTGACAGAGCACCAGCAATGGCCAGTGCAAGAGATAGATGGAATAGGAAATCAGCCCAATCCCAATCATCGGAGACGACGAGAGCAGCCGCGCCACGAACGACTTTTGGGGCGTCATGCCGGAATGAATGATAAGAGCAGCCCCCAAACAGAGCGGCACTGCTGCCAGTCCGGGAAACAGCGTATCATCATCGTAAAAGAAATAGCTGAAGGCAATTAGCAACACGCCCGTTCCCGCTTCGGCCTCGATTGCCCAGCGGCGCGACGGCGGCGGCAGAGCAGCAAAAGCAAGCAACGTCCCAATCCCTAACTCCCAAGCCCGACCGAAGGTCGAGAAAAAGGCGGGTTCACGTGCGCGCATACCACTGAAGCCGCTGTACGCGAGTGAAAGCACCACAACCGCCAACAACAGCGGCAACAGGCATTTTCTTGCGAACTTAAAGAGCAGGAGGAGCGTCAGCGGAAACACGATATAGAACTGCTCCTCGACACCAAGCGACCATGTGTGGAGAAGCGGCTTTTCAGTCGCCGCGCCGTCGAAATAGCCGTTGCGGCTCTGGAAATAAAAATTCGATACGGAAAGAACGGCTGCGAGCAGACTGCGGCCATAATTCTTGAAGTCTAGCGGAAAAAGAATGAGCAAGGCCGCGATCGTCGTCACCGAAAGGCAGACAACGAGAGCCGGCAATATTCTGCGGATGCGCCGCACGTAGAAATTGACAAGCGAGAAGGTTTCAGCCTCGAGGTCGTTCTTTATTATTCCAGCGATGAGAAAGCCGGATATCACGAAGAAGACATCGACGCCGCCGTATCCGCCTGGAACGCCAAGCCCGAAGTGATAGCCCAGCACGCCTAGAACCGCCACGGCGCGCAGACCATCGATGTCGGCGCGATGCGCTTTGGTAGATAACAGCGCGGACTGAAAAATCCCTCGGCCCTTGTCCAACACCTTGACCCTTCCCCAACTTCCCCGATTAGACGTTTGCATAGAGTTCCGGATGGGAACAGCTCGAAAACGGCTTGCTTGTGTGGATAGCGGGAAGCGATGCACTCCGACTGCCCTGTTGCGCCGGAGCCGCTTCCCTTCTATCAGCGCGTATGGCCAAAACGACCGCAGATCCGCTCCCGCCAGTTGCCCGCATCCCAGCCGCCGACATCGCGAGCTATGTTGACCGCATGCGCGCGGGCGAACGCCGCGCCATCGCAACGGTGATCACCGAGCTCGAGCGGCTGTCTGAAGCCGCGCCCGGCCTGCTTCAGGCACTGCAGCCCCATCTCGGACATGCGCTCGTCGTCGGCTTTACAGGCCCGCCGGGCGCCGGAAAATCGACGCTCGTCAACGCCGTCATCGCGCATCTGAGACAGCACGGACGGACCGTCGGCGTCATCGCCGTCGATCCGTCGAGCCCGATCTCGGGCGGCGCCATACTCGGCGATCGCATCCGCATGACGGCGGCATTGGATGACGACGGCGTCTTCGTACGCTCACTCGCGTCGCGCGGTTATCTCGGCGGCTTGTCACCCGCAGCCGTCCGCATCATCGACGCACTCGACGGCGCGGGCTTCGATATCGTGCTGCTGGAAACCGTCGGCACCGGACAGAACGAAGTCGACGTCGCGGAAGTTGCCGATATTCGCGTCGTCATCGCCGCGCCTGGAATGGGTGATGACATTCAGGCGATGAAGTCCGGCCTTTTGGAAATCGCCGACATCATCGTCGTCAACAAAGCCGATCGCCCCGGCGCTGAACAAACGATGCAGCAACTTGTCGGCGCGCTGTCCATCCGCGCGATGGCAGCTGAAAAAGTCCCCGTGCTGAAGACGAGCGCGTTGAGCGGCGATGGCGTTCCCGCACTCGTCGAAGCGTTCGACGAACTCGGCACGCGCGTCGCAGCCGATGGCGCAATCAAGAGAAGGCGTCGCAGGGCTCGCTATTTGATCGCCCGCGCGGCCGCCGACATCGTCGCCGCACGCATCAAGTCCGGTGGCAAGGAAGGCCTCGATCCGCTCGCGGATGCCGTTCTCTCGGGCACGATGACGCCGGACAAGGCAGCACGCCGCTTGCTCGAATAGTGAATCGGGCCATCTCGGCAACAATCCGCGCCCGATCTTTACTTTTTCCACAGGCTCGTTTCGCAGCACACGCATCAATTTGCTAAAGCGTCCCGTATCGAATTTTCCGATTTCGAGACGGGGGTAAATGAACATGCGACGAGGCGCACTCGCCGGGTTGGCGACAGTAGCGATCATGGCTTCGGTCGGTCAGGCCGCAGCCGACAATCTCACTGGCATCGAACTGCGCGGGCTACTCGCTGGACGGACGATTTACATCTCCGCGCCGTTCGGATCGGTTCCCATACGCTACAATCCCGGTGGCACGATGAGCGCCAAATCAAAAGCGATGGCCGTCCTGTCTGGCGGCATCAGCGAAGACCGCGGAACCTGGCGCATTTCCGGCAACCAGTTCTGCCAGCGCTGGAACCTCTGGCAGGCTGGCCGCGAGCAATGCTTCTCCGTCACGCGCACAGGCTCGACGCTTCGTTGGGCCAGCAACGACGGCATGACCGGAACCGCGCACTAAGTATTTTTCGTCATCCTCGAACGCGTGAGCGCAGCGATGCGCGTTCGGGGATCCAGCGTAAGTAGTGCCGAAGGCACGATACTGAGTCTGCGACGAGTCTAACGCTGGATCCCCGGCCACCGACGCGGCCTTGCCGCGCTCGGCCGAGGATGACGACTAAAGCCACCTGCGCCGCTTGAAATAGAGATACGGCAGGATCGCCGATACGACCATCATGCCCAGCGCGAACGGATAGCCGAGGCCCCACCGGAGTTCAGGAATATCCGCGAAGTTCATGCCGTAGATGGAAGCGACGAGCGTCGGCGGCAGAAACACCACCGCCGCGACCGAGAAGATCTTGATGATCTGGTTCTGCTGCAGATTGATGAGCCCGAGCGTCGCGTCGAGCAGGAAATTGACTTTGCTTGACAGGAACGTCGCCTGATCCGTCAACGCGACCACGTCCCGATACAAAACCTTGCTGCGCGCCTTCGCGTCCTTCGTGACCTTCTTGTCCTGCTGATCGACGCTGGTGTGATAGGTCAGCACGCGGTTGATGCTGACGAGACTTTCGCGGACCTTGGTCAACAGATCGCCGTCCTGACCGATCCTCTCGATCGCCGCCTGCAGGTCGTCGCTGGAAGGTGATGCCTTTTCCTTCCCCTTCCCGCCTTTACGAAAGACTTGCCGCGAAACTTGATCGATCCCCGTCCCGACGCGCTCGAGAGCATCCGCCATACGATCGAGCAGCGCTTCGATCAGGCCCATCATGATCTGCTCGCCGTTCCCGACCGGCACCGCATTGGAACGCTGCGCGCGCACGACGAAATTGGCGAAGGCCTTGGGTTCCGCATAGCGAACGGTCACGAGCGTGGTGCCCTTGAGCACGAACGTGATCGGCGTGTTGATCGGCTCGTCGCTTTCAAGCTGAGACGCCGCCGTCAGCGTCATGAACTCGGCGCCGTCTTCCTGATAGAGGCGGGCGGAGACTTCGATCTCCTGCATCTCCTCCCGCGTCGGCAGCGAAATTCCGAGCAGCTGCTCGACGTAGCGGTTGTCCTGGGGAGCCGGATTGTAGAGATCGATCCAAAACGGAAGATCGATCACCCCAGCATCGACCTCAATACCTTCCTGCGCCAAAACGAGATGCGAATTTTCGCGGCGATAGCTGCGCAGCATGTAGAGCCCTTCCGTTCACGGCCGCCGCGCAGCCGTCCAAGCGGCCTGTATCAGGCGAGCTGGCGGGATACGGGCGAAATCGAAGTATCGCTTCGACTGTCGCAGTCCATTTGTGTTGATCCTCGTATCCGGGCCGACGGAAGAGCAGGCATGCTTTCAGGCGACCGCGGTCGGGCGGGAACCTACTCTCGCGCTTTGTCTTTTTCCAGGGGGATCTTGAGGGTTAATCGGCCTATGCCACCGCGAGCCGGCTGTGCCTGATGGAATACGCGAAGTAGATGACGAGCCCGAGCGCCAGCCAGACGATGAAACGCAGGTGCGTTTCGAACGGCAGGAACGCGATCAGCGCGCCGCAGGAAAGGATGCCGAGCACAGGAATGATGAGGCCGCCTGGCATCTTGAAGGGCCGCGGCAGATCCGGATGCGACATCCTGAGCGCGATCACGCCGGCGCACACGAGGACGAACGCCGCAAGCGTCCCGATGTTCACGAGTTCGGCAAGAATGCCGAGCGGCAGGAAGCCGGCCATGATGGCCATGACGAAGCCGACGATCACCGTCGTGCGAACGGGCGTGTGCGTACGGCGGTTCACCACGGAAAAATATGGCGGGAGCAGTCCATCTCGCGACACGCCGACGATGATGCGCGTCAGGGCGTAGTAGAGGACGAGCATGACGGTCGTCAGCCCCGTGATGACGCCTGCGGCGACCAACGCCGAAGCCCAGTTGTACCCGATCTTTTGAAGCGCGAACGCAACGGGCGAGGACACATTGAGTTCGGTGTAATTGACGATGCCGGTCAGCACGCCCGAAACGACGATGTAGATGATCGTGCAGAAGATCAGCGAGCCTACGAGGCCTCGCGGCACGTCACGTTGCGGGTCCCGGGCCTCTTCGACCGCAGTCGATACCGCATCGAAGCCGACGTAGGCGAAGAAGACGAGCGACGCACCCGCCAGAATGCCGACCGGCCGGCCTTCCGCATTGTGGTCGAACCAGCCGAACGGCGCGAACGGCGTCCAGTTCTCTGGGTGGATATTGAAAATCGCGACGGCCAGAAAAATCGCGATCGTCCCAAGCTTCACCGCGACCATCGCCGCATTGACCCGCGCCGTCTCCTTCACCCCGATGATCAGCATGATCATCAACAGGAAGACGATGCCGAACGCAGGAAGGTTCACGATCCCGCCCGCAAAGGGTCCCTTCGTGAGCTCCGGCGGCAGCCCGACGCCGACGGCCGTCAGCGCGTTGTTGAAATAGCCCGACCAGCCATTGGCGACAGCCGCAACCGACACGCCATATTCCAGGATGAGGTCCCAGGCGATGATCCAGGCGATGAGTTCACCGAAGGCCGCGTAACTGTAGCCGTAGGCGCTGCCGCAACCGCCGACGCTGGAAGCAAGTTCGGCATAGGACAGTGCCGCAAATCCGCACGCCAATCCCGCGACGACGAAGGACATCACGACGGCTGGGCCGGACTGCGTTGCCGCAGCTACCCCGGTCAGGACGAAAATACCGGTTCCGATGATCGCGCCGATGCCCAGCAGCGTCAGATCGAGCGCGCTCAAGACCCGCTTCATGCCGAAGTCCGAGTCGTCGTAGGCGACAGACTTCTTACGAAAGAGATCGGCCATGCGCGGCTCCCTCATGATCTGGACGTCTTTGGTCACAGGACATTTTGGCGCTGGATGACCTTCCCTGCTCGGACGGCAATTCCCCCGCCGCCACGCCCGTCAGGACTCCACACGCTTCTTTGCGACCTTCGCCCAGCCGTTTCCCGATGTCTAGGATGCCGTTGCCAAAAAATGTTGCCCGCCCACTTGTTAGGCAGAGCGCCGCGAAACAGCGACGCCGGTTTGCTGAGCAGATCAGCACGAGCCCTTGCCCGGCGCACCTAAACCCGATAGCGAGTCAAAAAACGAGGGGCTGCACCAGCTCGGTTCATCGTGCCGAATTAAGTTGCCAAGCTCAGCGAGCCAGTTCGGCGGACCAGTTCAGCGAGCCAGTCGAAGCGAGATGGAGTACGACGATGTCTGACGACGCCGTAGTCGCCCAAACCGGGCCCTATCAGGTCGATCTCACAGAGGGCCAGGAATATTGGTATTGCCGCTGCGGCAGGTCCAAGACCCAGCCCTTTTGCGACGGCTCGCACGAAGGCACGTCCTTTGAACCGATGCGGTTCGTCCCGGACCACACGGGCACCTTTAACCTCTGTGGCTGCAAGGCGACCGACGACGAACCCTATTGCGACGGCACCCATAACGTCTTGTAACAACCGAGCAACAACAGGTGGCCTCTCCGGCACCTTGCGGAGAAGGCTGAGCGCTTCCGCCACATAAAAAAAAGGCCGCCTCGCGCCAGATTGCGCAAGCCGACCTGATGACACCAAGGCCAATGAGATGAGGCTGAAATGCCGGTATTCCCGGCTTTTCTATTCAGCGGAATTAGAGGCCCAGGATTAGCGACCCTGAGAAGCGAGCATGCATTCCGTCATTAGCCGTCTTTCCAGCTTCGTTAATACGTCCGGAATATCCCGCCCTGAATCCCGAAACTCTGTGATTCGCTCTTTCACAAGCGCGTAGCATTGGCGCGGATCGTCTTCCGATTGTTCCATCTGATGGACCAATTCAGCCAGTTCCCCGCTGCCCATCTGTTGCGACATGTTCTTCAAGTCTCCCGCTGTGGTTTTCATCGTGGAGTTCGAACGGGGGTCCAATGTTGCCACCCGGGAAGAGCTCCTCGACTCACTTACATCCTTGGGTATTTCTATGTAGGCCCACCCGTACGCGAATAGAATGCGCTAATTCGAACGTAGACCGACGAATTTTGCGAGTGTGGCGGAACTGCCCTGAATAATACCTGAACAAAAAACAGAAATGCCCCGCCTCGTAATGGAGAAACTACGCCAGCTGTTCGTGGCGATTAACTGGCGAGAATTAGAATATCGCTTCACGAATTGTTGCAAAAGCGTTGGGTGCAGAGCAGCAAAACACTCCTGCTTAAGCGAAGTCTTGCTACCTAGCCTCGAAATAGGCTCCGGCGATTGATGCGCAGTGGCCCGTCTGCTACGCCTCCCGCGTTGCATCAAGGATTTAGCTCTATGATACCCCGCTATTCACGACCCGAGATGACGCGCATCTGGGAGCCCGAAACACGTTTCCGCATCTGGTTCGAGATCGAAGCTCACGCCGCGACCGCCAGCGCCCAAATCGGCATAATCCCCGAGGCTGCGGCAAAAAACATCTGGGAAAAAGGTTCGGCCGCGACCTTCGACGTCGCCCGCATTGATGAGATAGAGGCGGTTACGAAACACGATGTGATCGCCTTTTTGACGCACCTCGCCGAGCACGTCGGCCCGGACGCACGCTTCATCCATCAGGGAATGACCTCGTCCGACGTGCTGGACACTTGCTTGAACGTCCAATTGGTGCGCGCCGCCGATCTTTTGATAGCGGACCTCGACCGCCTTCTCGCCGCTCTCAAGACCCGCGCGTTCGAATATAAGGATGCGATCACCATAGGTCGCAGCCACGGCATCCATGCCGAGCCGACCACCTTCGGCGTCAAGCTCGCCTACGCCTATGCGGAATTCGAGCGCGCGCGCGAGCGCATGATCGCCGCCCGGAAGGAAGTCGCGACGTGCGCCATCTCTGGCGCGGTCGGAACCTTCGCCAACGTCGATCCACGGATCGAGGAATACGTCGCCGAGAAGATGGGGCTCGTTCCCGAACCCGTGTCGACGCAAATCATTCCGCGCGACCGTCACGCGATGTACTTCGCCACACTCGGCGTCGTCGCCTCGAGCATCGAGCGCCTCGCAACCGAGATCCGCCATCTGCAGCGGACGGAAGTGCTCGAAGCGGAAGAATATTTCTCGCCGGGCCAGAAGGGCTCGTCGGCGATGCCGCACAAGCGCAACCCCGTGCTCTCGGAAAACCTGACGGGTCTCGCCCGGATGGTTCGCGCCTACGCGCTCCCCGCCATGGAAAATGTCGCCCTCTGGCACGAACGGGACATCTCGCATTCAAGCGTCGAGCGGATGATCGGACCTGACGCGACGGTAACGCTCGACTTTGCCTTGGCGCGCCTCGCCGGCGTCATCGAAAAGCTGGTCGTCTATCCGGAGACGATGAAGCGGAACATGGAAAAGCTCGGCGGCTTGCACAATTCCCAGCGCGTGTTGCTGGCTTTGACCCAGGCTGGCGTCAGCCGCGAGGACGCCTACGCGCTCGTCCAGCGCAACGCCATGAAGACGTGGGAATTGGGCAAGGATTTCTTGACCGAGCTCAAGTCCGACAAGGACGTGACCGCCAAGGTGCCCGCCGCAGCACTCGAGGCGATGTTCGACATCGACTATCACACCGCCCACGTCGACACGATTTTCCGGCGCGTCTTCGGCAGCGCCTGAACCCGTCCGTCGACACCGTCACCGATGTGTAACGAAACTGACGTGCCACTGCCATCTCGACTGCCGATAGGCTTCCGATCGAGATATGTCGGGGTGGTGGGATGTCGGCGCCGGGCTTTGCTTTCGGGACGGAAGAGCGCCACGACGGTGATGCGGCTGAAGAACAGCCCGTCATCGGCGCTATCAGCCTGATCAAGTGCGCCCTCGCTGTTGGCGCCCTTGCGTTCGCGGTATTCAGCGTGGCGCCCGGAATAGACCTCGCGATCGCGCGTCTCTTCTACGCCGGAAACGGCCAGTTCATCGGCAACCAGCTGGCTATGTTCGGAATGCTGCGCTTCACCTTCAGCGGCCTGTTCTATCTGACGTGCGCGGTGACCGCCGTCGGCCTGGTCATCACCGCGCGGACTGCCGCCAAATGGCTCGGCTTGGGGCTACGGAAATGGCTCTTCATTGCCGTCTGCCTCCTGACCGGCCCCCTGGTCGTCGCCAACATAGGCTTCAAGGATCATTGGGGCCGCGCCCGCCCCCGAGACGTCGTCGAATTTGCAGGCAGCAAGGCATTCACCGCGCCCTTCCCTGCCTCGAACCAGTGCAATTACAATTGCTCGTTCGTTTCGGGAGAGGCCTCGTCCGTGTTCATGGTGCTGTTTGTTGCTGCACTGCTGTTCAAATCCCTGTCGCGCAACTTTGTCACACTGGGCATCCTGCTCGGCGGCCTCGCCGGTCTGACGCGAATGGCTCAAGGCGGACATTTTCTATCCGACGTCATCTTCGCCGGCGTGCTGATGGCGTTGACCGGTGCAAGCTTGCAACTCCTTTTCGACACATTGGAGTCCGAGCGTAAAAATTCAATCGAACCGAGTTCGGCGTAAGTGACCGGCACGGTCGAATGCTGCTACGTGACATCCGGAAAGCGGAAGTCCAACCGAGCCTCGGGCGGAAAGCTTTGAGTCCGATGGGAATAATGATGGCGGCAGAGCCGCAGGCCGAGTTCGGTACGCGAGAAAAAAGCCGGAACGTCGCGTTGCTTCTCTGGGGCGCCGCGATCGTCGGTGTCATCGCCGGCATCGTCTTCACCGCGTTCCCGGAAATCGACATGAAGACGGCGGCGCTTTTCTATGAAGGCAACGGCGTTTTCTCCGGCAAAGGCGGTGGCGGCATCTTTTACGGTAAGTCGTCGACCGCAGCCGACCTCATCCGTTTTGTGCTCTTTCTGGCTTTCGTCGGCGTCGGTATCGTCACCGCTTGTGGACTAGCCACGACCGTCCTTCGCGGTCGCGCGTTTCTCGGTTTCACTGCCCCGAAATGGCTCTTTCTGGCCGCGTGCCTCGTCATCGGACCGGGCGTCGTCAGTAACGCCGTCCTGAAAGATAACTGGGGTCGCGCGCGGCCCGTTCACCTCGCCGATTTCGGCGGCAACAAAACATATTCACCCCCGCTTTTCCCATCCAATCAGTGCGAGAAGAATTGTTCGTTCGTCGCGGGTGAGGCATCGATGGCCTACGCAACGTTCTTCGCCGCTGCATTTCTCTTCGCGGGGCTGGGCACCAGACTCATTTGCGCCGGCGTCCTCGCGGGGCTGTTCTCGGGCGCGGTGCGCATGTCGCAAGGCGCGCATTTTCTATCCGACGTTGTCTTTGCGGGCGTGGTCATGGCCGCAACCGTGGCCGCCATCTACCTGCTGTTCGATCTCATTGCGCGGACAGGCGGCGGAACCGATCCAGCGACCGGACCGCCAAACCCGCTGGCCCGATGGTGCTCATGGTAACGTCCGAACTTGAAGCCGGATCTCAAAACTCCGATACCGTGATCTCACCCTCCGTATCGCGTGGCGTGATCGCCAATTCCCGGCCGCGCCTCTCCGTCATCGTGCCGACCTATTGCGAAGCGGGCAACATCGCCGCCATGATCGCGGCTCTCGATGCGTCCCTCACCGGCATCAGGTGGGAAGTCATCTTCGTCGACGACGACAGCCCCGATGGCACGATGCGCGTCATCCGGTCTCTCGGCGAAAGCGACGACCGCGTGCGCGCCATGCGCAGAGTTGGCCGCCGTGGTTTGGCGGGCGCCGTGATCGAAGGGATGCTCGCGTCCGGTGCCGACATCGTGGCTGTCGTCGATGCCGATCTCCAGCACGATGAAAAACTGCTCCCGCGCATGTTGAGCGAGATTGAAAGCGGCGAAGCCGACCTCGTCATCGGCACGCGCTACAGCCAGTCGGGCGAAGCCCGCGACGGCTTTTCGACCGCTCGCCGCCTATCGAGCGAGCTTGCAACGCGCCTCTCGAACCTCCTCCTCCGGACGAACGTCAGCGATCCGATGAGCGGCTTCTTCATGATCAGACGGGAACTCGTCGACACGATCGCTCCGAACCTTTCCCCTGGCGGATTCAAACTGCTGCTCGACATTCTGGCGTCCGCGCCTGCCGGCATCCGCGTCCGCGAGATACCTTACGTGTTCCGCCCGCGCCGGGTCGGAAAGTCGAAGCTCGACGGCCTCGTGATTGCCGATTTCGTGGGTCTGCTCCTGTCCAAGCTCGCGGGCAATTGGGTGCCTCCGCGGTTCTTTCTGTTCGCGCTTGTCGGAACGCTGGGCCTCGTCATCCACCTCTTCGCGCTCAGAAGCGCCATCGTCATTGCCGACGCGAGCTTCAATACGGCCCAGATCTTCGCGTCTTTCGTTGCCATGACGTTCAACTTCTTCCTGAACAACGTGCTGACGTTCCGCGATCGCCGCCTCAGCGGTTTCCAGGCGATCAAAGGCCTGCTGATCTTCTATGCCGTGTGCAGCGTCGGCGCGCTCGCCAACATCGGCGTCGCCGATCTCGTCTATAGCCACGACACGACATGGTGGCGTGCCGGCATCGCAGGCGCACTGATGGCGGCCGTCTTCAATTACGCGGTCAGCTCTGCATTCACCTGGCGCCGATGACGGCTAGCCTCATCACCCCCGAAGCGGCAACCCGGCCTGCGAGCCCCAAACCCGCGCATTCAAAGCCGCCGCTCGACAACCGGACAGCCAACAGCATCCTTCTGGCAGCCGTCCTCGCGCTCACCGCCATTCGCCTCGCGCTCGCAAGCGCCATCGGGCTCGTCGATGACGAAGCCTATTATCGGATCTGGTCGCTTGGCGCCTCGCTCTCCTATCTCGATCACCCGCCGATGGTCGCGTGGATCATCGGCGCCGGCCGCGCGCTTGCCGGAGATACGTATCTCGGCATTCGCCTCCTCGCGCCGCTCATCGTCGCGCTCGGCGCGGCTGTCCTTTGGCGAACGGCATATCTCCTCTACGGACCGGAAATCGCGAGGCGCGCGGTTTGGATCATGCTGGCGATGCCGCTGCTCGCGGTCGGCGGCATCATCGTCACGCCGGATCTGCCTTCGGTGCTTTTCGCGGGGCTCGTCGTCTGGGCGCTCGCAGAACTCGACCGGAGCCAGAATGCCAAATGGTGGCTGGCCATCGGCCTGTTCGCAGGCCTCGGCTTTCTGTCGAAATATACGAACTTGTTTCTCGGCGGCACGATCCTGGTCTGGCTGATCGCGGCGCCCGAGAACCGCAAATGGTTCCGCGCCCCCGAACTTTGGATCGGCGGCGTCATCGCGGGCATCGTCGCGAGCCCCGTATTCATCTGGAACGCACAACACGACTGGGCGTCCTTCACGAAGCAATTCGGTCGCGTCGCACATAGCGGCTCGGGCGGACTGAACTACCTCCTCGAATTCATCGGCACATTCATCGCGCTTGCGAGCCCGGTGATCGCCGTTCTCGCCATTTGGGGCCTCGTCAAGGTCACGCGCGCGGCATACGTCAGCCGCGGCCGGAGCCGCCCCGATGTGCTGCTGGCATCGGCCATCCTCCCGATGCTGATCTACTTTACCGCTCACGCGCTGCACGACCGCGTGCAGGGCAATTGGCCCGCACCGCTCTATCCCTCTCTCGCGATCTGCGCGGCGCTCGCACTCGATGCCGTGGCACCCAAATGGCGGCTCACGACATTCCTCGCAGCCCTCGGCCTTGGCTTCACGATGACGGCCGGCATCTACGCCCACGCGCTTCATCCATTGGTGGCGGCCGCGAAGGACCCGACCGAACAGATGCGCGGCTGGCCTGCGTTCGCTGACGCCATCGAATCAAAGCGCCGCGAGGCGGGTGCCGGGTGGGTCGCGACGTCGAGCTACGCGACGACCGGCCAGATTGCGATGGGGCTCAAGGGAAGAAGCGAAGTCGCGCAGCTCGATCAGCGCATTCGCTATGAATTTCTGGCGCCGCTTCCGGCGTCGGTGCTCGCCAAACCTGCTCTCTACGTCGAACTCGAGAGACGCCTCGATCTCCCTCTGATGCGCGAGAAATTCCGCAAGATCGAACCGCTCGGAACGCTGACACGCGCTAACGGCAGCCCCAACGGCGCGACGTACGTCGTCTACCTGCTCTCCGATCCGCCCGCGCCGCCGCTGTGACGCGGCGACGTTCGACGGACGTAAGCGCCGGCGAACCGGATGGTTACGGCCGCCGGCACTGAGACCCAAAACCTACGCGGCTTCCTTGTTAAGACGGGTTTCGGCAAGCTTCGTCAGCTTGTCGTCGGCGCCGTACTCTTCCTTCAAGGTCTTCTCCAGGATCGTCACGACGTCCTTGTGGCCCAACAGCTTGGCCCACGAGACGAGCGTGCCGTAGCGGGTGATCTCGTAATGCTCTGCCGCCTGACCGGCGGCGATCATCGCCGCGTCGCGCGTATCGGGATCCTTGATCTCCGTCATCAGCTCTTCGCCTTCTTCGAGAATGCCCTTGATGGCCGGACACTCGGTTGCCTTGGGCTTTCGGCCGAGAGCTTTGAACACTTCATCGAGACGGGCGATCTGCTCTTTCGTCTCTTCGGCGTGTGTCGTGAAAAGCTTGGCGAGCTGCGGCGAATCCGCGGTCTTTGCCATCTTCGGCAGCGCCTTAACGAGCTTGTTCTCGGCGTAGTAAATATCTTCCAGCGTGTGGTTGAACAGGTCTTCCAGGTTTGTGATTTTCATGTGGAGCGTCTCCTCAGACTGCGGACAGTGCGTACTCGCCAACGCCCCGCCCCGCCTGCGGTTCCATCTTGCAAAGCTCCGCCGCATAGCAGCCCTCAGGCCGCTCTCCGCGGAAAATCGGGTTCAATAAAACCGCGGCCTTCCACTCTTGACGCTCTGCCGCTCTTCCCTCAATCGGCGCTGTCGGTTAATCAGATTTCCGCATGAAAACATCGGAAGTCGACATTCTCATCGTACCCGGCTGGCAGGACTCCGGCCCCGACCACTGGCAGAGTCGCTGGGAACGAAACCTTAGAACGGCGCGCCGGGTCATCCAGCAGGACTGGGATAATCCCGACGTCGAGACCTGGGGCGACCGCATGGCGAAATTCGCGGGCGGCGCAACGCAGCCCGTCGTGGTCGTCGCTCATTCGGTCGGTGTAGCCGCCGTTGCCCTTGCAGCCGACAAGCTGAAGCGGAACCGCGTCATCGGCGCGTTCCTTGTCGCGCCCGCCGATCTCGATCATGCCCATTTCTGGCCCGACACCGGAGGCCAGCGCTGGCCGCCAGAGAAAGGCACGCGCGGTTTTGAAACGATGCCGGAACGGCGTTTGCCGTTTCCTTCGCACGTCGTCGTCGCGAACAATGATCTCTATTGCAGCTTTGCGCGGGCCGAACATCTCGCCGGAAAATGGGGCGCCACGTTGAGCGACGCGGGCGAAAGCGGCCATATCAATATAGAGTCCGGCCACGGTCCATGGCCGGAAGGGCTGCTGCAGTTTGGTCAGTTTTTGAAGAAGCTCGGATAAAATTGCGTCGCGCCCGGCGGCCGGCTCCGCGGAGCGGAGTCGCCGGGCGCAACAAAAACCTTCAGCTCTTCGCCGATTCGATGTCGCTCACGGCCTTCGCCAAGGCTTCCGACATGAAGGCGCGGATCTCGGTGTCCGAAACAGCGATGCCCTTCGCCTCTAGATCGCCTTTCACCTTCCGGAAGACATCGTCATCACCCGCCTCGACGAGATCGGCTTTGCGAACTTCCTTCACGTAAGCTTCGAGCGCGTCTCCTGCGAGACCGAGCTTTGCACCGGCCCACTCCGCAATCGCCTTGTTGCGACGAGATTCGGCGCGGAAGCGCAGATCTTCGTCATGGGCAAACTTGCTCTCGTATCCCCGCTCGCGGTTGTCGAAAGTCGTCATGGTTCATCTCCTCGTCCGGGCTGCCAGCCGGTGTGGACTTTTGGTTGTATCGACAGCGATTGCACGCTGTGCGGGTAGTGCAGACGTTCGCCAAACGCATATCTAAGGCCAGGGTTACCGCGCGCCCTGAGCTAAATCAACGGCTTGGCTGCCGGTCACCATAAGAGGTGCTGCGGCTCATGGTCTACATTGTGTCGCCCCCCTCCTTCGGCTAGTGTCCGCCCAAGACATCCGAGCGCGAAAGGTGCGCCGCTTCTTTCCCGACATGAAGAAAACACGTTGGAAATTCAAGGCGTCAGCGTCCGTGTACGAACTCGTGAAAAGATCCGTGTATCGCAATGAGTGAGAGCAAGCTGTTGATCCTCAGAGGTCCAGGAATGAACAAGCGTCGGCGAATTTACGAGGGCAAAGCAAAGGTCCTCTATGAGGGTCCCGAACCGGGCACCCTCATTCAACACTTCAAGGACGACGCAACCGCCTTCAACGCAAAGAAACATGCGTTGATCGAGGGCAAGGGCGTTCTGAACAATCGTATCTCCGAGTACATTTTTACCAAACTCGGCGAGATCGGCGTGCCTACACATTTCATCAAGCGTCTCAACATGCGCGAGCAGTTGATCCGCGAGGTCGAGATCGTGCCGCTCGAAGTCGTCGTGCGCAACGTTGCTGCTGGCTCGTTGTCGACGCGCCTCGGCCTTGAAGAAGGCTCGCAGCTTCCGCGCTCGATCATCGAGTTCTATTACAAGAAGGACGACCTGAACGATCCGATGGTCTCGGAAGAGCACATCACGGCGTTCGGTTGGGCAACGCCGCAAGAGATCGACGAGATCATGCAGCTCGCGCTGCGGATCAACGACTTCTTGGTCGGTCTTTTCCTCGGCATCGGCATCCGCCTCGTCGACTTCAAGGTTGAGTTCGGCCGCCTCTACGACAACGAGCAGATCCGCCTCGTCCTCGCTGACGAGATCAGCCCTGACTGCTGCCGCCTGTGGGACATTCAGTCGGGCGACAAGCTCGACAAGGACCGCTTCCGGCGGGATCTCGGCGGCGTTCTCGAAGCCTATCAGGAAGTGGCTCGCCGCCTCGGCGTCCTGACCGAGACACCGCGTCCGCGCGGTGCGGGTCCGGTACTCGTCGCCTCGAACACACCTCTCAACGGTCCGGTCACGCCCGTAAACGGCAAGCCGAACTAACGAACTGACACTCTGTTCTCTCTCCCTGCTTCGCGCGGGGAGAGAGAATAAAGGACGCCATGAAAGCCCACATCAAAATCACATTGAAGAACGGCGTGCTCGATCCCCAGGGCAAAGCCATCGAAGGCGCAGTCAAGGGATTAGGCATCACGGGCGTCGGTGACGTCCGTCAGGGCAAGTACATCGAGGTCGATCTTGCCGAGAGCGACCCGGCGAAGGCGAAAGCCATCGTCGAGCAGATGTGCAAGGACCTGCTGGCCAACACGGTCATCGAGAACTACAGCTACGAAATCGGTTGAGCGATGGCGCCAAGGTCGCGGATAGCGCTTGCCTTGGTCGCGCTCTGGCCTTGGCCTGCGCTCGCTGAGCCCGCTCCCCCGCCGCCCGATCTCGATTGCAAAATCGGGTTCGAGGCGCTCCGCAACTGGGCCACTTGGCTTCCCGGAGCCGAACGGCAAAGCGCAGGCGGCAAGAACGTCATCGCAGTCGCGGTGCCGGACGTGTGGCGCGTCGAGATCTCCTTCACCGAGCCGGGCCAAGTCGGCCACCCGGCGGTCGTCCTGCGCAAGTTCGTGAAGCAGGTGACGGGCGTGTGGACGGCCCAGAGTAAGGCCTGCGGCTATGGCGATCAGGCTCAGTTTGGGGACCTGATGGCTAGCATGAAGGCAATGGACAAGACTCTGACCGACGCTTCGCGCGACGAAGTCGAGCGGAAAGTGATAGAACTCTCGCCCTTGGGCGGAACGCCCTGAATGAAGACTGGGACAGCGCTGCAGGTGGACACCGAAGCCGAGTCCCACTACTTATCGTTATCCTTCATATCTTGGATCTGTCCGAATGCTCCGCGCTTCCGTCATCGTTTTCCCGGGATCGAACTGCGATCGTGACGTCCAGACCGCGATTGAGCGGGTGACGGGCTTCGCCCCGAAGATGATCTGGCATGGCGACGCCAGCGTTCCCTCCTCCGATGTCATCGTGCTGCCCGGCGGCTTCTCCTACGGCGACTATCTTCGCTGCGGCGCAATGGCCGCGCATTCGCCGATCATGAAGGATGTCGTCGCCAAGGCGAACGCCGGCACGCCCGTCATCGGTATTTGCAACGGCTTCCAGATCCTCTGCGAGTCGGGCTTGCTTCCCGGCGCACTTCTTCGCAATGCATCGCTGCACTTCATCTGCCGCGACGTGTTCCTGAAGGTCGAGAACGATCAGACGTTCTTCACGAAGTGCTATCGCAAAGGCGAAGTGATCAAGGTTCCGATCGCGCACGGTGAAGGCAATTACTTTGCCGACAGCGAAACGCTCGACCGGCTCGAAGGCGAAGGCCGCGTGGCTTTCCGCTATGCCAACGAGGCAGGTGAAACGACGCCCGAGAGCTGCCCGAACGGCGCCCAGCGCAACATCGCGGGCATCGTCAACGAGACGGGCCGCGTGCTCGGCATGATGCCCCATCCCGAACGCCTCTACGAAAAAGCCCTCGGCGGCACGGACGGCCGTCGCGTCTTCGAAAGCATGCTGCTCTCCACGCTCGAAGCCGCCGCCTGATCGAGTAGTCGCGCGAGGATCGCACACACTCCGTCATGCCGGCGGAGGCCGGCACCCAGTTCAGCGACCCACAATCGTCATGTTGATGTCCGGCTGCATCCCGGCCTGCGCCGGGATGACTGATGTCATCCTCGGCTTTATGCCGAGGATCCATCGTGCAGCAGCACCCGTTTGATGAATGGATCCTCGGGCCGAGCCCGAGGATGACAACTTTGCGCTACGCCGCTCCATTGTGATCATTTCGTGGCATTTGCGATTACCCTCTTGGCCGCCGCGGCCACCCTTCCCATCTGATTGATGATTGCGGGGCCGGGCCCCTCTGGCAGCGCCATAACGGTGCTGCGATGTCGGACCGCATCGGGTGTGCCCGGTGCTGACTCGAATTGCCCCGGACATACCTCCAGTTCGATCCGGAGGAAAATTCATGTCCCGACGTTTTATGACTCTTCTCGAACGCATCAGCCGCGTTCGTGAAATGATCGAGCGCGAGCAGCGGTCGAACGCAGCGAGCCCCGTACGGCTCATCCGCATGAAGCAGCTCTATCTCAGCCTTTCCGAGAAGCTTCGCGGGCTGACGAAGCAGCAGCTCATCAGGATGGCATCGGCGCCGCGCTTTAGGTCCGAACGGATCTTCCACTCCGCGCACTCGGCCCCGGCCTATCCGGGCCGCTGGTAACGTCCTGCGAGCAAGCAACAAAAAAGGGGCCCTTGAGGCCCCTTTTCCATGCAGTCGAACAATCCGCTCAGCGGATGTTCCCGCGCCGCTGATATTTGTGAGAGTCTGCATACGCAGAACTCATCGAGCTAAATACAGCGAACACGAAGGCCTTCATAACATCACCTGTCTGGAGCTAACCGGCTGGGCTCAATCCCAAACCGGGTCCCGGGATAAGGCTCCCGGGTCGCCTCTTCTACGGTGTAGATATGTGATCCGCGTGACGTTCGCCAGGGGGCAAATGGCAGGTCTCTTATGCGCGCCGCACAATACACGGAAAACAATAAAATCGTTTGCAATTACATAGCGTTAGCAGATCGAAAAAAAGAGGGCGGGAGTTGTAGCCCCCGCCCCAACTCGATCAGTTTGCAAGCGTGGACTTGAAACCGGCGAGGAACTCTTCTGATTTATTTCGCAACTGCGCTATACGCGAACTGCTGAACGGGTTGTATGGTCATCGTTGACGCGCCGGTGGCACATGCGAACGCAACCGATCCTTTCAGAGCGTCGACCTGCGCCGATGTGCCTTCCCGAACCGTCAAATTGACTCGCACCGGCTCCGACGCCGACTTGTCGGATTCGGAATAAGGATCCGCCAACATGAGCGTCAGATGGCAGGAACCGCCGGCATTCTTGTAATAGCCAACCGCACGCTTCTGCCCGACCGCCAATGTGATGCCCTTAAGCGGCTCAACGCGATACCCGGTTGCCTCGTCAGCAGACGATACGTTGGCACCAGGCAGCAAAGCCAAGCCCGAGAGAAGCACAATGCCCGTAAGTTTTGCGGAAAGTGTCATGACAGGATCTCCACTGTCCAAGAGCGTCCGAGTTCAAATCCGCGCACAATTGTCTGGACGTGACGTCGTCGCTGGAGACCACAGATAAGGTACTGACTCCCCGCAAAAAATCCCCAGACTGCGCAATTCCGAACTGCGAGTTTTGCAGCGCGGAACGGTCACAGCCCGGACGGGTAGGACGGAAAGTGCCACATCCAACGCGCGCAGAAGAATTGTCAAATTCGAAATCGCGGAGTTGCGATGTGCCTTACGCCCACCAGATAAATCGCGTCCCCTCCGCCTTCGCGCACCACGCTTCCCGAGAGGAATGGCGATGAAAAATATCGCGGTCCTGATTTGCTCAGGCCTCGTTTCCAACTCGCCCGCAGTCGCCGGAGAAAAGAGCAAGAGATCGCCGGCATGAATGCCTGGCTCGCCAAGCATTAGAAGTAATAGCTGCGCATCGTCACCGCCCGGCGCTGAGCGGCCGCGTGCCTCCAATCCGCGCAAAATTCGGATCAAATGCGAGGGTCCAGATTTCAAGATCCCCAACGCGGGTAAGATAGCGCTGTGAGCTTCCAGCGTCTTGTGCTCGAAAGGAAGGCTCATGAAAAAATTCACAGCTATGAAAAACTTCACAGCTCTGACTTGCCTGGGCCTCGCTCCCGTTCCGCGCGCCATGACTGCGGAAAGGGTGAAAAAAGACAAAGCCCTCAAAATGGATACGGCAGCCGCCATTACGGCGCCGCCTGCCGCAAGCGCACTGGCCACCGCGATCTACAAAATGGACGAGGCGATGCACGCGTTGACCTACACGGGCAATCCCGACATCGACTTCGTCAGCAATCTGATTCCGCACCACCAAGGCGCGTTGGACATGGCCAGGGCGGAACTCGAGTACGGCACCGATCCCAAAATCAGGAAGCTGGCTCAGAGCATCATCAGGTCCCAGGACAAGCAGATCGCCGAGATACGGGGCTGGCTCGCCAGGCACAGCCAGGCCGTGAACCGGGTCAACTGAGGCCGATAGGCCCTCTTATCGTTGGATTTTTAGCCGGAAAGGCCAAATGAAACGGCTGACCGCCGATAGGGCTGGGCGGCCGCCTCACCTCCCGCTATGAGGGCGCTGGCGTTATCGCGACGTTTGGCCGTTGGGCCTGCCCGACCGCGAAGGCGACAAACCGTTCCCGAGCCCATATAAGCGGACGCAATCCGAGCGCCCGACGAGATCCTTATGACCGATACGACTACGCGAAAGATCACCCCTCAAGTCGTTGCCGAGCACGGCCTCAAGCCTGACGAATACGAGCGATTGCTCGAAATTCTCGGCCGCGAGCCGCTGATCTGCGAGCTTGGCATCTTTTCGGTGATGTGGAGCGAGCACTGCTCGTATAAATCCTCGCGCGTGTGGCTGAAAACCCTGCCGACGAGCGGCCCGAAAGTGATCCAGGGCCCCGGCGAGAACGCGGGCGTCGTCGATCTCGGAGATGGCGATGCCGTCGTCTTCAAGATGGAAAGCCACAACCACCCATCCTACATCGAGCCGTTCCAGGGCGCGGCGACCGGCGTCGGCGGCATCATGCGCGACGTCTTCACGATGGGCGCACGGCCCGTCGCCAACATGAACGCGCTGCGCTTCGGCGCGCCGGACCATCCAAAAACCCGCCACCTCGTCGGCGGCGTCGTCGCCGGCATCGCGCACTACGGCAACTGCACCGGCGTTCCGACCATTGGCGGCGAGACGAACTTCGACGAAGGCTACAACAACAACATCCTCGTCAACGCCATGTGCGTCGGCCTCGCGAAGACGGACAAGATTTTCTATTCGGCCGCGAAGGGCGTCGGTCTGCCGGTCGTCTACGTCGGCTCGAAAACGGGCCGCGACGGCATCCACGGCGCCACGATGGCCTCCGCCGAGTTCGACGAGAAGAGCGATGAGAAGCGCCCGACCGTTCAAGTCGGCGACCCCTTCACCGAAAAACTGCTGATCGAAGCCTGCCTCGAACTGATGGCGACGGACAGTATCATCGCCATCCAGGATATGGGCGCGGCCGGCCTCACCTCGTCGACATCGGAAATGGCCGACAAGGGCGGCGTCGGCATCGAACTCGATCTCGATCTCGTTCCCCAGCGCGAAACCGGCATGACCGCTTACGAGATGATGCTCTCGGAAAGCCAAGAGCGCATGCTGATGATCCTGAAGCCCGAGCGCCAGGAAGAGGCGAAAGCCATCTTCACCAAATGGGGCCTCGACTTCGCCGTCATCGGCCAGACGACCGACACCCAGCGCATGGTCATCAAGCACAAGGGCAAGATCGAAGCCGATCTTCCCGTGCCTGTGCTCGCGAACTCCGCGCCGATGTACAAGCGCCCCTACCTCGAGCCGAAGAAGCCTTCGAAAATTCTCCCCGAATGGGTGCCCGCGCCGAACTCGATCCTCGGCACGCTGAAGGATCTGATGGGCGGCCCCGCTCTCGCATCGCGCCGCTGGATCTGGGAACAGTACGACCACATGGTGATGGGCGACACGGTCGGCCGCCCGGGTGGCGACGCAGGCGTCGTCCGCGTCCATGGAACGAAGAAGGGCATCGCCGTCGCTTGTGACGTGACGCCCCGCTACGTCACCGCCGATCCCGAGGAAGGCACCAAGCAGGCCGTCGTCGAAACCTGGCGAAACCTGACGGCCGTCGGCGCCGACCCCCTCGCGATCACCGACAACATGAACTTCGCCAATCCTGAGCGGCCCGAGATCATGGGCCAGTTCGTGGCGAGCGTGCGCGGCATGGCCGAAGCCTGCACCGCGCTCGACTATCCGGTCGTCTCCGGCAACGTCTCGCTCTACAACGAAACGAACGGCGTCGGCATTCCCCCGACCCCTGCGATCGGCGGCGTCGGCCTCGTGCCGGATTGGACGAAGATCGCCGATATTCGCCTGAAGAGCGAAGGCAATATGTTGATCGTGATCGGCCGCGAGGAAGGACACCTCGGCCAGTCGCTCTATCAGAAGCATGCAACCGGCAAATTCGATGGCGCCCCGCCGCCCGTCGATCTCCAGGACGAGATCAAGGCCGGACGCCTGATCCGCACGCTGATCCGCGAAGGCCGCGTCCTTGCCGTTCACGATTGCGCCGACGGTGGCCTTCTCGTTGCCGTCGCCGAGATGGCGCTCGCAGGCGCCAACAACGGCCTCGGCGTCGAACTCTATCCCTATGAAGGCAAGCTCCCGGCACACGCCATCTGGTTCGGCGAAGACCAGGGCCGCTACGTCGTGGAAGTGACGCCGCAGAAGGCCGAGGAAGTCTTGGAGCGCGCACGCCTTCTCGAATTGCCCGCACGCATCGTCGGCCGCGTCAGTGGCGATGCCATCGGCCTCAAGGGCGAGAAGCCCTTGCCACTATCGGAACTTCGCAGCGCGCACGAAGGCTTCCTGCCGAAGCTCATGCAGAGCGAGCTTGGCGTGTAAACACACGACGAAAAAGGCGGTTTCAATGGCGAGCGACAGCGATCCGCAATCCGCACAGGAATTGAGCGAGATCAAAGGGGCGCTCGACGTCCTTTTCACCTTGCGCGAAGAATTCGCGACCTGGGTCGAGGAAGCGCAGAACGAAGACCGCAAGGAAGAACTCGACAACGTCTACCAGCACGTGCTGGCGATGGAGGCGGAATATCATCGCCGTCTCGAGGCCATCCTGAATAAAGCCAAGCCGTCAGTTTAACGCTGAACTTTCTGCAACGGATGTCTCGAGTTGGCACTGGATGTTCGCCGCTGAAGGACGCCCAACTGCAAACAAGAGACGCCATCCAGGCCGGCACCAAGAAGGAACCCAAATGCGCCACGCTCGCTTTCCGGCCATGATGGCCATTGCCGCAGCTTTCGCTCTCTCCAGTGCAATCCTTCCCAATCAACACGCAATCGCTGAACCACAAGGATCGACAATGACCACCACCCCCTCCGGCCTGCAATTCGAAGACACAGTCGTCGGCACCGGCGCCTCGCCCCAAACGGGACAGACGTGCGTCATGCACTACACGGGCTGGCTTTATAAGGACGGCGAAAAGGTCAACAAGTTCGACTCGTCTCTCGATCGCGGCAGCCCATTTGAATTCCCGATTGGAACAGGCCGCGTCATCAAGGGTTGGGACGAAGGCGTCGCTTCGATGAAGGTCGGCGGCAAGCGCACGCTCATCATTCCGGCCGCGTTGGGATACGGCGCACGCGGCGCAGGCGGGGTCATTCCGCCCAACGCGACTCTGATCTTCGACGTCGAGTTGCTCGATATCAAATAATGCCTTCGGCGAGAGTAGGCGAAAGATCGTCAACTCTCGCTTTCATCCCGCCGGCGCCCCGCGGCAGATTTATCTGCGTGCTGCGCAAATATTTCGAACGCGAGGCGTTCAAGCGGGCGCGAGCTGCCCATAACCTTGATAGGTCGCGAGCTTCGCGATGATCTCGCTCTGATCCCTGCATCGCGGCCGGTGATAGCGATCGATGTTGCCTAAGTATTTCTCGCGCGTGACCGTGTTGGGATGATCGTTGCCGTGGGTTCGGATTTCCTCCGGGCTCATCTTTGTTTGGATCTGCAGTTTCCGCGCGATGCCGTCCTCGTTGAGAACGGAATATCCGTAGTAGAAAATCGCCAAGTCGCTAAGCGTCGGGCTTTGATAAAAATGCCTCCCGCCCCGTTCCGGGTACCGCGCCGAGAAGTTATGAAGACTGCGGCTCGCTCTCAAGCCGAGATTTAGCTTTCTGAAAGATTTGGGATCATCCTCGTAATAGCCGAAGGTCGCCTGCTCGTGCAGCGGACGGCCGTATACGGGCGCCGGGCCGTTCATCGGATCGACAAAGACGTAATTGCCGATGAAATGCCGTGTCGGCGCGATGACTTTGTCCAGCTGCTGGAAATTGCCGTAGAGAAATTCCGTGACATTGAGCGCCATGCGCCACGACCGGCACGTCCGTTCGTAATCCTCGACTTCACGATCGATGCAGGCACTGTCGAAATAGGCATTCCGCGTGGTGTGAATTTCCCACTTGGGACAGAACGTCTTGATCAGTTCACGGCTTGCATCTGTCGAATTGTAGTCGATCATGATGCCGTGGTCGAAGACGCGCCGGTGGTGATCGAGCCACCACGGCAGCATGTATTCCTCATTGAAGAAATGGCAGATGACCGTCCGCATTTTGCACCGAGCAATGAAGTATTTTCGCGAGCGCCCTTGCTCCGTTCACTCCAATGAAGATTTGACGCCGGATGTTAGGTTGATTCGGGTACGCCCTGAAGTGGGAGCAGAAGCATAGGCCCAAGTATCGGTTCAGCGATCGCCCGCTGGTCGAAACCGGGATGAAATCTACGCCGCTCGCCGCCGCGCTTTCCCGCGGTACCGGTAAATCAAACCCGGCAGGACGATGAATTCACCGGCTTTCAAAGCGTCCTGATCGAACTGACCATCGCAACGGCGCGGCGCAACGCCGGAATAGACGAAGAGACGGCCGAATTCGTCACGAACGAACTCCGAGAAATCGCGTCCATCGAGCCTGCCGATGATCGGGCCCTGAAACTCTGTATTGGGAAGGATGCAATATTCGAGAAGCAGCTGCGCGCGACGCTGGCTGACGAGCATGCGGGATGTCCTTTGCGAAAGTTATTTCTTGCCGCCAAGCTCCGCTGGCGGCGCGCCCTTGAACGGCTGGGATTTCGAATGGCGGGAAAGTTCGTCGAAACAGGCAAGCCGCGCGCTCTCCGGCTGGACCGACGAGCAATCGCTCATGTCGTTGGGCCCGACCCTCGAAGCACTGTTCATGACCAACACGATGCCGAGCGCTGCGAAGGCCCCGATGAGAAGCGCGAAAATGAGCGCCGCCTGCCGGTCGTGGCGCTCCTTCTCCTTCATGCGTTGCTCCGCTTCGCTGGTGAAGCGACTTTGAAAATCGGCGTGTTTACGAAAATCGAAGGACATTACCATTCAACGCTCCTGCAGCGGATCGGATGCAAGATCAACGTAGGATGTCGCGCATAAAGATTCGACGGGTGCGCGAGAACGAAAATATAAGCATCCCATAAGCGCAACTTGAGCATCGTCCGGAACCGGCACAGGCGCCTCACCGAACGCCCAGGAATGCGGGACAATGCGATGCACACATCACATTAAACGCCATCGCGAATTTTCAGTTCTCGACAGAACGATTGGTCACGAACGCCAAGCGAAGCTTCGCTTGGAATAGAGCCTGATATCGAAGCTCGCTCGCACAAACAGAAAAGGAAGCGACGCTCCGCGCTCGCCTCCCTCCTGACTTCAACAATGGTTACGAAAAAAACGCCGGGTACCCTGTCAGTACATGTCAGTACCGGCGTTTCGCCATCGCGCGCTATTTCCGCGCGCCTGGGTTCTGATCCATCTCCTCGCGCGAAAGAGAACTGTCGGCCGGCTTCGCGTTCGGCATGTCGGTCCTGCCAGTATTATCGCTGTTGACGCCCGGCTGATGCTGCATTTGACCTTCCGAAAGACTGCCCGAGTTGGGCTTGGCTGTCGGCATGGCCGTCGAACCACCGCCCGAAATGCCCGGATTATCCTTCATTTCCTTCGTCGATAGGTCGTCTGCGGCGAACACAACCGAGGCCGATAGCACAAGCATCGTCGCAGCCAGAAATGGCTTCATCATCGGGAAATCTCCTGTTTTGAAAGCTTAAACCGCGCTCCAATGCGAGAAATTGAAGCGCCGAGCGCATAGTGCGACCGGTCGACGCTTTAACGGGCGCCGGTGTTTTTCGGTCTCTCACAATCCGTTACGTTAGCGGCTGGAAGATCGTTTCATGCCCATTCGGGAAATTCCGTACAACGATACCGAAATATTGGCGTCCGATCCGAAACGGGTTGTCTCCTCCGGAACAGCGTTCCTGGAAGGTTTAAGGCACAAAGGCCCGAGAGATGAAACGAACCAGATCATTCACCAAAGGGATCATGTCATGCGCGCAGGGAAATACATCGCATCGGCGTTCGTCGCCTTTTTAGCGCCTGTCGTCTCCGGAAGCGCATCGGCAGCTTCCGACCCAACCGGCATCTGGTTGAATGATACCGGCCGCGGTGCGGTCGAGATCAAGCATTGCGGCGACTTGCTTTGCGGCAATGTCGTTTGGGTCCAATCGGCAACGGACGCGGATGGATGCGGCAAGCAAATCATCGGCGATGTCGCCCCCGTCGGCGGCGGCCGCTGGGACAACGGATGGATCTATTCGCCGGAACGCGGCCGCAAGTACAATGTCGAGCTGACCCCGCTCGAAAACGGTGACCTCAAGGTCCTCGGTTACGCGGGCATGAAATTCCTGTCGAAGACGATGATCTGGAAACGCGCGCCGCAAGATTTGCAGCTCTGCGGTGAGCCCGGTAATCAGCCCGGCAATCAGAGCGATGCAAAGGCCAATACCCCCGCAGCCAAGAAACCCGATGTCGCGACCGCTGCATTAGCTCAGCCCGCGGCCCCTGTTGCACCGAAGGCTGCGCCGACCGAAGGACCGTCCACTGCAGTAAAGGAAGCGAGCGCCGAGCCGACTTCGCCTGCACCTGCTGCGGATACGCACAAATCCGATGAAATGAAAGCGCCCGCGCCGTCGTCATCTGACGCGACGGCCGATACGGCAAATAATGACACCGCCGGCAACGAGGGCAAAGCTGACGACATCGGCGGCGCGCTTGGCAAAATGAAGATTGGAGACTTGCAGCTGGACAAGGTCCTTACGCGCACCAAATCCGGAAAATGCAAGCTCGATCTTCCCTGGGTGAAGGTCACCATCGATTGCGAGCAGTAGGCTCGCAGAAGCCGAGGCGTTCCCCCCTCCTCGGCCAAAGAGAGACACCCGCTGCGTCTGACTGCAGCGGGTGTCTCTGCATTCCTGAGATATCCGCGCACAAAAAAAACGCGACGGCAGATTTCCTGCCGCCGCGCTCGAATTCAAATACGCAGTATCGACTTAGATCAGGTCGATCTCAGCCGGAAGGTACGACGTAACTTCCAGGCCGACTTCCTGCTCGCGAACTGCGGGCTTGGTCCAGGTCTTCATGGTGTCCTCCATTAGACTTCGGGAACTTGACGTCCCCAATAACAAGAAGATAGCTACGCTCCTTGATAACGTCCAATCGCAATCGCGTGACAATTCGATAAGATTGGCTGATCACATGCCTTGCCCTAACTGATCGAACGGGGCAAAGATTGCTGAGCGAAACCACCCCCCGCTACGAACCGGAGTTTACGTAAATGCCAATGCCAGCGGCCGACATCGAACGGATGATAAAAACCCGTTTTCCCGACGCCCAGATCGCGCTCAAGGATTTGGCAGGCGATAACGACCACTGGGCAGCGCACGTCGTCTCAGCCGCCTTCAAAGGCAAAAGCCGCGTTCAGCAGCACCAGATGGTCTATGACGCCCTGGGCGGCAATATGGGCGGCGTTCTGCACGCCCTGCAGCTTACCACCGCGCTGCCGCCCGATTGACTAAACAGCCTGTCTCGCCCACATCTCGAAACGAAGCGGGTGCGCCGTTTGGGCTGCCCCGGCACCAATAAGGAGCCTCAGGATGGCCTCTGATCCCGTCAAGGATACCATCGCAAAAACGATCGCCGATAACGACGTCGTATTGTTCATGAAGGGTACAAAGCAGTTTCCGCAGTGCGGTTTCTCGGCGACCGCCGTAAAGATCCTCGAGCATCTGGGCGTGCCGTTCAAGGACGTGAACGTTCTCGACGATTCGGGCATTCGCGACGGCATCAAGACGTTCTCGAACTGGCCGACAATTCCGCAACTCTACGTCAAGGGCGAGTTCGTCGGCGGCTGCGATATCATGCGCGAAATGTACTCCGCGGGTGAGCTCCACGACCTCATCTGCGAGAAGGGCATTCCCCACTCGCACCAGCACGCCTAGGCTTTCTGGCGACGCCGGATCACGTTGCGATCCCGGCCTTACGATCAAAGCGCTCGCTGCTTCATCCAAGCACGAGCGCTTTTAGTTTTTCAGCGTCGATCGCCTCGACGATCCGGCCGTGCTTGCCGGTCGTCGTCTCCGCGCCGAGCATCGCATTCAGCACAGCCTCTTCGACGCTCTCCACGACGGCGAGATAAAGGCCATCCAGATCGTCGTTGCTGACGGCCGTGAACGACAGCGCCGGCGGCTCCGGCAGCGGGCCCGGATCGTTGGCCGTCGAGAACGCCAGGAAAATATCGCCCGAGCTGTTGCCGGACGGCGTTCCGCCTCGGCCGATGCCGATCGCTGCACGCCGCGCCAGCCGTTCGAGTTGACCGGGCAACAGGGGTGCGTCGGTCGCGATGATGACGATGATCGAACCCCGTTCCACGTTATGGCAGCGACGCCCCGGCAAGGCGTCGCCTACCGGCTTGCCGCAGACCGTCAGCCACGGCCGGATGCCGTGATTGGCCTGCACGAGCACACCGACTGTATGCTCTCCGAGACGCGTCGCCGTGCGCCGCGAGGCCGTTCCCGTTCCGCCCTTGAATTCATACGCAATCATTCCAGCCCCGCCGCCGACGCAACCTTCGGCGACCGGCCCGGAAAGCGCCCCATCGATCGCGGCCAGCACGTGCTCTTCGCTGACGTGAAAGCCTGCGATGTCGCTCAGATACCCGTCATAGGTCTCGGCAGCGACCGGAAGCGCCCAAAGAGCCTCTCCGAGCGCAGGAAAGCGCTTTGCCATCCATTTCAGCGTGGCGTGATGCGCAAGACCGACCGAAAACGTATTCGTGATCGTGATCGGCCCGGTGAACCACCCCGCATCGCGCACCCAGTGGGCGCCCGTCATCTCGCCGTTGCCGTTCATCGAGAAGACGCCCGCCCAGACGGGGTGCAAGAGATCTCCCGGCGCGCGCGGCAGGATCGCGGTGATGCCCGTATGGACGGTACCCCCATTGTTACGAAGCGTCGTGAAGCCGACGGTCACCCCGCCGACGTCCGTAACGGCATTCAGCGGCCCCGTAACACCCGGCATCGGCAATTCGAGGCCGCGCGCTCGTGGACGCCCGTCGGGCGTATGCGTCGCCGGATCGAAATTCCCCGGCGAACGATCTCTCTCAGCCATGCACTGTCCTCCCCGTTACGCGAGAACTGTTGTAGCGCTTCAGCCCGCGTCCGGCTTGACCCGTCGCTGTCTCAATTTTGCCGAACGGAAGTGCTGCCTCGCGAGAATGGCGGAACGGCTCTCCGTAGCCGCAACAGGAGCCGGATTGTGCGAGGCAAGTGGTTGGGCGGCACGCGCTTCATTCTCTCGCTGACGATCTTGACCGCCAGCGTCTGTCTCGCGCTCGGCATTACGATGCCGATCCTGAAGCTCACGACCTTCTCGTTCTGGACGACGGAGCATTCGCTGCTCTCGACTGTCGGCGTCCTGCTGCACGACGGCCAGACGTTCCTCGGACTGATCGTCCTGATCTTCTCGATTCTATTGCCGGTAACGAAACTTCTCTACCTGCTGCTCGTCTCGACCTTGCCCCCGGCTGAGATCGTTCGCCATCAAGGCCGGCTGCGCGCGCTCGAATGGCTCGGCAAATGGTCGATGCACGACGTGCTGGTGCTCGCCCTCACGATTTTCTTCATCAAGAGCCAGGGCGTCTACGATGCCTCGAGCCTCAACGGCGTCTACTTCTTCACGGCGGCCGTCATGCTGATGATCCTCTCTTACGCGTGGATACGAACCGATGGGATGGCCGCGGCACCCGAACTCGTCCCCGTATTGCCTCAGCCCGACATCGGCCAAGTGACGAGGACATCCGGCTGGCGCAACTTCGCGCTGAGCTTCCTGATCATTCTCGCGACCGTATTCTTCGCGCTCGGTCTCATATTGCCGACGATCCGCTTCACGACCGTCTACGTCTGGACGAACGAGCATTCGATCCTGACGATCATGTACGCGCTCTTCGAGAACAACGAATATTTCCTCTGCGCCATCGTGTTCGCTGTATCCGTGTTCTTCCCGTTCCTGAAGCTCTTCTATCTGCTGACGCTGATTACCGCGCACGACATGCCGGATGATTTCCGCCGAAAGTCGTTCGCAACGATGGAATGGATCGGCCGCTATTCGATGACCGACGTCATGGTGCTGGCGCTGATGATCTTCTACGTCAACTCGTCGGGCTATACGGAAGCCCGCGTGCTGCCGGGCGTCTATTTCTTCGCGGCCTCGGCATTGATGACGATCCTGGCGTACGGATGGGCCAACGCCGAGCCGCCCTCCGGCCGCCGTCGCCGCAAACGCAGGCCCGATGGCGGCCCGGCCATCGCGCCAAATCCCGGCGTCGCGATCGCCCGCCGCCGAGGATGGAAAACCATCTGAGCAGATCGTTCGCTATCTTGGATCGAACGAGCGAGGCCTGGATATGTCTCGCCCAATCCCGCTATATCGTTGCCGCCCGCGCGACGGGCAGATCGATTGATGAGCGAAACAAGCAATGCTGAAAGTCTGGGGACGCCGAAACTCGTTGAACGTCCAAAAAGTCATGTGGCTCGTCGGAGAATTGAACCTCTCGCACGAGCACATCGCGGCGGGCGGTGACTTCGGGAAACTCGACACACCTGCATACCTCGCCATGAACCCTCACGGTCGCATTCCCACAATCGACGACGAGGGACATGCCGTTTGGGAATCTCACGCCATTCTTCGCTACCTGGCGGCGCGCTACGGCAAAGACCGCTTCTGGTCTGACGATGCCTTTGAACGCTCCAATTACGAACGCTGGATGGATTGGTCGGCAACGACATTGCAGCCGGCTTTCCTCAATGACGTGTTTTGGGCCTTCTACCGCACGCCCGACGCGGAAAGAGACTGGTCGATAATCAATCGCGGTGTCGAGCAAAGCGCGAAGCATTTTGGGCTTCTCGATCGCTGGCTGCAGGGAAAAGAGCACATGCTCGGCGAGAGCCTGAGCCTTGCCGACATTACGACAGGCGCTCTTCTCTTCCGCTACTACGGCATCGAAATCGAGCGCCCGAGCCTTCCGAACGTCGAAGCGTGGTATGAACGGCTGAAAGCCCGCCCTGCCTACCGCGAGCACGTCATGGTGGCGTTCAACGATCTTTACGGCAAACGCTGAACGTCGAGCACCAACGGTTATCCTCGGCCGTCAAACGTCATCCCCGCGCAGGCGGGGATCTGTCCAAGCATCCATTCATCGCAAGTATCCGGCCTGGATGGATCCCGGCCTTCGCCGGGATGATGGAGAGAGAGAGATCGCGCCACTCGCGGAAGTGCGTAAACAAAAAAGGCCGCCAGCGAGGGCGGCCTTTTGATTTTCAACGCGCATCGGCGCTCGCGTCAGATCGTATGGATGTCGCGATCCTTCGTTTCCGGAATGAACAGGAAGCCGATCACGGCCGTCGCCGCCGCAACCACGATCGGGTACCAGAGGCCGTAGTAGATGTCCCCTGTCGCGGCGACCATCGCGAAGGCGGTGGCGGGCAACAGGCCGCCGAACCACCCATTGCCGATGTGATAAGGCAATGACATCGAGGTGTAGCGAATCTTGGTCGGAAAGAGTTCGACCAGCGCTGCCGCGATCGGCCCGTAGACCATGGTGACATAGAGCACCAGGATGAACAGGATACCGATCACGGTGCCGGCCTGAGGGTTGAAGATGTCGACAGGACTGGACAACTTCACGATGCTTGCATCCCCCGCCGTCGGATAGCCCGCTTCGGTGATCGCCTGACTTCCGACCGTGATCTTGTCCTTCGGATCGCCGACGGCTTTCTCAAGGTCGGCGGCAGCAATTTCTTTGCCCGCAATCGCAACCTTGGCCGGCTGACCAGCCGGTCCAGCCTCGGTCGTGTACTTGACCGACGCCTTTGCGAGCCAGTCGCGAGCCTTATCGCAAGCGGTCGTATATTTGCGCGTGCCGACGGGGTTGAACAGCGAGCCGCACTCGGCTGGGTCAGCTACGACCTTCACCTGCCCCGTCTCGATCGCATGAGCGAGCGCCGGATTGGCCGTCTCGGCAAGGAGCTTGAAGAGAGGGAAATATGTGAGAGCGGCGATCAGGCAGCCGGCGAGGATGACTGGCTTGCGGCCGATCTTGTCCGACAGCCACCCGAAGAACACGAAGAAAAGCGTGCCGAGCAAGAGCGACCACGCGATCAGGAGGTTCGCGGTGTAGCCGTCGACCTTGAGGATGCTCTGCAGGAAGAACAGCGCGTAGAATTGGCCTGTGTACCAAACGACGCCCTGGCCGGCGACTAGGCCGAGCAGCGCTAAGAGAACGTACTTGTTGTTGGGATAGTGCAAGAAGCTTTCGGTCAGCGGTGCCTTCGAGCCCTTGCCCTCCTCCTTCATCTTCTTGAAGGCCGGCGATTCCGACAGCGACAGACGGATCCAGACCGAGACCCCGAGCAAAAGGATCGAGACGAGGAACGGAATGCGCCAGCCCCATTCCTTGAATGCATCCTCGCCGACGATGGTACGGACCGCAAGGATGACGATGAGCGACAGGAATAGGCCGAGCGTCGCCGTCGTCTGTATCCAGCTCGTATACAAGCCGCGCCGTCCGGTCGGAGCGTGCTCGGCAACGTATGTCGCCGCGCCGCCGTACTCGCCGCCGAGCGCCAAGCCCTGCAGCAGACGAAGCGCGATCAGAATGATCGGCGCCGCGATGCCGATCGACGCTGCACTCGGCAACAAGCCGACGACGAAGGTCGACAGGCCCATGATCAGGATCGTTACGAGGAAGGTGTTTTTCCGCCCGACGAGATCGCCAATCCGTCCGAAGATGATGGCGCCGAACGGCCGGACGATGAAGCCGGCAGCGAACGCGAGCAGAGCGAAGATGTTGCGCGTCGATTCATTGTAGATGAAGTTGCCCGCCGGATCCTTCAGCGAGAAGAACTGCGCGGCGATTATGGTCGCAAGCGAGCCGTAAAGGTAGAAGTCGTACCACTCGAAAACCGTGCCGAGCGAAGACGCGAAAATGACCTTTCGTTCCGGCCCGGTAATGCCTGTCGTCTGTCGATCGGCGAGAGTCCCCGTTTCGACGCTTGCCATGTGCACTTCCCCCCAAGAGAGCATCGTTTTTATGAACGCACTCTACGCACATAGCGGGTCGAGAGCGAATGACTGTTCCTCATAAGGAAATGACGAACAGAGCTATGTCGATGAGGGTTTGGATTGCGCGACACAGCAAAAAAGGCCGCCTCAACGGCAGCCTTTTCAAATTCACAAAACACTTCGGCCGACGGCCGTGAGCCCGACCGGGCGACGGCGCGAGCGCCGCCCCCGCGGAGCTGGCCCGCGCCTTCGCGCGGAACAGCCAGCGTGAGCGATTAGCGCGAATAGAATTCGACGACGAGGTTCGGTTCCATCTGGACCGGATACGGCACGTCGCTCAGTGCCGGAACGCGCGTCAGCGATGCCGTCATCTTGCTGTGGTCGACGTTGATGTAATCCGGCAGATCGCGCTCGGCGCTCTTGATCGCTTCGAGAACGAGAGCAAGCTGCTTCGCCTTCTCGCGAACTTCGACGACATCGCCGATCTTGAGCCGGTAGCTCGGAACGGTGACGCGCTTGCCGTTGACGGTCACGTGGCCGTGGCTGACGAACTGGCGAGCGGCGAACACCGTCGGCACGAACTTGGCGCGGTAGACGAGCGCGTCGAGGCGGCGCTCGAGAAGGCCGATCAGGTGCTCCGACGTCGAACCCTTGAGGCGCGAAGCTTCATCGTAAGCCGCACGGAACTGACGCTCCGAAATCGATGCGTAATAACCTTTGAGCTTCTGCTTGGCCTTGAGCTGCTGACCGAAATCGGAAAGCTTGCCCGAGCGGCGCTCGCCATGCTGGCCGGGACGGCTCTCGCGGCGGTTGAGCGGGCTCTTCGGACGGCCCCAGATGTTCTCGCCGAGGCGGCGGTCGATCTTATGCTTGGCGCGAACGCGCTTAGTCATCTTCTAGCACTCCATGAGTTATGGCACGGTTCTGTTGAACCGTGACTTTGGAGCGCCCCCTCCTCATCCCTCAACTTGAGGGCCGACAGGCATGGACCTTCGACAGTCCCGCCACGGGTGCGCACAAATCAAACGCGGGCCCCGAAGGACCCGCGAAGAAGACAGGGTTTACCGGCGTCCGGCCGCCTCGTCAACGGCCTATCTGCCGCTTATTTCTTATCGATCGTCGTTTCCGTGACCGAAGTCGACCCGGTTGCGACAGGAGCGCCCGGAGCCGGGGCCGCAGGCGGCGCGGCGGCCGCGAAATTCGGCGGCGGGCTGGCGGCGACGTAAGCCGCAATCATTTCCTTAACCTTCTTGCGCTGCTCGTCCGAGCACGTCTGAGCGGGCGATTTCTTCTCGTCGACGACGACTTCCTTGTCGCCCTCCTTCTCGACGAGCTTGATCCGCCCGGTCAAAAGCATGACCGTCGTCAGGTGCAACTGGCTGATATAGACCAGATTTTGCTGGGTCCACTTCTTCTTGGCCTCTTCCCGGCGCATCATGGCCCGGTGATTGAGCACCTGATCGTCACGCAGATCGCAGATCTGGGCGTGAGCCGAAAGCCGGCCGGCCTTGATCACGTCGCGGGCGACGTCGAGCGGAACCTCGACTTCAGCCTTCTTCGTTTTGTCGATCACGATGACCGACCCATCAGGCTTGGAGAATTGCTGCGGCGTAAGCGACCACGCATACTCCATAAATGATCTCACAGCATGCTCGCTGAGCTCCTGCGCGCCAGCGGGCACCACCGTACCCATAAGCGACAACGCCATCGCACCCGCAAACACTGCCCCCGCCCTCGTGTTCATCCACATCTCCAGTAGCGCCTCTTCGATTTTCTTTTTTAGTGAATGCGAAATCCAGGCGCGGCCCTTGCAGTGGCCACGTTGCATATTGCCAGTAGACTATCGACTTGGCATCGCTCGGCCCAAAACTTGGCTATATGAAGGCACCTACTCCCCCTGTTTTCGGGCCCTTCCTTTGCCCTGTGAAAGCGTGGCAACTATGCCACGAAGGGTGCGGACTTCCTGCTCTGTCGCATTGAGCCTCGTCAAGAGTGTACGCAGATTTTGTGACACTGCAGATCTGCGATGGGCGGGATTGAAGAACCCGTTGGCCTCGAGCTCGCGCTCCAAATGTTCAAATAAACCAAACAGTTCTTCCTTCGTGGCCGGCCGGTCCCGTCCCATGTAGAGCCCCTCGCTGAGAGGCTTCTCGTAGGTTGTAACCCGGCCAAGACTTCGCCCGGCGTCGCTGCGCATCCATTCGTATCCCGTCAGCAGCACCGCCTGCGCCAGGTTGAGAGAAGCGAAACGAGAATTTACTGGAATCATGATGAATGCGTCGGCCACCGCGACCTCGTTCGTCTCGAGACCGTTACGCTCGCGCCCGAACAGCACCCCACACCGCTCGCCGCGGCCGATCCGCTTCCGCATTTCGACGATAGCCTGCTCCGGCGTCAGAACGGGTTTGCGAAGATCCCGCTGGCGCGCCGTCGTGGCCCCGACCCAGTTCAGATCGGCGATACTCTCTTCCAGCGTTCCGTACGCCCGCGCATCGTCGATGATGTAGTTCGCGCCCGACGCCGCGATCCGCGCTTTTTCATTCGGCCAGCCGTCACGCGGGCTGACGAGGCGCAGATCGTCGAGCCCGAAGTTCGCGCAGGCGCGGGCCACCATCCCGATGTTATCAGCGAGTTGTGGCTCCATCAGAATGACGGACGGCGTCTCGCCTTCACCCGCAACGGGCTCGCCCCGCATATGCGCGCGCCGCAACCCATGCCGCAGCTTGCGAATGACGCGGCGCGCCCAAAACCAGTAATTTTCGCCCGACCACTGCTTGGAAAGCGTTTCGAGGCACGGCGTCGTAACCGTCTCCGTCCCCTCACCCTTGAGGCGAACGCGGCCATCGCCGACGATCACCTCCTTCTTGCTGAGGATGAACTGATCGAGCGTCTCGATCCCCAGCGCCTCAGTGCGCCGTTTGCAGCCCGGGCACGACACGTTGTCGGCAACGCATCGAAGCCCGGCGCAATACTGCAGCACAGGCTCGAGCGTTTCGCGGTCGAGACCTGGGATAGCGAGCGCTGCGAGCCCCTGGTCGATCGACGCGGAATGGCAGGCGTGCACGACCTCGGCGACCGGAGTGTCCCCAGGACCGATCACAGGTACGCCGCCCCCGATGCGGATCTCGGGCGCAGCCTCGTTTTTCATTGTTTCGGTTTCGACGTTCAATGACGCCTCCGCGCGCCTCAAGTGCTTGCCGTTGTTGGCGTACAATTAGGCGGGATCGCGCCCAACATCCACGCTTCTTTTCGCTTCGAACTTGAACCAATCCGAGATCTGCCGCACGACTGCGGCGAAGGTTCACTTCGTGAGCCGCGACCGTGTCGTTATGGTCTTAATTTCCAGCTTCCATTCTTCTTCGCGAGACATCCCATGCAAAAAATCAAGGTTGAAGGCACCGTCGTCGAACTCGACGGCGACGAGATGACCCGCATTATCTGGAAGCTGATCAAGGACAAACTGATACACCCCTACCTCGACGTTAATCTCGAATACTACGATCTGAGCGTCGAAAACCGCGACAAGACCAGCGACCAGGTGACGATCGACGCCGGCAACGCCATCAAGAAGCATGGCGTCGGCATCAAATGCGCGACGATCACGCCCGACGAAGCGCGCGTCAAAGAATTCGGCCTGAAGGAAATGTGGAAGAGCCCTAACGGCACGATCCGCAACATCCTGGGCGGCGTCATCTTCCGCGAGCCGATCATCTGCAAGAACGTGCCGCGCCTCGTCCCCGGCTGGACCCAGCCGATCATCGTCGGCCGCCACGCGTTCGGCGACCAGTATAAGGCGACCGATTTCAAGTTCCCCGGCAAGGGCGTGCTGACGATCAAGTTCGTCGGCGAGGACGGAACGGTGATCGAGAAGGAAGTCTTCAAGGCGCCGGACGCAGGCGTCGCGCTCGCGATGTACAATCTCGATGAATCGATCCGCGACTTCGCGCGCGCCTCGCTCAATTACGGCCTCTCGCGCAACTATCCCGTTTACCTGTCGACGAAGAACACGATCCTCAAAGCCTACGACGGCCGCTTCAAGGACATCTTCCAAGAAGTCTACGAGGCGGAGTTCAAAGCCGAATTCACGAAGCGCAAGCTCACCTACGAGCATCGCCTCATCGACGACATGGTGGCGAGCGCGCTCAAGTGGTCGGGCGGTTACGTCTGGGCGTGCAAGAACTACGACGGCGACGTTCAGTCCGATACGGTTGCCCAGGGCTTCGGTTCGCTCGGCCTCATGACGAGCGTGCTGATGACGCCGGACGGCAAGACCGTCGAAGCGGAGGCAGCCCACGGCACCGTCACGCGGCATTACCGCGAGCATGAGAAGGGCAAGGAAACGTCGACCAATTCGATCGCGTCGATCTTCGCCTGGACGCGCGGCCTCGGACACCGCGCCAAGCTCGACGGCAACGAAAAGCTACTGAACTTCTGCAAGACGCTCGAACGCGTCTGCATTCAGACTGTCGAGTCGGGCTACATGACGAAGGACTTGGCGCTCCTCGTCGGCCCCGATCAAAAATGGCTGTCGACGACCGGCTTCCTACAAAAGGTCGACGCCAACCTCAAAGCGGCGATGGCGAAGACAGCATAGGCAGACGCCTTGCCGGCAATTTGAGCGCGAACTGTCCGCGCCATCAGCGACGATCGCATCGTCGTTCTCTATGACCGGCATGCGCCATGTCGGCCACATATGGCTCGCGGGGCACTAATAGCCGCCGCGCGAGTTATTCCTTCCATTCCACCGGCGGCAATTCGTGGAGATCCACGCCGAAGCGGGATCGGAGCCGTTCTCATCAGGCGAGAGCACGGAACCGGCCAATAGAATGCATTGTTTGAATTCACGTGAAGACAAGGAGAAATCGATGACAAGCGAAGTAGCGAATAAAGCTGCCAAGTGGGACGACACATTCAACAAAGGAGACACGGCGACCCTCGGCGGTTTTTACGCTCCCGATGCTTTGGTCATTCCCGCTGGCGGCGCGCCGGTCAAAGGCCCTGAAGCGATCGGCAACTTCTTCAAGGATCTTCGAGCCAACGGCTTCTCCGATCACAAGATCGCCGTCGATAACGTCATCGAAAACGGCGACACGCTGATTGCCAGCGGCAAGTGGCAGCTGAACGGACCGGGCGAGAACGGAGCGTCAAAGCAGTACGGCGGCAACTGGGTGAATGTCGTCAAACGCAATGGCAGTGATTTCCAGATCCTCCTCCACACCTGGAATTGAGGAAGCCTCTGCGCCGCCCGCGCAAATTCAAGTTGTCATCCTCGGGCTCGTCCCGAGGATCCATCAAGCACCAGGCGCGAGTTGAAAAAGAAAGGCTCAACTCCGTCATCAGGGCCGAAGACCGGAATCCACGGCAACGATCCGCATACGTTCGCTCGCGGTTCGCTCCGAACGGTCAGAGCGGCATTACCTACATAGGAATCGGCCGAGGATCGCCGAAAAGCGCATCGGTGTAGGCATGCACTTCCTTCAGCGTCGCAAATTTCGCTGGTGTTACGTCGATGGCGGAGCCGTCCTCGAAGGCCAACTTCGCGGAGGCGTTATATCTGACTTGCACCGTAATCGCGTCATCTGAGCCCTTGAACGAAACGGTGACCTTATCCGTGTCGCGGGTTACCGTGACATCGTCGGCGCTGTAGCCTTTGATATTGATCGTGGCGCTATCCTTGGCATTGGCGTAACCTCGGCCAACACCGATAGTGTCTTGCCCATCGCCTTTATTGAAGATGACGGTATTGCCGTCACCTATCAGCCGGATCGTGTCGTTGCCGGTCCCGCCGATCACCGTGGAGTTGCCGTTGACCTGGATGTAATCGTCCCCGTCCCCGCCATCGACAGTCGCGTTGTCAAAGGTCGAATTTTGCTCACTACGCCTACTGCTGACGACAAGGGTGTCGTTTCCGGCGCCACCCTTGATCGTCGAGTTGCCGAGTGTGACAACGAAATCGTCGCCATCGCCGGCGTCGACTGTCGAATAGTCGTAGGTACGGATTTCGTCATTGCCGGCACCGCCATCAACCGCAGCGTGATCGTAGACGTGCACCCAGTCATCTCCGTCACCAGCATCGATCGTCGAGTGGTCGTAGGCGCGCAAGATATCATTCCCACCCCCGGAATGGATCGTCGCGTATTTCTGAACCGAGGTATAGTCATTGCCGTCGCCGGAATAGATCGTGACATGGTTCAGGGCCGCGAGAGCCGCATTCACATCCTCTGTGGGAGTCGTGGCATTATCTCCAGCGGTGACCGAGGTCTTCGCTGAGCCATATCTGGAAAGATCGATCGTGCCACCTTGTTCGTTGAGGATGGCGACGACCTTCTCAGCCGCCTGCTTGCTGGCGTTGCTGACAATCTCCAACGGGTGGAAGGCAGTTCCCTGCCCGCTGACAGCCGGGTCCGGTGCGGCTCCCTTGGAGCTATTCATGCGCTGAAGGATGGAAAGAGCCGTGGAAGCGGTGCCTTGGATCGGCGTCATGGTGAAATCTCTTAAATAAATGGAATTTCCGCTCCGGCGCGCGGACTCGGTGCGCCGCTTCATTCCTCTTGCTTCAGCTATTATGCTTAATGACCCATTAACATCTCGCTAACTACAACCGTCCACCGACGATCCGCCCTCGTCGTGGAGCAAAACCTCCCACCGTCGGCCACATATTCAAAGTGTCATCCTCGGGCTTGTCCCGAGGACACATCAAGCAGCAGAAATGAGTTGAACCGTGGGGGGATCCCTCGGCCCAAAGCCGAAGATGATATTGAGTTGGTGGCACCTTGTGCTTCACCCCCGTTGTCATCCCTGCGAAAGCCGGGAGCCACGGCTCGCGGAAAAAATTACTTCTTCTGAGCCGCGATCTGCTGATCGACCTCGGCCTGCATCTTCGCCGTCATCACGTTGAAGTCGTTCTGCAGCTTGGCGCACGCCTCTTGCTTGCCGTCGCAAACGACCTTCATCTGCACTGTGAGGGCATCCCCCTCGTGCACCACCTTGCGGCAGACAGCGGCGGGATAAGCGGGATTGTGCTTGGTCGTGAACGTGTACATCACGGTCGCGTTCTTCGGATCGTCGCTGAAAGCGGTATACAGATCGCTCGTATAAACATTCTGCAAACCAGCCTTCGACGAATAGCGCGTGATCAATTCTTCGGCCTTACCGGAAGCGTCGCCGCAAAACTCTGTCGCAGCCGACATCGTCGGACCCGCTGAGGGCGCCGGTGTCGCCGGCAGCTTGACGATGGGGTCGTCTGCGAGCGCGGGAAGCGCGAACGCCAAAGCCGCGACGGTGATTGGAGCCAGCAGTCTGAAAGAACGCGTGCGAACCATGAGAAAGTGCTCCTCGGCAGGAAGAATGCGGCGCGTATATACCGAATATTCCCGATGGTCATCAGTGAATTACAGGAAAGGTAGATGCGTTTCGCACCGCAGCATCATCGCTCGCAATCCTCTCAAGCCGCGGGCTTCTCCCATTCCATGATGTGAAAATAAGGAACGCGGCGGCATCGCTCGGCGACTTCTGGATCGCCGCCAGTCGGAGAAGGCTCCGCGAAATGGCGCAAGATCAATCCATGATCGAGGAAGAGCGACATGTATGTGCTGAGCGGCCGGTGCCAATTGCGAATTTCGATCCCGCGCCAGGCGACCCACTCCGCCCGCTCTTCGAGATAGTTGTCGATACAGAACCGCCGTCGCCCATCCGCATCCGTCGTCCAGCCGTCGATCGCTGCCGTGCTGAAACTCGTGAGATTGGCGATGAGAAGCGTTCCGCCGGGTCGCAAAGCCTCGATGAACCGCGATGCCGCGCGCGAGATATCGGCGATGTCGATCAGCGTCAGATAACAGACGACGAGATCGAACGAAGCCGGCGGCTCGTTCAACTCTTCGGCACGGCAGATGCGGTAGGCTCCATCCGGATCGAGTTCCAACGCCCGCGCAACGAGGGCTGCAGTCGGATCGATCCCGAGCGGCCGGATACCTTCATTTCGCAGCATTCGGCAGAAGCGGCCTTCGCCACAGCCGACGTCCAGCGCCGTTTTGAAGCCGCGGCCCTTGACGCGGCCGAGCATTGGCGCATCGAGAACGAATTGACGGCCGAAATCCCCGCCATCCCCGAGCGACGCGATCCAGGCCGCGGCGGAAGAGTCCC